>NZ_JAVRFL010000027.1:0-96547 GCF_031845925.1 Micromonospora reichwaldensis | reverse complement strand
GGGGCGGGGTGGGGCAGGGTAGGTGAGGGGGGTCAGGGGGTGGCGCTGGCTTCGGCGGCGATCTCGGGGAGGTCGGCCGGGCCCGGGTCGGCGGCGGGAGCCGGGGTCGGGTTCTGGGCGGCGGCGCGGACCGCCGCGGCGACCGCCGGGGAGACCCGGGCGTCGAAGACGCTGGGCACGATCACCGTGGGGTTGATCTTGTCCTCGCCGACCACGTCCGCGATGGCCCGGGCCGCCGCGATCGCCATCTCCTCGGTGAACTCCTCGGCGTGCGCGTCCAGCATGCCCCGGAAGACACCCGGGAAGGCAAGCACGTTGTTGATCTGGTTCGGCTGGTCGGAGCGGCCGGTGGCGACCACGGCGGCGTGCTTGCGCGCCTCCCGCGGGTCGACCTCCGGGTCCGGGTTGGCCAGCGCGAAGACGATCGAGTCCTTGGCCATCGTGGCGATGTCGTCGCCGGTGAGCAGGTTCGGCGCGCTCACCCCGATGAAGACGTCCGCGCCGCGTACCGCCCCGGCCAGGTCGCCGGAGTAGTTCTCCTTGTTGGTGTTCTCGGCCAGCCACTGCCAGGCCGGGTTGAGCCCCGTCTGGCCGCGGTGCAAGGCGCCCTGCCGGTCGTACGCGATGATGTCGCCGACGCCCTGGCGCAGCAGCAGCTTCATGATCGCGGTGCCGGCCGCGCCCGCGCCGGAGACCACGACCCGGACGTCCGCGAGCTGCTTGCCCACGACGCGCAGCGCGTTGGTCAGCGCGGCCAGCACGCAGATCGCGGTGCCGTGCTGGTCGTCGTGGAAGACCGGGATGTCCAGCGCCTCGCGCAGCCGCGCCTCGATCTCGAAGCAGCGCGGCGCGGCGATGTCCTCCAGGTTGATCCCGCCGTACGCCGGGGCGATCGCCTTGACGATCTGCACGATCTCGTCGGTGTCCTGGGTGTCGAGCACCACCGGCCAGGCGTCCACCCCGCCGAAGCGCTTGAACAGCGCGGCCTTGCCCTCCATCACGGGCAGCGACGCCGCCGGCCCGAGATTGCCCAGGCCCAGCACGGCGGAGCCGTCGCTGACCACGGCCACGGTGTTGCGCTTGATGGTCAGCCGGCGGGCGTCGGCCGGGTTCTCCGCGATCGCCATGCAGACCCGCGCCACCCCCGGGGTGTACGCCCGGGACAGCTCGTCGCGGTTGCGCAGCGCCACCTTCGAGCTGACCTCGATCTTGCCGCCGAGGTGCAGCAGGAAGGTCCGGTCGGACACCTTGCGCACGTCCACGCCGTCCAGCGCCGTCAACGCGTCGACCACCTGGTCGGCGTGGCTGGCGTCGGCGGTGTCGCAGGTCAGGTCGACGAGCACGTGGGTCGGGTCGGAGTCCACCACGTCGAGCGCGGTGACGATCGCCCCGGCCTCACCCACGGAGGTGGTCAGCCGGCCGATCGAGGACGCGTCCGCCGGCACGGCGATGCGAATCGTGATCGAGAATCCGGCACTTGGAAGTCGGGTGATGGCCACGGGGTCCCTCCGTCGACGCTGAACGGCTGCCCCGCATTTCTACTCGCCCCGGCGGGCCCCTCCGGCATCCGCCCCCACTTTTGTGGCCCGTTCGAGCGGGCATATAGCGGGTGCGTTCCGCGTTGGCACATGTCAGGATTGCTCGGTACGTGACAGAACGGACAGGAGACCGGCTTGCACAACCAGGAGACCCTTCTTCCCTACGAGGACGACGAGCTCGACGCCACCACCGGTGAGTTCGAGCTGTCGGAGCGGCAGGCGCTGCGGCGGGTCCCCGGCCTCTCCACCGAGCTCGCAGACATCACCGAGGTCGAATACCGCCAGCTGCGCCTGGAGCGCGTGGTGCTCGTCGGCGTCTGGACCGAGGGCTCGCAGAGCGACGCCGAGAACTCCCTCACCGAACTGGCCGCGCTGGCGGAGACCGCCGGCTCGCAGGTGCTCGAGGGGCTGATCCAGCGGCGCAACCGCCCCGACCCCGCCACCTACGTCGGCCGGGGCAAGGTCGACGACCTCGGCTCGGTGGTGCTCTCCACCGGCGCCGACACGGTGATCTGCGACGGTGAGCTGTCGCCGTCCCAGCTGCGCAACCTGGAGCAGCGCACCAAGGTCAAGGTGGTCGACCGCACCGCGCTGATCCTCGACATCTTCGCCCAGCACGCCAAGAGCAAGGAGGGCAAGGCGCAGGTCGAGCTGGCCCAGCTCGAATACCTGCTGCCGCGCCTGCGCGGTTGGGGTGAGACCCTCTCGCGGCAGACCGGTGGTAGCGGTCGCGGCGGCGGCGCCGGCGGCGGCGTGGGTCTGCGCGGCCCCGGTGAGACGAAGCTGGAGACCGACCGGCGCCGGATCCGCCACCGCATCTCCCGGCTGCGCCGGGAGATCAAGGGCATGAAGACGGTACGCCAGACCAAGCGCGCCCGGCGTTCCCGCAACGCCGTGCCGGCCGTGGCCATCGCCGGCTACACCAACGCCGGCAAGTCGAGCCTGCTCAACCGGCTCACCGGCGCGGGCGTGCTGGTGGAGAACGCGCTCTTCGCCACCCTCGACCCGACCACCCGCAAGGCCACCACGGCTGACGGGCGGCTCTACACCCTCTCCGACACGGTCGGGTTCGTCCGGCACCTGCCCCACCAGATCGTCGAGGCGTTCCGTTCGACCCTGGAGGAGGTCGCCGAGGCCGACCTGGTGGTGCACGTCGTCGACGGCACCCACCCGGACCCGGAGGAGCAGGTCCGGGCGGTCCACGAGGTGCTCGCCGAGGTGGGCGCCGACCGGCTGCCCGAGCTGCTGGTGGTCAACAAGACCGACGCGGCCGACGAGGAGACGGTGCTGCGGCTCAAGCGGCTCTGGCCGGAGGCGGTCTTCGTCTCCGCGCACTCGGGTCGCGGGATCGACGGGCTGCGCGAGGCCGTCGAGGCGCGGCTGCCCCGCCCGGCCGTGGAGGTCCGCGCGGTGCTGCCGTACGACCGAGGCGACCTGGTGGCCCGGGTGCACCGTCAGGGCGAGGTGCTGAGCATCTCCCACCTGCCGGAGGGCACCCTGGTGCACGTGCGGGTCGGTGAGGCGCTCGCCGCCGAGTTGGCGCCGTTCCGGGCGGACGAGGACCAGGCGGTCGCGGGCGCCCGGTGACGCCCTCCCGGCGTCACGCGTCGGAAACGCCCGGCATGCGACACTGATTCAATGCGCCGCGCTGTTTCTTCGGTCACGGTCGCCCTCGGCTTGCTGGGGGCGACCGTGGCGTGTACCGGAGTCGCCCTGGCGGCGGCGCCCGCCTCGGCCGCGTCCCCACTCGCGGCTGCTCCCGGCAAGAAGCGGTGCACGGTCACCGACGAGCGGCTGCGGGAGCTGTCGGGCCTGGTGGCCACCAAGAGCGGCTACATCGTGATCAACGACGGCACCGAGGTGGAGAGCCGCAAGCGGGTCTTCTTCCTCGACGCCAAGTGCGGCATCTCGAAGGAGCCGGTCCGCTACTCGGGGCAGGGGCCGTTCGACACGGAGGACCTGACGCTCTCCCCGGACGGCACCACGCTCTGGATCGCCGACACGGGCGACAACGTCACCAACAGCAAGCGTCGCGAGCGGGTGGCGCTGTGGAGCATGCCGGTCGACGGGTCGAAGCGGCCGGTGCTGCATCGGCTTTCCTACCCAGAGGGCAAGCCGCACGACGCCGAGGCGCTGCTGATCGGTGACGACGGGAAGCCGCTGATCATCACAAAGGTGACCTCGGGGAAGGCGGCGATCTTCCGCCCGGTAGGGCCCCTCAAGAGTGGCGACACCAGCCCGGTGGCGATGGAAAAGGTCGGCGAGATCGCACTGCCCAAGACTGATACCGACACCCGGATGGGCGTCTTTGGTCGCGTCGCGATCACCGGCGCAGCCCGCTCCCCCGACGGCTCCCGGGCGGTGGTGCGCACCTACGCCGACGCCTTCGAGTACGACGTGCCGAACGGTGACGTGCTGGCCGCGGTGACCGTCGGCACGCCCCGGGTCACTCCGCTGGCCGACCCGTTCGGTGAGGCGATTGCCTATACCCCGGACGGGAAGTCCTTTCTCACGGTCTCCGACGGCGGGCACATGGACGAGGACGCCCCGATCGACATCCTCGGCTACACCCCCTCCACGGAGGGGGCGAAGCCGGTGGCCGGCGAGGGCGAAACGCCGAAGAAGGCGGGCCAGTCGTGGGTCGACGGCCTGAGCCTGAGCGACATCACGTACCTGATCGCGGCAGTGGGGGTGATCGGCGCGCTGATGGTGGCGGCCGGTGTCTTCGGCATCCTCCGGGCCCGGCGCAGGCCGGCGCCCGTGCGCGGCGACGACGGTCCGGACCGCGACGACGCCCTCGGCGACGACTTGCGTGCTCCGGCGGACGACGACTTCGTCGCGCCGGGCGACCGGGGACGCGGCGTCTACGGCGGTGCGCCGGCGGGAGCGGTCTACGGCGGCCCTGCCGGCGGCCGTCCGCCGGCCGGCGGCGGGGGGCACGGCGGTGCCCGTCCGGCTGGTGGCGGCGTCTACGGCGGTGCCCGTCCGGCTGCCGGTGGCGGTGTCTACGGCGGCGGTCGCCCACCCGTCGACGGGCCGCCGCCCGGCCTGGGCGGGCCGCCACTCGGTGGCCGCCGCCAGGGTGGCGGTGGACGCCAGGGCGGTGGCCGTCAGGGCGGCGACGGTGGCCGCCAGGGTGGTAGCGGTGGTCGCCAGGGCGGCGGTCGTCCCGGTGGCGGTGTCTACGGTGGCGGCGGGCAGCCGGGCGGTGGCGTCTACGGCGGTGGCCGGGCGGAGCCGCCGCGTCGGGGCGACGAATCGGATCCCCGTGGCCAGCGGCCGGTCCGCCGGCGCGACGACGGCCCCGACGACGGTCGCGGTTACGGCCACGTGCCCGGTGGTGGCCGGGGCTACCGGGGCGACCGCTACCGGGGCGACCGCTACTGAGGCTGGGCCTGCCGGAGCGACGACTAGTGAGACTGGGCCTGCCGGAGACGGCAACGGACGCTCAGGGCCCGCAGCTGAGCGGCACGGCGCCCGGGTGACCGCTGAGGGCGGCCACCCGGCGCGGTGGCGGATCAGATGCGGCGCAGCACCGCGACGACCCGGCCCATGATCGTGGCGTCGTCGCCGGGGATCGGGTCGAAGGCCGGGTTCTGCGGCATGAGCCAGACGTGCCCGTCGCGGCGGCGGTAGGTCTTCACGGTCGCCTCGCCGTCGAGCATGGCGGCGACGATGTCGCCGGCCTCGGCGGTCGGCTGCTGCCGGACCACGACCCAGTCACCGTCGCAGATCGCCGCGTCCAGCATCGAGTCGCCCTTGACCTGGAGCATGAAGACCTCGCCCTCACCCACCAGCTCGCGGGGGAGGGGGAAGATGTCCTCCACGGCCTGCTCGGCCAGGATCGGTCCACCGGCCGCGATCCGGCCCAGCATCGGCACGTAGGCCGGGGCGGGACGCTGCGAGCGGGCCAGTTCGTCGTCGACCTCGGCGGGCGCCCGGACGTCCACGGCGCGCGGCCGGTTGGGGTCGCGGCGCAGGAAGCCCTTCTTCTCCAGCTCCTTGAGCTGGTAGGCGACGCTGGACGGCGAGACCAGGCCGACGGCCTCGCCGATCTCGCGCACGCTCGGCGGGTAGCCGTGCCGCTCGACCCAGGTGCGGATGAACTCCAGGATCCTGCGCTGCCGGGCGGTGAGGTCCACCGTCGCGGGGTCGGGGAAGGCGCTGACCACCGGGGTGACCGGGCGCACGGCGGGCTGCCCGGTCCGGCTGCGCGCGGCGCCCCGGCGTCGGGTGGCCGGCGGTCCCGCCTCGGTGATCTGCTGCGGGCTCTTCGGCCGGCTGGCCCGATCCTCGGTCACGTCCGTCCTCCCTGGTCGGCGCTGGGTGCCTTGGCGGCTCGTGGTGCGTGCGGTGATGCTGGTGCATGCGGTGGTGCTGGTGTGCGTGCGGTGGTGCGTGGTGACCGGTGGACGGAGGATTCCGCGCCCGGTTGTTCAAGACCGTATAGGTGAGATCGGTCATTTTCAAACATCTGTACGACCTTGCTCGGCGTGTCGGGGTGAAAAACCGCTCCGCTCGTACTCGTGTTCTGATAAATGGTACGCCGGGTCGAACGGGTGTTCGACTTTCGTCCGATCGTCGGCCGTTTCGCACCGGCCGGACCGGTAACCCGCGGGGGCGTCGGACGGTTGGTCCTCCGGCGGGCGGCGGTGCCGGTCGACCCGGGAGTCAGGTGACGCGCCGGACACGCCGGCCAACTTGACCTCCGATCCGCAGCGGCCTACGGTCAACCCCTAGATGTAGTAGTCACACGGGCGTAAGTCGCCTACAGGTTGGGTTCGACTACCCACCGCACTCCGGCACCGTCGACACGGCGAAGACCATCGACAGATGGCTGCGTCGCGCTGACGCGTGCCCGGCGAGCGGTCGGCGGACCCGCGATCGATGAAGGAGGTCGGGTGCGATGCGGTGTCCGTACTGCCGGCACGCCGACTCCCGGGTGGTCGACTCGCGGGAGGCCGACGACGGCCAGTTGATCCGCCGGCGGCGATCCTGCCCGGAGTGCGGCAAGCGGTTCACCACCGTCGAGGAGGCGGTCCTCGCGGTCGTCAAGCGCAGCGGGGTGACCGAGCCGTTCAGCCGTACGAAGATCGTCGGCGGGGTGCGCAAGGCGTGCCAGGGCCGGCCCGTGGACGACGACTCGCTCGCGCTGCTCGCGCAGAAGGTCGAGGAGACCGTCCGGGCCAAGGGGGCCGCCGAGATCCCCAGCCACGAGGTGGGGCTGGCCATCCTGGGCCCGCTACGGGACCTGGACGAGGTCGCCTACATGCGGTTCGCCAGCGTCTACCGGTCGTTCGACTCGCTCGCCGACTTCGAGCGCGAGATCGAGACGCTGCGAGCCGCCGCACGCGCCCGGGAGGGCGCCGGGGCCGACGCGGCCGAGGCCGCCGGCCGTACCAGTTGAATTCTTCGCAGTTTGTTGACAGTCGGATCGGGCGGCGGGTGGCCGTGCGGACGAGGGGGCGGATGAGATGTCGGGGGACGGTGTGACAACCAGCAGGGCACGCAACAAGGCCGGCGCGGGGCTCAAGATCGAGCGGGTCTGGACGACCGAGGGGGTGCACCCCTACGACGAGGTCGCCTGGGAGCGCCGCGACATCGTCATGACCAACTGGCGGGACGGCTCGGTCAACTTCGAGCAGCGTGGCGTCGAGTTCCCGGAGACGTGGAGCGTCAACGCGGCGAACATCGTGACCACCAAGTACTTCCGGGGCGCCGTGGGCACCCCGGAGCGGGAGTGGTCGCTGCGGCAGCTGATCGACCGGGTGGTCACCACCTACCGCACGGCGGGTGAGGAGTACGGCTACTTCGCCGGCCCGGCCGACGCCGAGATCTTCGCCCACGAGCTGACCTGGATGCTGCTGCACCAGGTGTTCAGCTTCAACTCGCCCGTCTGGTTCAACGTCGGCACGCCCTCGCCGCAGCAGGTCAGCGCCTGCTTCATCCTGGCCGTCGACGACTCGATGGACTCCATCCTGGACTGGTACAAGGAGGAGGGGCTGATCTTCAAGGGCGGCTCCGGCTCCGGCGTGAACCTGTCCCGGATCCGCTCCTCCCGCGAGCTGCTCTCCTCCGGCGGCAACGCCTCCGGCCCGGTCAGCTTCATGCGTGGCGCGGACGCCTCCGCCGGCACCATCAAGTCCGGCGGCGCCACCCGGCGCGCGGCGAAGATGGTCATCCTCGACGTGGACCACCCGGACATCCAGGAGTTCGTGGTCACCAAGGCGCGCGAGGAGGACAAGATCCGCGCGCTGCGCGACGCCGGGTTCGACATGGACCTCGGCGGCGCCGACATCGTCAGCGTGCAGTACCAGAACGCCAACAACTCCGTCCGGGTCTCCGACGAGTTCATGACCGCCGTGGAGAACGGCGGCGGCTTCGACCTGCGCGGCCGGCTCGACGGCGCGGTCATCGAGACCATCGACGCCAAGAACCTGTTCCGCACCATCTCCCACGCCGCCTGGGAGTGCGCCGACCCCGGCCTCCAGTACGACGACACCATCAACGACTGGCACACCTGCCCGGAGACCGGGCGGATCACCGCGTCGAACCCGTGCTCGGAGTACCTGCACCTGGACAACTCCTCGTGCAACCTGGCCTCGCTCAACCTGATGAAGTTCCTCCGCGCCGACGGCGGCTTCGAGGTGGAGAAGTTCGTCCGGTCCGTCGAGTTCGTCATCACCGCGATGGACATCTCGATCTGCTTCGCCGACTTCCCGACCGAGAAGATCGGCGAGACCACCCGCGCCTACCGGCAGCTCGGCATCGGCTACGCCAACCTGGGCGCCCTGCTGATGGCCTCCGGCCTGCCGTACGACTCGGAGCAGGGCCGCTCGGTCGCCGCGGCGATCACCTCGCTGATGACCGGCACCGCGTACCGCCGCTCGGCGGAGCTGGCCGGCGTCGTCGGCGCGTACGACGGCTACGCCCGCAACGCCGAGCCGCACAAGCGGGTCATGCGCAAGCACGCCGCCGCCAACGACGAGATCAAGCCCACGGGCACGGTGGCCACCGCGATCGTCCGCGAGGCGACGAAGCAGTGGACCCAGGGCAACAAGATCGGTGACAAGTTCGGCTGGCGCAACTCCCAGGCCAGCGTGCTCGCGCCGACCGGCACCATCGGCCTGATGATGGACTGCGACACCACCGGCGTGGAGCCGGACCTGGCGCTGGTCAAGTTCAAGAAGCTGGTCGGCGGCGGCTCGATGCAGATCGTCAACCAGACCGTGCCGCGCGCCCTGCGCAGCCTCGGCTACCCCGAGGAGCAGGTCGAGGCGATCATCGAGCACATCGCCGACCACGGCCACGTGGTCGACGCCCCCGGCCTCAAGCCGGAGCACTACCCGGTCTTCGACTGCGCGATGGGCGAGCGGTCCATTGCCCCGATGGGCCACGTGCGGATGATGGCGGCCGTGCAGCCGTTCATCTCCGGTGCCATCTCCAAGACGGTCAACATGCCGGAGCAGGCCACCGTCGAGGACGTCGAGAAGATCTACTTCGAGGGCTGGAAGCTCGGCCTCAAGGCGCTGGCGATCTACCGTGACAACTGCAAGGTCGGCCAGCCCCTGTCGGTCGCCAAGCCCAACAAGGCCGCCGCGACCATCCAGGCCCCGGCCGCCGAGGTGGAGAAGGTCGTCGAGAAGGTCGTCGAGTACCGCCCGGTGCGCAAGCGGCTGCCGAAGAAGCGTCCGTCCCAGACGGTCAGCTTCTCCGTCGGCGGCGCCGAGGGCTACCTCACCGCCTCGTCCTACCCGGACGACGGCCTCGGCGAGGTCTTCCTCAAGATGTCGAAGCAGGGCTCGACCCTGGCCGGCGTGATGGACGCCTTCTCGGTGGCCATCTCCATCGGTCTCCAGTACGGCGTCCCGCTGGAGACGTACGTCAGCAAGTTCACCAACATGCGCTTCGAGCCGGCCGGCATGACCGACGACCCGGACGTGCGGATGGCCGCCTCGGTGATGGACTACATCTTCCGTCGCCTGGCGCTGGACTTCCTGCCGTACGAGCGCCGCGCGGAACTGGGCATCTTCACCGCCAGCGAGCGGGCCGCCCAGCTCCGGGCCGAGGCGGAGGCGGAGGCGAGCGGTGCGGACCTCACCGCGATGGCCGCCTCCGCCCCGGTCGAGGCGCCGACCGAGCCGAAGACCGGCCCGATCGCCCAGCCGGCGCAGGAGACCGCCGACGTGGCCGCCGCCAAGCCGGCGCCGTCCGTGGGTTCGAGCACCGAACTGCTGGAGGCCGTGATCGGCAAGGCCGCCGACGCGCCGCTCTGCTTCACCTGCGGTACGAAGATGCGCCCGGCCGGTAGCTGCTACGTCTGCGAGGGCTGCGGCTCCACCAGCGGTTGCAGCTGACGTACGAGTGACAAGGTGGGCCGGTGGACATCCGCCGGCCCACCTTGCTTGCTCCGCGACGAGCAGGCCCAGCCACAAGGCCCGGGCGTCGGCGGCACGGCGTTAGCATCGAGTCCCATGATCGTATGGATCAATGGCACCCACGGCGCAGGCAAGACAACGACCAGTGCCCTCGTGCAGCAACTGATCCCGGACTCGCGGGTGTTCGACGCCGAGAAGGTCGGCGAGACACTCATGGACATCACGCCGGGGCTGCCCGAAACGGACAATTTCCAGCACTGGCCGCCGTGGCGGCAGTTGGTCGTCGAGACCGCTCGACGCGTCCTCGACTACACCGGCGGCACTCTGGTGGTGCCCATGACTGTCCTGGTCGAGCAGTACTGGCGTGAGATCAGCGCTGGCCTCGCCCAACATGCCATCCCGGTGAGGCACTTCGTCCTCCACGCCGACCGCGACACACTCCGCGGGCGCATCGAGGGGGAACATCCCGTCCCTTCACCATTCCGCCTCAGGTACCTCGATGCCTATGCGGAGGTGGCCCGCACGTGGTTGCACGCCGAGGCCGAGGTCGTCGACACCACGCACCTCACCCCCGCACAGGCCGCCCTACACATCGCAGTGGCAGTGGGGAGCACCTGACCTGTGTCCCCGCTGGGCTGTTGCACCGGCATTGGGGGTGGCTTCGGTCGTGAGGCATCGACTGCGATCATCGGAGCATGACGATCGCCGAGAGCTACGTCGAGTTCGCCACCCGGGAGGCGCGCGGCACTTCCCCGACGTACGAGCGCCTGTCCCTCGCCGTCTCCCGGGACGAAGTAGTGCTCGCACTGATCGGTGCGCTCCCGCAAGGAAAGCGGCAGCCGAACCTGCTGTTCGGCGTCGTACGACTGCTCGGCGGGCCGGTCGACGACCCGGCGGTTTTCCGTGACTTCGTGCTGGCGAACTGGCCGGCGATCGAGGCGGAACTGCGCACCCGCGCGACCCAGACGAACGAGCCCGGGCGGTGTGCCGTACTGCTGCCCGTGCTCGCCGCGTTGCCGCAGCCGCTGGCGTTGCTGGAGGTCGGCGCGTCCGCCGGGCTCTGCCTCTACCCCGACCGGTACGCCTACCGCTACGGCGACCACACGCTCGGCGCGGGCGAACCGGTCCTCGGCTGCGCGGCCACCGGCCTGGCCCCGCCGGACCGGCTGCCGGAGGTGGTGTGGCGGGCCGGCCTGGACCTGAATCCGCTGCGGGTGACCGAGCCGGCGGACGTGGCCTGGCTCGACGCCCTCATCTGGCCGGAGCACACGCACCGCCGCGCCCGGCTGCGGGCCGCCGCGGCCGTCGCCGCGTCCGACCCGCCGCTGCTCGCGCGCGGCGACCTGGTGGACGACCTGCCGGCGCTGGCCGCGCGGGCGCCGGCGGGCGCGACGCTGGTGGTGTTCCACACCTCCGTGCTCTACCAGGTGCCGGCGCCGCGCCGGGCGACGTTCGCCGACGTGGTACGCCGCCTGCCCGGCCACTGGATCTCCAACGAGTCCCCGGACGTGCTGCCCCACGACGCGTTGCCGGAGCCGCCGGACGAGGTCCTGTACAACGTGCTCGCGCTGGACGGCCGGCCACTGGCCTGGACGAGCCCGCACGGGCAGGCGATCACCTGGTTCGGGTGACCCACCGGGCTGCCGTGCCGTGCACCGGCACGGCAGCCCGCGTGCGTCACTGCTGCTTCTGCTGGCAGGGCACGCAGAAGCGGGCGTGCGGCAGCACCTCCAGGCGCTCCCGGGGGATCGCGGCGGAGCAGCGCTCGCAGATGCCGTAGCGGCCCTCGGCGAGGCGGCGCAGCGCCCCGCTGACCTGCTCGATGCTCCGCCGGGTGGCGGCGATCAGCGCGCTCTGGGTGTGCGCCTCGCCCGGGTCACCGGTGTCGGCGGTCAGCTGCGTCAGCCGGACGGTCTGCGCCTCGAAGTCGTTGGTCAGCGTCGTACGCAGGTCGTCGAGCCACTTCTGCTCGCTGGACTGGGTGGGTGTGGTCATGACGTAGCTCCTCGGGGAAAAAGAAAAAGGGCCGAAGCCGGATAGCTTCGCCCTGGTGGCCGTTCGCAAGAGTTGCAATCGGTCCACGGAGGGCCACGTCCGGCGGGGCTCGGCAGTCGGGAGGCGACCGAGCCGGCGCACGACGGTGCGACCGCGGATCGCACCACCCGGGTCGCCACGTTCACCCGCAGGGCACACCGGCAGGCAGCAGCGGGCGCCGCCGTCACCACGACGGCGGTGCTGATCTGCTGACCGGTCGAACACATGCAGCCACCATAGGCCGGCCGGGGCGGAAAGCCAACGTGCTTCCGTGCGCACGGGGGACGGCCCGGTGCCCGGGGTTACCCGGCGGGGGTGCGGCCCGATCGGCCGGCGTCGGGTTCCGCCCGGAGCCGGTGCTGGCATCGGCCGGTCAGGTCGCCGGCATGTCCCGCATCCGCCGCAGCGGGGAGAGGACGACGAAGAGCGCGGCGCTCCACGTGCCGAGCACGCAGATCCACAGCGCCGGCCGCAACCCGAGCTGGCTGGCGAGCGTGCCGCCGGTGAGCGCGCCCAACGGGATCACGCCGAAGCAGACCCAGAGGAACGCCGCGTTCACCCGGCCGAGCAGGGCGGGCGGGGTGATCCGCTGCCGGTACGTCATGGCGGCCACGTTGTAGAGCACCGCGTTGGCGGAGAACGCGGCCAGGCCGATGCCGTAGAGCAGCATGCCCCAACCGGGCTGCGCCAAGGGCATGAGCAGGTAGAGCGGGCCCGGGGCGGCCATCGCCACCCAGATCACCCGGGCCGAGCCGAGCCACGCGGTCAACCGGCCGGCGAACGCGCCGACGACGAGGCCGCCCACCGCGCTGACCGAGAAGACCAGCCCGACCAGCGCCGGCGGCGCGTGCAGCTCCTCGAGCAGGAAGACCACCTCGATCGAGCCGGACGCCATGACGAAGAAGTTCGAGGTGGTGGTGCAGGCGAGGATGCTGCGCAGGATCGGCTGGCGGCGGATGAAGCTCAGTCCCTCGGTCATCTCCACCCGCAGCGGCACCCGGTCGCGCCGGGGCGCGGGCTCGCCCGGGGCCTCCCGGATCAGCAGCAGGGTCAACCCGCTCACGGCGAAGGCGAGGCCGGTGACGACGAAGGTCCTCGCGGCGCCGACGAGCCCGACGAGCACGCCGCCGATCGTCGGACCGACGAGCTCGGCGGAGTCCTGGCCGACGGTGAGCTTCGCGTTGGCGTCCACGAGGCGGTCCGACGGCACCAGCCTCGGCAGCATGCTCTTGTAGGCCACCGTGAACAGGACGGTGAGCACGCCGGAGAGCCCGACCACCGCGTACAGGAAACCGAGGGTGAGCCGGTCGGCCAGGGCGACCACCGGCACCGACAGCAGCAACGCCGCCCGACCCAGGTCGCAGGCGACCATCAGCCGCCGCTGGTCCACCCGGTCGGCGAGGATCCCGGCCGGCAGGGAGAAGATCAGGTACGGCAGCCAGGCGAGCGCGGTCAGCAGCGCGACCTGGAAGACGCTGGCGTCGAGCGTGCCGACGGCGAGCAGCGGCACCGCCACGTTGGACACCCGGGTGCCCAGCTCGCTGACCGTCTGCCCGGCCAGGAGCAGCCCGAAGTTGCGGCTGCGCAGCAGCGAGGGCCGTTTCGGGGCGGCACCTGCGACGGGCCTGGCGGCCTGCTGCGTCACCTCGGATTCCCGGTGCGGCTCGGTGACCGCCGTGGGGAGGCCGCCGACCCCGCGGGATCCGACGCGGCGTGCGGGCGCCCGGCCCGTCCGTGGTCCATCCGGTCAGCCTGCCGGCCCCGCCCGGATCGACGCCACCGGTTATCCGATCCCACGCACGGCCGGCGCGCCGCGCGCACTGTGTCGCGTCGGCAATCCGCAGCGTCGCGACCTGCGGGATCCGGCCGTGGCCCGACGCCTCGCCCCGACAGGCGCCGACGAGCGGGTCTCTAGACTGCGCCGGTGACCGGAGAGCGACGACCGCTGGCGGACCGGCCGCTGACCGAGCCGCATCCGTCCCGGCTGCCGGCGGAGCACCCGGACCGGGAGCGGATCCTGGCCGCGCACGCCGCCGCCCTGGCCGCCGGCGAGGCCGGCTACCTCGACCCGGCCAGCGGTCTCTTCGTGCTCAGCGCGGGTTTCCTGGCCCGGCGCGGCACGTGCTGCGGGCGCGGCTGCCGGCACTGCCCGTACGTCGACGACTGACCAGCGGCGTGGGCCTCCACACGTCGGCGTCACCTGTGGCTACTGCGAAGTCGCGGTGACGGTGGCCAGGCGGAACCTTCATGTGGCACGAGTTGTCGTACGGTCTTCAGCGGGCCGCTCGCCCTCGATGATCGCGGAGGTTCGACGTGCGTTTCCGGATCTTGTCCGTTGCCTCGGCTGTGCTGCTGACGGCCAGCTGCGCACGTGCGCCTGAGCCGGTGTCGGTGCCCGAGATGGAGCCGATCGCCGTCGACGTGGCCGCCGCCTCCTCCGGCGGGGCGTGCCGGCTGCTGGACTTCGGCGTCATCGAGCAGCACACCGGCGTCCGCTTCGACGTCGCGGCGGCCAGCGCGACCGGCGACAGCCACACCTGCGTGGTGCGCGCGGAACAGGAGCCCCTGCCGGAGCTGACGCTGACCGTCACCCGGACGTCGATCGACGCGGCGACCTTCACCGCCGACCTGGTGCCGGAGAAGGCGACCAAGGTCTCCGGGCTCGGCCAGAAGGCGTACCAACGGACCACCTCGGCCAAGGGCGCCCTCGGGCCGGTCGCGGAGGTGGGCTGGCTGGCCGCCGAGGGCCGCCTCGCCACCCTGCGCTACGCCACCGCCCGCGACGCCGACAAGGCGGAGGCCGAGAAGCTCACCACCGCCCTCGTCGCCCTGGCCCAGGGACTCGACACCCGCGCCAGCTGACCCCGGCCAGGGTTGACGAAGCCGCACCGCCACAACACGAACTGCCTCGCCTCAAGATCCTGCGGCTGTTGCGCGCGGGCGTCGGCGCGGCCGGTCAGTGGGCGGCGACGAAGACCCGGGAGGCTACCTCACGCGGCAACCTGATGCGGTCGCCCGAGCGGTCGATGGAGACCCCGTCGCGCTCCTGCGCCACCGTCACGGTCGCGCCCGGGTCGACGCCGGCGGCGTGCAGCTGCCGGAGCACGTCCGCGTCGGTCTGCACGCTCTCGCAGATGCGTCGCACCACGACCGGCCCCGACAGCCCGGGGAACGCCAGGTTGCGCTCGCCCTCGATCGGGGCGGCGGTCGTCTGCTCCGGCGTGCCCAGCTCGTCCAGCCCCGGGATCGGGTTGCCGTAGGGGGAACGGGTCGGCCGGTTCAGCAGGTCGTAGACCCGCTTCTCGACGGCGTCGCTCATCACGTGCTCCCACCGGCAGGCCTCCTCGTGGGCCTCCTCGTAGGGCATCCCGATCACGTTGACCAGCAGCAGCTCGGCGAGGCGGTGCTTGCGCATCACGGAGACCGCGTTGCTGCGGCCGTGCGCGGTGAGCGCCAGGTGGCGGTCGCCCTCGACGGTCAGCAGGCCGTCGCGCTCCATCCGGGCGACGGTCTGACTGACGGTCGGCCCGCTCTGCCCCAGCCGTTCGGCGATGCGGGCACGCAGCGGCGGAACCCCCTCCTCCTCCAGCTCGAGGATGGTCTTGAGGTACATCTCGGTCGTGTCGACCAGATCATGCTTCACGTCAGCGGACCTCCGGCCAACGATGCTACCTCGGTGTTCGGCGAACGACCCACGGCGAACCGCCAGGTCGGTGCCGGGATGGTGTTGACTGGACGCCATGTCCGCCTCCGATGATCTCCTTGTCGAGGCCGGTCGGCTCGCGGTCGAACTCGGCCAGCCCGACCCGCCCACGCTGCTCGACGTGCGCTGGCGGCTCGTCGGCGCACCTGGTCGGGAGGACTACGCCGCCGGTCACCTGCCCGGCGCGGTCTTCGTCGACCTGGACACCGCGCTCTGCGGGCCGCCCGGCCCCGCCGGCCGCCACCCGCTGCCCGACGCCGCCGCCCTCCAGGCCGCGCTGCGGGCCGCCGGCGTGCGCGCCGGTCGTCCCCTCGTGGTGTACGACGGCGGCGACGGCATGGCCGCCGCCCGCGCCTGGTGGACCCTGCGCTGGGCGGGCCACCGGCCGGTACGGCTGCTGCACGGCGGCTTCCCGGCGTGGCTGGCCGCCGGGCTGCCCGTCAGCACGGAGGTGCCGACCCCGCAGCCGGGCGACGTGGAGGTGCGCCCCGGCGCGCTGCCGGTGCTCGACGCGGCGCAGGCGGCCCGGCTGGCCGCTGCCGACGACGGTGTCCTGCTCGACGTGCGCGCCGCGCCCCGCTACCGGGGCGAGACCGAGCCGATCGACCCGGTCGCCGGTCACGTTCCCGGCGCGGTGAACCTGCCCGCCGGCGAGTACGTCGCCGAGGGCCGGTTCCCCGCCGCCGAGGCGCTGCGCGAGCGGTTCGCCGCCGCCGGGGTGGGCGAGGGCCGGCCGGTGGGGGCGTACTGCGGGTCGGGGGTGACCGCCGCGCAGGCGGTGTTCGCGCTGCACCTGGCAGGCCGGCCGGACGCCGCGCTCTACGTCGGTTCGTGGAGCAACTGGGTCGCCGACCCGGCCCGCCCGGTGGCCACCGGAGCGACCCCGGCCGGCTGAAGCGCCGGCGGCACCCGACCGGCCGAGGGCACCGGCGGCACCCGACCGGCCGAGCGGGCAACGAGGACCGGCGGCCCGCACGGGCGACACCCGGCGGCTGAGCAGCGCGTGCGCGGGCGTGCCGGGGTGCGCGTGCGACGATGGGGCCATGTCCGACGACACTGTGGTGGTGTGGGACGAGTCGCTGCTCGCCTACGACATGGGGGACCATCCCCTCGACCCGGTACGGGTGGAGCTGACCTTCGCCCTCGCCCGCGAGTTGGGTGTCCTCGCGCGTCCCGGGGTGCGTCTGGTGAAGCCGGAGCCGGCCGACGACGCGCTGCTGAGCCGGGTGCACGACCCGCGCTACCTCGCCGCGGTGAAGGTCGCCCCCCGCGATCCGCTCTTCGCCGGCTTCGGGCTGGGCACCTCCGACAACCCGGTCTTCGAGGGGATGCACGAGTCCAGCGCGCTGGTCGCCGGCGCCACGGTGGCGGCGGCCGAGGCGGTCTGGCGGGGCGAGGCCCGGCGGGCGGTCAACGTGGCCGGCGGCCTGCACCACGCCATGCCGGCCCGGGCGGCCGGGTTCTGCGTCTACAACGACCCGGCGGTGGCCATCGCCCGCCTGCTCGACCTGGGCGCCGAGCGGGTCGCGTACGTGGACGTGGACGTGCACCACGGCGACGGGGTGCAGCAGGTCTTCTGGAACGACCCCCGGGTGCTCACGGTCAGCGTGCACGAGACGCCGCTGGCGCTCTTCCCGGGCACCGGCTTTCCCGACGAGACGGGCGGGCCGGGCGCCGAGGGCAGCGCCGTGAACCTTCCGCTGCCGCCCGGGGTGGGCGACGCCGGCTGGCAGCGCGCCTTCCACGCGGTGGTGCCGTCGGTGCTGCGCGCGTTCCGGCCGCAGGTGCTGGTCACCCAGTGCGGCGCCGACGGGCACCGGCTCGACCCGCTCGCCGACCTGAACCTCTCCGTGGACGGGCAGCGCGCCACCTACCTGGCCCTGCGGGCGCTCGCCGACGAGCTGTGCGAGGGCCGCTGGGTGGCCACGGGCGGCGGCGGGTACGCGCTGGTCGAGGTGGTGCCCCGGGCCTGGACGCACCTGCTCGCGGTGGCGGCCGGGGAACCGATCGACCCGGCGACGCTGACCCCGCCGGCCTGGCGGGAGCTGGCCGCCGCGCGCCGGCCGGGCCGGCAGATCCCGCTGCGGATGACCGACGACGTCGACCCGGCGTACGAGCCGTGGCAGCCGACCGGCGAGCCGAGCGCCGTGGACCGGGCGATCGCGGCGGCCCGCAAGACCGCATTCCCGCTGTTCGGGCTCGATCCGCACGACCCGCGCGACTGATCCGGCGGGCGGAGGGGACCGCACAGGTGACCACTGTGGAACAACCGGTGGACGTGCTGCTCAGCGACGGCAGCACCGTGCAACTGCGCTCGATCCGTCCGTCGGACGCGCCGGGCATCGTGGCGATGCACTCGCGCTTCTCGGAGCGCACCCGCTACCTGCGCTACTTCTCGCCGTACCCGCGCATCCCCGAGCGCGACCTGCGACGCTTCGTCAACGTCGACCACCGCGACCGGGAGGCGTTCGTGGTGCTGGTCGGCGAGCGGATCGTGGCCGTCGGCCGCTACGAGCGGCTCGGGCCGCAGGCCCCCGAGGCTGAGGTGGCGTTCGTGGTCGAGGACGCCTACCAGGGCCGGGGCATCGGCTCGGTGCTGCTGGAGCACCTGGCCGACGCGGCCCGCCGCAACGACATCGCCAACTTCGTGGCGGAGGTGCTGCCGGCCAACGGCGCGATGCTGCGGGTCTTCTCCGACTTCGGCTACCAGGTGCAGCGGCAGTTCGCCGACGGCGTGGTGCACCTGAGCTTCCCGATCGCCCCCACCGACGCGACCCTGGAGGTGCAGCGCGGCCGGGAGCACCGCACCGAGGCCCGCTCCGTCGCCCGGCTGCTCGCCCCGCGCGGCGTCGCCGTCTACGGTGCCAGCGCCACCGGGCAGGGCGTCGGCGCGGCGGTGCTCGGGCACCTGCGCGACGGCGGCTACCTCGGCGCGGTGGTCCCGGTGCATCCGGGCGCGACGACGGTCGCCGGGCTGCCCGCGTACTCCTCGGCGGCCGATGCCGGCGTGCCGGTCGACCTGGCCGTGGTGGCGGTCCCACCGGAGGCGGCGACGGAGGTGGTGGCAGACGCGGCCGCCGCGGGCGCGCACGGCCTGGTGGTCATCTCGGCGGGCTTCGCCGAGGCCGGCGGCGAGGGCGCGGCCGCGCAGCGCGCGCTGGTCCGCGCGGCGTACGCGGCGGGCATGCGCGTGGTCGGCCCGAACTGCCTGGGGGTGGCCAACACCGACCCGGCGGTACGCCTCAACGCCACCCTCGCCCCCCGGCTGCCGGTGCCCGGCCGGGTGGGCATCTTCAGCCAGTCGGGCGCGTTCGGGGTGGCGCTGCTGGCCGAGGCCGACCGGCGGGGGCTGGGCCTGTCGAGCTTCGTCTCGGCCGGTAACCGGGCCGACGTCTCGGGCAACGACCTGCTCCAGTACTGGCAGGACGACCCCGGCACCGACGTGATCATGTTGTACCTGGAGACGTTCGGCAACCCGCGCAAGTTCGCCCGGCTGGCGCGCCGGATCGGCCGGGACAAGCCCGTCGTGGCGCTCGCCTCGCCGGCCCGCCCGCCCGGGGTGGGCGACTCCGCCGGCCCGGACGAGGTGGCGGTCGCCGCGCTGTTCGCCCACTCCGGCGTGATCCGGGTGGACACCGTCGCCGAGCTGCTCGACGTCGGGGTGCTGCTGGCCCACCAGCCGCTGCCCGCCGGGCGGCGCGTCGGCGTGGTCGGCAACTCCTCGGCGCTGACGGGGCTGGCGGCCACCGCCTGCGCCGCGCAGGGGCTCACCGTCGCCCGTGGCTACCCGCGCGACGTCGGCCCGCGCGCCGGGGTGGCCGAGCTCACGGCCGCGCTCGCCGAGGCGGGGGCCGACGGCGAGGTGGACGCGCTGGTGGTGGTGTTCGCCCCGCCGCTGCCCGGCCAGCTCACCGACACGGAGGCGGACTTCACGGCCGCGCTGCCGAGCGCGTTCGCCGCCGGCAAGCCGGCCGTGGCGACGTTCCTGGTCGGCCGTACGCCCGCCGGGGTGCCCGCCTATCCGAGCGTGGAGGAGGCCGTGCGCGCCCTCGCCCGGGTCACCGCGTACGCCGACTGGCTGCGCCGGCCCGCCGGGGTGCCGCCGGAGCTGCCCCGGGTGGACCGGGAGGCGGCGCACGCCGCCCTGCGGCCGGAGGCCCTCGACCCGGCGGGACTGCTCGCGGCGTACGGGATCGACGTGGTCGAGTCGGTGCCGGCGCGCTCCGCCGCGGAGGCCGTCGACGCGGCGACCCGGCTGGGTTTCCCGGTGGCCCTCAAGGCCGCCGCCCCCGGCCTGCGGCACCGGCTCGACCTGGGCGCGGTCCGGCTCGACCTGCCCGACCCGGCCACTGTGCACCGGGCGTACGCGGAGATGTCGGCGGTCTTCGGCGCGGACGTCCTGGTGCAGCCGATGGTCCCGCCCGGTGTGGCCTGCGTGGTCGAGCTGGTGGAGGACCCGGCGTTCGGCCCGGTGGTCGGCTTCGGGCTCGGCGGCGTCGCCACGGAGCTGCTCGGCGACCGGGCCTGGCGGGCGGTGCCGCTGACCGACCTGGACGCCGCCGAGCTGGTCGACGAGCCCCGGGCGGCGCCGCTGCTGCGCGGGCACCGCGGCGCGGCGCCGGTGGACCGGGCGGCCCTGGCGGACCTGCTGCTGCGGGTGGGGCGGCTCGCCGACGAGCAGCCCCGGGTCCGCGCGCTGAGCCTCAACCCGGTGCTCGCCCGCCCCGACGGCATCTCGGTGCTGCACGCCACCGTGCGGGTCGGCTCCGCCGTGGCCCGCCCCGACACCGGCCCCCGCCGCCTGTAGAAGGGCCCAAGGTGTAAGGAAGGGCCCCCTGCTATCGCATTTTGTATAGGAAGGGTCCCTTCCTTACACCGGACCGGTCAGGCCGCCCGGTCGGAGATCTGCTGTACGGACCAGGCGTTGCCGTCGGGGTCGGCGAAGTGGACGAAGCCGACGTTGTCCAGCGGGTCCGGCACCGGGCGCGGATTCTCGCCGAGCACCTGGATCTCGCTGACCTCGACGCCGCGCTCGACCAGCTCCGCCCGCGCCCGGCGCAGGTCGGGCACGACCAGTTGGAGGCCCTTGAGCGAGCCGGGTGGCATCTCGGGCAGCGGCCCCCTGCCGATCACGATCGAGCAGCCTGAGCCGGGCGGGGTCAGCTGCACGATTCGCGCGTCGTCGCCGAACGTCGTGTCGTGGTCGACGGCGAAGCCGAGCCGGTCGGCGTAGAACGCCTTTGCCCGGTCCACGTCGGAGACCGGCACGACCACCACTTCCAGGGTCCAGTTCATGGCTATTGGTAGCCCGTCGGGCAGCCAGGATCAAGGACCACGGCCCGGACATACGCGAGGCCCCGGCGAACCGCCGGGGCCTCGCGTGGTCCAGGAACGTCAGCAGGCGTACGCCTCCAGGCGCTGCGCCCGCTCCGGGTCACGCAGCTTCAGCAGGGTCACCTTCTCGATCTGCCGGATCCGCTCCCGGGACAGACCGAACTCCCGGCCCACCTCGTCGAGGGTGCGCTGCCGGCCGTCGTCGAGGCCGAAGCGGAGCCGGATCACGGCCTGCTCCCGCTGGGACAGGGTGGAGAGCACGATGCTGACCTCGTTGCGCAGCTCGCCCTGCGCGGCGGCGTCGCCCGGCTCGGCGCTCGGGTCGACGGCGGCGACGAAGTCGCCGAGCGCGCTCTCGCCGTCCTCACCGACCGCCTGGTCGAGGCTCACCGGCTCCCGGTCGTACGAGATCAGCTCGATGACCTGGAACTCCGGGATGTCCATGGCCCGGGCGACCTCGGCGACGGTGGGCTCGCGGCCCAGCGAGACGGAGAGCTCGCGGCGGGCCCGGACCATGCGGTTGACCTGCTCGACCATGTGCACCGGGATGCGGATGGTGCGGGCCTGGTCGGCCATGGCGCGGGTGATCGCCTGCCGGATCCACCAGGTGGCGTACGTGGAGAACTTGTAGCCCTTGGCGTAGTCGAACTTCTCGACGGCGCGGATCAGGCCGAGGTTGCCCTCCTGGATCAGGTCGAGGAAGGCCATGCCGCGACCGGTGTACCGCTTGGCGATGCTGACCACCAGGCGCAGGTTCGCCTCCAGCAGGTGGTCCTTCGCGGCGCGGCCCTGCGCGACGATCAGCCCCAGGTCGGCCCGCAACTCCGCCGAGACGGGGGTGCAGGTCGCGAGTTTCTCCTCGGCGAACAGCCCGGCCTCGATCCGCTTGGCGAGGTCGACCTCCTGGGCGGCGGTCAGCAGCTTCGTCCGGCCGATCCCGTTCAGGTATGCCCGGACCAGGTCCGTGGAGACGCCGCGCTCGTCGGTGGCGTCGAGGTCGGTCAGGGTGTCGGTGGCGCTCGCGGCCTCGGTGGTGCCGGCCGGGCGCGTCCGGTGCTCCGTCATCTGCAGGGCCATCTCAGTTTCTCCCCGTGTCCACGTCTGTGCCGTTCGATCCGGCCCAGTGGTGCCGGTGTGACACACAGCTTGGCGGGCGGGGCGTGAAACGGGAGTGAGGCGATCGGGGAACCGACACGAATTCCGTCGATGCCCTGCTCAGCGTGGGCGGCTCGTCGCCGAGCGCTGGTTGCCGCCGGCGGTTACCGTGCCAGCGGTCGGCCCGCACGGCCGGCCCGCCGGCGATGTCGGCGTACCGAACAGGTTGTGGAGGGTGTCGTGGTCTTCAAGCGGCTCATGCAGGCGATGGGTGTGGGTGGCCCGTCGGTGGAAACCGTGCTGACGAATCCGAACTGCCGCCCCGGCGGCCAACTGGAGGGCGTCATCCACGTGGCCGGCGGCGAGCACCTCGTCGACGTGTCGTACGTCGCACTGGGCCTGGTCACCCGGGTCGAGGTCGAGAGCGGCGACAACGACTACGAGACCACGCAGGAGTTCCACCGGCAGGCCGCGACCGGCGCCTTCCGGCTCGCCCCGGGGCAGCGCCACGACATCCCGTTCCGCTTCGCCGTGCCGTGGGAGACGCCGCTCACCGAGCTGTACGGGCAGCACCTGCACGGCATGACGATGGGGCTGCGTACGGAGCTGGAGGTGGCCCGCGCGGTGGACAAGGGCGACCTGGACGCGGTGGCGGTGCACCCGCTGCCGTCCCAGCAGAAGATCCTGGATGCGTTCCTGCGGCTGGGCTTCCGGTTCGCCCGGGCCGACGTGGAGCGGGGCCACATCTACGGCGTACGGCAGACCCTGCCCTTCTACCAGGAGATCGAGTTCTACCCGGCGCCGCAGTACGCCGGGGCGATCAACCAGCTGGAGGTCACCCTCGTCACCGACCCTCAGCAGATCCAGGTGGTGCTGGAGCTGGACAAGCGCGGCGGCCTGTTCACCGAGGGCCGGGACGCCTTCGGCCGCTTCACCGTCGACCACGCCACCGCGGAGCGCACCGACTTCACCCCCCAGCTCGACGGCTGGATCCGTCAGTCGCTGCAACGCCGCGGCCTCTTCTCCTGACGCCACGGTGTTCGCCGGCCTCGCCGCGGGCTCGCCGGGCCCGCGGCGCCGTCAGGCCCAGCCGTGGCGCGCGGCGTGCCAGCCGAGCTGCATCCGGGTCTCCACCCCCGCCAGGTCCATGAGGTGGCGCAGGCGCCGCTGGAGGGTCCGCAACGACAGGTCGAGCTGGGCGGCGACGACCGGGTCGGTGAGCCCGGCCAGCAGCAGCGCCATGATCTTCCGGTCGAGCTCGGTCGGGCCGTCGGCGGCCTGGCGGGCGGCGCTCTCGCCGGCGGGGGCGGTCAGCGCTGAGGAGTCGAGCGGGTGGGCGTGCCGCCAGACGCTCTCGAACAGCGCGTCCATCGCCGCCAGCAGCCCGGTGCGGTGCAGCAGCACCGCGCCGGGCTCGCCGCCGGGTACGGCGGTCAGCGGCACCAGGGCCAGCTCCGCGTCGGCCAGGACCAGCTTGATCGGCAGGTGGTCGACCACCCGCACCTCGACGCCGTCGCGTAGCGACTCCAGCGTCTCGGCGACCACCCCCGGCTCGGCCAGTGTCGGCCGGTCGATGACGACGCGGAAGCGCACCCCCTGGCCGACCGCCGCCGACTCCACCGCGTTGGCGCCCGGCGGTACGGCGATGAACGGGGTGGTGACGAAGCTGCGTACCTGCGTGCGGGCGGCGTGCTGCACCTGCGCGAACCGGTGCCGGACGGCGTCGACGCCGCTGACCACCTCGATCAGCTCGTCGATGGTGCGCCCCGCGATCGACGAGCGGTACTCCTCGGCGAGCCGGACCAGCGCGAGTTCCGCGCTGCGCAGCGCGCCCCGCTGCTCGCTGATCAGCGCCCCGAGCGCGACGGCGGGCGGCGCCACCGAGAACTGCCCGTCCGGGCCGCACTTCACCAGGCCGCTCGCCGTCAGCTGCGCCAGCGCCGCCTCGACCGTCGCGGCGGGCATCCGCAGAGCGTCGCCCAGCTCGGTCGGCCCGGCCTGGGTCCGCCGGACCAGTTGGTTGTAGACCGCCTCGTCCTCGGGGCTCAGACCCAACGCGCCCAGCATCGGTGGCTGCCTCCCTCTGCCCGCTGCGGCAGGCAGAGTATGGGACACGGGCACCGGTCCTGACCAGCCCGGAAAGGCCGACGGGCCGTCGGGAAGGGCCCCGGAACGCTCCGCGTCCCGGGGCCCCGCCAACCATCTCACCGCAGGCCGTACGCCCGGATGAGTTCCTGCCGGATGCCGAAGCCGGCGTCCGTCTTGGCGCTGGCCCGCACCGACACGAAGCCGCCCGGCTGCTTCGGCAGGGCGAGCGAGCCGGCCCAGCGGTCACCCGCGCCCTTGCTCAGGGTGACCTTCCGCCAGGTGGCGCCGTCGTCGTACGAGACGTCCAGCGTGACCGACGTGACCGTGCCGGTGCCGGTGCCGCCCGGCTGCGGCCCGGCCTTGACGCTGATCCGCTGGGTGGTGCCCGCCTTCACGTCGCCGCGCAGGTCGGTCTCCAGCGCGTAGTCGAGCTGGAGCAGCGCGAACGGGACGAAGGTGTCGGCGTTGTTCGAGCCGGAGACGAAGTCCCACTCGGTGTGCGTGCGGGTGGACAGCCGCCACCGGTCGGCCGGCCGCGAGGCGTCCAGCACCAGGCGGTACGGCAGCGTGCCGGCGGGCACCGGCGTCCACTGCAGGTCCGCGTTCCAGGTGTTCTCGTCCACCAGCTTGTCGCCCTGGTAGAGCTTGAGGTGGGTCGGCACCGAGCCCCACTCCATGTTGCCGCCGTGCTCCAGCACGTCGTCCGACGGGCTCCAGGCCTGCACGTTCAGCGTCATGTAGTCCCCGTAGCGGCTGTTGCGCACCCCGAACGCCCGGCTGAAGGCCGGCCGGACGGCCGGCGCGAACCAGTCCAGCCTGGTCGTGCTGCCCTTGGCGTACGTGTTGAGGTAGGCCGTGTCGGTCCAGCCGCCCTGGTCGTGCACCTCGTGCCAGACCACGTCGGGCGTGACCCACTCGGTGCGGGTGCCCGGGTGCGACTCGGCCTCCGGGAAGCCGAACGAGGGGCTGAAGACCATGTCGTAGCGGTAGCCGGAGCCGGGGGAGTCCACGGCCGCGTGGTAGCGGGCGTCGATCCGGCCCAGGTCCCGCTGCCGGGGGTGGTAGGCGAGCGCCCGGTCCGGCACCTGACCGGGCCAGACCCGGGCCAGGTCGTAGACGTAGTTGGCGTACGGGGTCCGCGTGACGGTCAGCTTGCGCGGCCCGCCCCGGGTCGCGGCGATGAGCTGCCTGCCGGCGTCGCGGTGCACGGTGGCGACGGGGATGGCGGACTCGCCGACCCACTCGTTGAGGATGCCGGCGCCGTCGTTGACGACCAGCAGCAGCTTCGCCCCGGCGGCCGCCGCGGCGGCAGCGCGGGCGGTGGGGTCGACCGCGTCGCTGCGGGTCACCACCACGGCCCGGCCCTTGACGTCGAGACCGGCGTACGCCTCCGGGGCGCCGGTGCCCGCGTAGACGGGTCGCAGCGTCTCGGTGCCGGCGGTGACGGTGCTGCCCGGCTGGACCGTGGCGTCGATCGGGGGCCGGCCGGGGATGCGCAGGCTCAGCATCGGCTCGCCCTTGCGCCACCGCGCCGCCATGGTGAACGAGACCGTGCCGACCCGCTCGGTCGGCAGGACGTACAGGTCGTCGTAGCGGATCGGCAGCTGGTAGGCCGCGCGGAAGTCGCTGCCGTCGGCGTACCCGACGGTGTAGTCCAGCTTGCGCTGCCGGTCCTCGGTCCGTTCCGGCGCGGTGGTGTCGAGCAGGCGGGCCCGGCGCGCGTCCAGCACCACCTCGGCGCCCCGGTCGAGCACCGTCTCCGGGTCCACCAGCAGGGCGAAGCCGAGGCGGTCGGCCCGCTCGCCGGGGACGTCCAGCACGGCCTCCACCGTGTAGGTCCCCTTCGGCAGGCGCAGCGTCCGCTCGCCGGTGACCGGGTACTGCCCGGGGTTGGGTTCGCCGGCCCGGTTCACCACGACGGTCGCGCTGGCCGGCTTGCCGTCGCGGCCGATCAGCTTGACCTTCAGGTCGTACCGTTCGTTCTCCTTGAGCAGCCCCAGCGCGGTACGGGTGACCGCCGTGCCGGTGGCGGCGTCGGTGCCGACCAGGTAGCCGGTCAGCTCGCCGTGCGCGTCGCCGCGCGGGTCCCCGGTCACCGCGACGTCGGCGCTGCCGCCCGCCGGCACGGTCACCGGGGAGGCGCCCAGCGTGAACGGGCCGCCGCCGGTCAGGGCGAGGTCGAGGGTCACGGCGGCGGTGCCGGAGTTGGTGAAGGTCACCGACCGGGTGACCGGGGCGTCGGTCGGCTCGTGCGGCCAGTCGAAGGTGCCGAAGAACGCCGAGCCGGTGGCGCGTACGGTGCCGCGCACCGCCGCCGCCACGTCCAGCCGGCCGGTGCCCACCTGGTACGGCCGGTACTCGTCGGCCAGGCCCTTCGCGCTGCTCATCAGGGCGTCCTTGAGCTGCTGCCCGGACCAGTCGGGGTGCCGCTGGGCGAGGATCGCGGCGGCCCCGGCGACGTGCGGCGTGGCCATCGAGGTGCCGTCCATGCCCTGGTACGCGCCCTCACCGGCGGCCTGCTGCGAGCGGGCCGCGACGATCCCCACGCCGGGCGCGGCGAGGTCCGGCTTGAGCGCGCCGGTGCGGGCCAGCGGGCCGGTGCTGGAGAAGCCCGCCAGCACGTCCTGCTTGTCGACCGCGCCGACCGTCAGCGCGCTCGGCGCGGTGCCGGGCGACCCGATGGTCTGCGGGCCGGAGTTGCCGGAGGCGACGACGAAGAGCGTGCCGTGCCGCGCGGAGAGCGCCTCCACGGCAGCGGTCATCGGGTCGGTGCCGTCGGTCAGCGAGCCGTCGCCGAGGCTCATGTTGACCACGTCGGCCCCGGACTCGGCCGCCCACTGCATGCCGGCGATGATCCAGGAGTCCAGGCCGTACCCGCCGTTGTCGAGCACCTTGCCGACGATCAGGTCCGCGCCCGGGGCGACGCCCCGGTTGCCGCCGCCGGAGGCCGCGCCGGTGCCGGCGATCGTCGAGGCGACGTGGGTGCCGTGCCCGTTGACGTCGGAGGTGTCCTCGCCCGGCACGAAGCTGACCTTGTCGTCGACCTGGTCGACCAGGTCGGGGTGGCCGGGGTCGACCCCGGTGTCGAGCACCGCGACCCGCACCCCGCTGCCGTCGTACCCGGCGGCCCACGCGGCGGGCGCGCCGACCTGGGGCACGCTCTCCTTCAGCGCCGCCGTCACCCGGCCGTCGAGCCAGAGCTTCGCCACCCCGCCGCCGAGGGCCCTGGCCGGTGCCGTCGCCGTGGCGGGCGCGACGGTGGACCAGAGGGTGCGGGCCTGCTTCTTCTCGGTGGACAGCGCCGCGCCCTGGATGCTGGGCAGGTCGCGGACCAGCTTCGCGCCGCGCGGTGGCGCCGGCTTCGCCGTGCGGGCCTTCGCCGGGGTGTACGCCGCGATCAGCGGCAGCGTCGGGGTCTTCGCGTCGTCGTACCCCATCTCGATGAGGTCCGTGACGTTGAACAGCCGCCGGTCGAGCTTGTCGCTGTCCAGCAGCGGCAGGGCCTCGTCGGGCAGGACGTACAGGTCGTCGCCGCTCTGGCGGAAGCGTACGCCGCCGGTGGCGTTGTCGGGCCGGTCGACCTCGGCGGTGGCCTTGCCGTCGGCGGAGGTGGTCACCGTGACCACGTCGCCGGTGATCAGGGTGACCGTGTGGATGTCCCGGGTGGCGGCGGGGCCGGCCGGCGACGGGCCGGCCGCCGTCGCCGGGGCCTGGACCGCGGCGAGGCCGGCCGCGACCATTCCGGTCGCCGCCGCGGCGGCGGTGAGCCGCCGTTTCGCGCGACCCCAGGTGAAGGGCTGTGAGGGGGATGACATGCGATGGTTCTACCGTCGTCGGCCGACCCCCGGGAACAGTTGACGCCGGCGGTGTTGCGCCACGACGGGACTCCGCCACCGGGATCCGGCGCCGGCCGCCGGCACGGCCCGTCAGATGTCGAGCAGCACCGTGCGGGGGCCGACGTTGACGCTCTCGACCAGCATGTGGGCCCGGAAGCGGCCGGTCTCCACCTTCGCGCCCCGGGTGCGCAGCGCCGCCACGACCTCCGTCACCAGGGGCTCCGCGACCTCGGCCGGTGCCGCCGCCGTCCAGCTCGGACGGCGGCCCTTGCGGGCGTCGCCGTAGAGGGTGAACTGGCTGACCACCAGGACCGGCGCGCCGGTGTCCGCCGCGGACCGCTCCTCGTCGAGGATCCGCAGCTCGTGCACCTTGCGGGCCATGGTCCGGGCGGTCTCGACGGTGTCGGTGTGGGTCACCCCGAGCAGCACCAGCAGCCCGTCGTCGATCGCGCCGACCACCTCGCCGTCGACCGTCACGGCGGCCCGGCCGACGGTCTGCACCACGGCCCGCATCAGTCGGCGACCGGCTCGATGAAGCCGCGCTCGACGAGGTGCGCGACGATCGGCCCGGCCGCCTCGGCCAGCTCCCCGGGGGCGACGTCGTGCGCGGCGGCGAGCAGGGCGAGCTGGTCGCGCAGCGGCAGCCGCCCGTCGGCCCCGCCGACCAGCGCCAGGACGAGCGGGTCGATCTCCTCGGTCCAGCGCAGGCCGTGCGGCATGGCCAGCACCTGCCGGTCCACCGCCCAGCCCTCGTCGCCCATGGTGGCCTCCTGCCGCAGCTGGAGGCCCTGAGCGGCCCGGAAGTGGGCAGCGAGCAGCCCGTCGGTGTCGCGGGCGCGCAGCCAGTCCTGGCGGTCGAACCACGCGTCGACCCGGTCGCCGAGCGGCGCCTCCACCCGCTGGCGCAGGTCCTCCACCCGCACGATCGGGTCGTCGTGGCCCGAGCGGCGCAGCGAGACGATGCCGAAGCCGACCGCCTCCACCTTGTGCGCGTCGAACCAGTCCAGCCAGTCGGCCATCCGGCGCGGGTCGGCCGCCTCGCCGACATCGGTGAGCCACAGGTTGACGTACGCCATCGGGTCGGCCACCTCACGCTGGATGACCCAGGCGTCCAGCCCCGTGCCGGCGAACCAGCCGGTCACCCGCTCGCCCCAGTCCTCCCCGGCGACGTGCACCCAGTTGGCCAGGTACTGCATGGTGCCGCCCTCGGTGAGCAGGCCCGGCGCGGCGGCGGCCAGTTCCGCGCCGATCGCGTCGCCGACGCGCCCCGAGTCGCGGTAGACGTGCGTGGTGGTGCCGGGGCCCACCACGAACGGCGGGTTGCTCACCACCAGGTCGAAGCGCCGCCCGGCGACAGGGGCGACCATGTCACCGCGGAGGAGTTCCCAGTCCTGGCCGTTGAGCGCGGCCGTGGTGGCGGCGAAGCGCAGCGCCCGCGCCGACAGGTCGGTGGCGGTGACCCGCCGCGCGTGGCTGGCCAGGTGCAGGGCCTGCACGCCGGACCCGGTGCCCAGGTCCAGCGCGGCCTCGACGGGCCGGCGGACGGTCGCGCCGATCAGCGTCTGCGTCGCCCCGCCGATGCCGAGCACGTGCTCGGCGTGCAGCGGGCGGCCGGGCCGGGCACTGGCGGGCACGTCGGCGAGCACCCACCACTCGTCCCCGTACGGCTCCAGGTCCACGCCCATCCGCAGCCCGTCGCCGTGCCGCTCGACCAGGCCCCCGGCGAGCGCCTCGGCCAGCGACAGCGGGGCCAGCGCGGCGGCCACGGCGGCCTCCGGCTCGGTCTGCTCGCAGACGAACACCCGGATCAGGGTGCCGAGCGGGTCGCGGTCCTCGGTGGCGCGCAGCGCGGCCCGGAAGTCGTTGCGGGCCACCCCGCCGGTGGCCTGCGGGCCGAGCCGGGTGGCGATGCCGTTCGAGGTGAACCCGGCCCGCGTCAGCGCGGTCCGTAGCGCCTCGACGCCGGCGGGGGAGAGCAACATGTCGTGTCCGTCCACGTCGCCATCCTGCCTGGTGCCCGGCGGCGGGGTCCGGCCACCCGGCGGATCGGAGCGGGCCCGGGCCGCACGCAGCCGGGTCACCTGCGCTCCGTCGCTGGCACGCGCATGCCGACACGTGCCCTGCCAACTGCGGCCTACGCGCCTCCGCCGGTCGCCGGTCAGGGCAGGATGGCGCCATGACGCTCGCACTGCCCATCGACCCCGAGGCCAACGAACTCGTCAACCGGGATCCGCTGGCCCTGTTGCTGGGGATGGTCCTCGACCAGCAGGTGCCGATGGAGAAGGCGTTCTCCTCGCCGTACGTGCTGGGGCAGCGCCTCGGGCGCGACCTGGACGCCCGGGAGTTGGCCGACCACGACCCGGAGGCGCTGGTCGCCCTGTTCGCCCGGCCGCCGGCGCTGCACCGGTTCCCGAAGGCGATGGCGGCCCGGGTGCAGGAGGTGTGTCGGGCCCTCGTCGACCGGTACGACGGCGACGCCGCCGGGCTCTGGTCGGACGTGGCCGACGGCCGGGAGTTGCTGCGCCGGGTCGGTGAGCTGCCCGGCTTCGGCAGGCAGAAGGCGCAGATCTTCGTCGCCCTGCTCGGTAAGCGGTTCGGGGTCACGCCGAAGGACTGGCGGGAGGCGGCCGGCGACTACGGCGACCCGGACGCCCACCGGTCGGTGGCCGACGTCACCGACGCGGACTCGCTGCGCCGGGTGCGCGAGTACAAGCAGCAGATGAAGGCGGCGGCGAAGGCGAAGTCCGCCGGGAGCTGACGCAACCGCGCCGTCGTGGCGGTCGTTGTAGGCAGGATGGCGACGACGGGCAGCCGATGACGGACGAACGCGGCGGGCGGTTGCTGCGGCCGGAGGACAGCTCGCCCCGGGCCACCTTCCTGGAGCTCTTCTTCGACCTGGTCTTCGTCTTCGCGCTGACCCGGGTCTCGCTGCGCCTGGTCGAGGGCACCGGAGGCTCCGTCGGGACGCTGCTGGCCGAGATCGGGCGCACGGGCGTGCTCTTCCTGGCCCTGTGGCTGCTCTGGTCAATCACCACCTGGGTCACCAGCCGGTACGAGCCGGAGCAGCCGGTGATCCAGTTCGTCGTGGTCGGGACGATGTTCGGCGCCATGGTGATGGCCGTGGCGCTGCCCCGGGCGTTCGAGGACCGGGCTGCCTCGTTCGTGTTGGCGTACCTGGCGGTGATGCTCGTCCGGCCTCTGATCATCGCCACGGCCCTGCGCCACCATCCGCGCCGTACGGTCCCGCTGCGGCTCTTCGCCTGGGCCGTCGCGGGGGCCGTGCCGTGGCTGACCGGGGCGGTCGGGCCGGAGGAGCTGCGCCTGCCGCTCTGGGTGCTCGCCGTGGCCGTCGACTTCGCCGGCCTGCTGCTCGGCTGGCCGCTGCCCCGGTTGGGCCCGGCGCGCACCGCCGGCTGGCTGATCGCCGGTGAGCACCTGGCCGACCGGTACCAGCAGATCTTCCTCATCTCGCTGGGGGAGACCATCCTGGTCATCGGGCTGACGTACAGCGGCGCGGAATTCACCGCCGACCGGGCCGGCGCCTTCGCGACCGCCTTCGTCACCACGGCGCTGCTCTGGCGGATCTACTTCCACCGGGCGGGTCACCTGCTCGCCGAGGCGCTGCGGGTGGCCCGGTCGCCCGGGCGGCTGGGCACCTCCGCCAGCAGCACCCACCTGGTCATCGTGGTCGGCGTGCTGAGCACCGCCGTCGGTTACGAACTGGTGATCGCGCACCCGCACGGCCGGACCGACCCGACCTGGCTGGTCTTCGTCGTCGGGGGCCCGGCGATCTTCCTGGCGGCCCGGGCCCGCTTCGAGTACGAGATCTTCGGCCGGGTGTCCCGGTCCCGGGTGGCGGGCCTGCTGGTGTTGCTCCTGCTGGGCCCGGCGCTCACCCTGGTGCCGCCGATGGCGGCCCTGGCGCTGGTCGCCGTGGTGCTGGCGGGGGTGGCGTCCGCCGACGCGCGGCGCAGCAGGGGCCGCCCGTCCGAGCCGGCCGCGTCGCCGCTCGGGCACGGCGGGACCGGCGGGGGCGAGTTTCCCGCGCCGTGAGGGGGCGGGTCAGGCGGCGGTCGGCCGGGAGAGGGCGGCCAGCGCCCGCCGGACGTCGGCGAGGGAGACCGTGGCCGAGTCGTCCAGGTCGGCCAGGCCGGCCTCGATCCACTGCCGCATGAGCGTGGTGACCCCGATGCCGCGCGCGTCGGCGGCGGCGCGGACCCGCTCGTACGTCTCCAGCGGCAGGCGCACCGAGCGGCTGACCATGGGGGTGTCGGTGTCGGGGGTGGGAAGCTCCACCTGCTGGCTCCCGTCGATCAGCTCCGCGAGCCGGTCACCGCCGCTGTGGAACTGCTTGGTCGCGTCGTTACGGTTCATCGTCACCGCCTCCTCATCGGCGAGATCTCCGCACGGCCTCGTCGTAGCGTTTCGCCTCGACGTCGCTCAGCTCGCGGGCGGAGAGGATGTCCCAGTCGTTGTCGGTGCCGTCGGCCTCGGCGAGCAGCACGGCCAGCCGGCGCCCCCGGCGGGCGGCGGCGTAGACGACCATCACGTCGTCGCCGAGGTGTCGGATGACCCGGCGGCTGCTGTGCAGCGCCTCCCAGACTTCCCCGGGCGTGACGTCGTAGACCCTCAGGTTGGCCAACGCCTCGTCGGTGAAGCTGAACCTGCTGCCCACGGCGCGAGCGTACCACGCAGGTAACACGGAGCCGGGTCGAGCGATTTTCGCTGATCACGCGCCGCAGGTGACAGGATGGGGCGTAACCCCCTCGAGGAGGTCCGTGGTGAAGCGTCAGGCGTACCAGCCGATCCTGATCACCGACGCCTCGCGCAGCCAGGACGATCAGCTCACCAGCCGTCAGAAGCGTTACGTGCTGATGATGGGCATCCGGGTGGCCTGCGTGATCGTCGGTGCCGTCCTGGTCGGCGTGCAGGCCCCGCTGCTCTGGCTCTGGCTGCCGATGGTGGCCCTGGGCATGGTGCTCATTCCGTGGCTGGCGGTGCTGTTGGCCAACGACCGCCCGCCCAAGGAGGAGCACCGGCTGGCCAACCGCTTCCAGCCGCGGCACCGGGACGAGACCCCGCCGATGAGCCTCACCGCCGAGGAGCGTCCGCACAAGATCATCGACGCCGAGCCCTGATCCCACCCCGCCCTTCCGACCCACAGGTCAGGGGGAGGGGCGGGCGCCGATCTGGGAGACCGCGAGGGCGCCGAGGTCGCCGGCGCGGCCCAGCGCCACCGCCGGCTGCGCGCCGTCGAGCCAGGCGGCCAGCAGCCCGGCCGCGAACGCGTCCCCGGCCCCCGTGACGTCGACCACCGACACCCGGCGGGCCGGCGCCACGGCCACCGAGGCGTCCCGGTCCACCCAGACCGCCCCGGCCTCGCCCTGCTTGACGACGATCCGCCGGGCGGAGGCCGACAGCGCCCGCCCCTGCGCCGCCGGGTCCAGCCCGCCGGCCAGCACCGTCGCCTCGTCGGCGTTGACCAGGAGCAGGTCGATCCCACGTACCCAGGACAGGAAGGCCGCCGCGCCGACCCGCCGCAGCGGGGCCGCGGAGGCCGCGTCGACACTGGTGGTGAGCCCGCGCTCGCGGGCGGCGGCCAACGCCCGCAGCCCCGCCGGTCGGGACTCGGCGTCCAGCAGGGTGTACCCGGACAGGTGCAGGTGCCGCGCGTCCGGCGTCGCCGTCAGGGCCGCGTCGACGTCCCCCGGGGTCAGCCGCAGGTTCGCGCCCCGCTCGGTGATCATCGACCGCTCCCCGGCCGTGGCCAGCACGATGACCGTCCCGGTGGCGCGGTCGGGGCACACCCGCGTCGCGCAGTCGACCCCCGCCCGCTCCAACTCGGCCACCCGGTCGCGCCCGGCGTCGTCGTCGCCGACGGCACCGACCAGCGTGACAGGTACGCCCTGCGCGGCGAGCCAGGCCGCGGTGTTGGCGGCCTGCCCGCCGCCGCTGAACCGGATCGCCGCCGGCGTGTCCGACCCGGTGGCCACCGGCCCCGCCAGCACCGCCACCACGTCGGTGATCAGGTCACCGACGACGAGGACGCGGCCTGCGGTCATGCCCCGGCGCGGCGGGCGGCCGCGGCGACGGCGATGCGGGCCGCGAGGTCGGCGTTGCGCAGGATGATCCGGACGTTCACCGCCAGGCTCGCCCCCTCGGTCGCCGAGTGGAAGTACGCGAGCAGGTAGGGCGTCACGGCCTTGCCGGTCACCCCGTCGCGCTCCAGCAGGGCCAGCCCGTCGGCGAGGGTACGGTCGTGCAGCTCCGGGTCGAGCTGCTCGTCGGTCGGCAGCGGGTTGGCCACGATCAGGCCGCCGTGGTGCGCGCCGTGCTGCTCGCGGGCCACCAGCACGTCCGCGACCTGCTCCGGGGAGTCCAGCGACCAGTCCAGGTCGAAGCCGCCGTCGGTGATGAAGAACCCGGGGAAGCGCCGGGTCCGGAAGCCGACCACGCCGACGCCGAGGGTCTCCAGCCGCTCCAGGGTCGCGCCCACGTCGAGGATCGACTTCACCCCGGCGCAGACCACCGCGATCGGCGTACGGGCCAGGGTGACCAGGTCGGCGGACTCGTCGAAGGTCTGCGCCGCCTCCCGGTGCACCCCGCCGAGGCCACCGGTGGCGAACACGCCGATCCCGGCGGCGTCGGCCACCGCGCTGGTCGCGGCCACGGTCGTGGCGCCGTCCGCGCCGGTCGCGGCGGCGACGGCGAGATCGCGTACGGAGAGCTTGGCGACCCCGTCGACGGTGGCGAGCCGGGTCAGCTCCGCGTCGTCCAGGCCCACCACCAGCCGCCCGCCGACCATGCCGATGGTCGCCGGGACCGCACCCGCGTCCCGGACGGCCTGCTCGATCTCGCGGGCCACCCGCAGGTTGTCCGGCCGGGGCAGGCCGTGCGAGACGATGGTGCTCTCCAGGGCGACGACGGGACGCCCGTCGCGCAGGGCGTCGGCAACCTCGCTGCCGTAGCGGATGTGAAAGTCGGTCACGTCACCACCGTACGGCCCCCGCCCGGGCGACCTGAAGTGGACCGGAGCGGGGGTGACCTGCCAGACTTGACGGTCGGAGGTGCAGAAGTGAGCACAGAGGTTCTCGAGCGTCCGGAGCTGAAGGACGCCGACACCGGTCCCGAGATGTTCCACTACGTGCGCAAGGAGAAGATCGCCGAGAGTGCCGTCATGGGCACCTTCGTCGTCGCGCTCTGCGGGGAGACCTTCCCGGTCACCAAGGCCGCCAAGCCCGGCTCGCCGGTCTGCCCGAAGTGCAAGGAGATCTACGACTCCTGGGGCGAGTGAGCGTGGGCGACCCTCCCGGTCGCGCACGTAACCTTCGCCGGTGACCACCTCCACCGCCCTGCTCCTCGCCGACCTCACCGGGGTGGCGGTCTTCGCCGCCTCCGGGGCCTCCGCGGCGGTGGCCAAACGGCTCGACCTCTTCGGCGTCGTCTTCGTCGGCTTCGTGGCCGCGCTCGGTGGCGGGATCTTCCGGGACCTGGCGATCGACGAGGCGCCGCCGCTGGCCTTCGGCGACTGGCGGTACGCCGCCACGGCCGCCGTCACCGCCGCCGCCGTCTTCTGGCTGCACCCTGAGTTCGCCCGGCTGCGCACCACCGTGCTGGTGCTGGACGCGGCCGGGCTGGCGCTGTTCACCGTCACCGGCACGGTCAAGGCCCTCGACGCCCAGGTGCCGGCGGTGGGGGCCTGCGTGATCGGCATGCTCACCGCGATCGGCGGCGGTCTCGGGCGGGATCTGCTCACCGCCGAGATCCCGGTGGTGCTGCGGCGGGAGATCTACGCCGTCGCCGCGCTCGCCGGCTCGATCCTCGTGGTGCTGCTGAACGCCCTCGGGCACGCCAACGCCGGCTGGCTCACGGCCGCGGCGGTCTTCGTCTTCCTGCTGCGCCTGGTGTCGCTGCGCCGCCGGTGGTCCGCCCCGGTGCCGACCGCGCGGCCGCCCAGGACGGGCATGCGCGGCCGGCGGGAGTGACTCAGGGCGGCGCTCGCGTCGCTCGTAACCGGGCGGAGGCGGATGGGACCGGCGTGGCCCGTATGTCGCCTGGGCCCGGCGGGGCGGCGCTGGTTATGCTGGGTCGGCCTTCGCGGCACCCACTGCGCGGAGGCGTTTTCATGGGCGGCGGTACCCGTGGCCCTCGCCCGGGGTCCGCCGTCAGGCGGTCGGAGAGGAGCTTCCCGTGGCGGCCCGGTTGCCGGCGATCGAGACATTTCCGGCACTGCGCGCATGGCAGCGCAAGGCACTCGTGGAGTACCTGCGTCGGCGGGATCCCGACTTCACAGCGGTCGCCACCCCCGGCGCCGGAAAGACCACCTTCGCCCTGCGGATCGCCGCCGAGCTGCTCGCCGACGGCACCGTCGACGCGGTGACCGTGGTGGCGCCGACCGAGCACCTGAAGACCCAGTGGGCGCAGGCGGCGGCCCGGGTCGGCATCCAGCTCGACGCCGCCTTCCGCAACGCCGACCTGCACTCCTCCGCCGACTTCCACGGCGCCGTCGTGACGTACGCGCAGGTGGGCATGGCGCCGCACGTGCACAAGCGGCGCACCCTCACCCGGCGCACCCTGGTCGTCCTCGACGAGATCCACCACGCGGGGGACAGCCGCTCCTGGGGCGACGGGGTGAAGGCGGCCTTCGAGGGCGCCGAGCGCCGGTTGATGCTCACCGGGACCCCGTTCCGCTCCGACGACAACCCGATCCCGTTCGTCGAGTACGAGCGGGGCGGCGACGGGCTGCTGCGCTCCCGCGCCGACTCGGTCTACGGCTACGCCGACGCGCTGCGCGACGGCGTCGTCCGGCCGGTGCTCTTCCTGGCGTACTCGGGGGAGACGCGGTGGCGCACCAACGCCGGGGAGGAGCTGGCGGCGCGGCTCGGCGAGCCGATGACCCAGGACCTCGTCGCGCAGGCGTGGCGCACCGCGCTGGACCCGGCCGGCGACTGGATGCCGCAGGTGCTGCGGGCCGCCGACGCCCGGCTGACCGTGCTGCGCAACGCGGGGATGCCCGACGCCGGCGGGCTGATCATCGCCAGCGACCAGCAGACCGCCCGCTCGTACGCGAAGCTCATCGCGCAGGTGACCGGCGAGCGCGCGGCGGTGGTGCTCTCCGACGACGTGGGCGCCTCGGCGCGGATCGCGACGTTCGCGGCGTCCGAGCAGCGCTGGCTGGTGGCGGTCCGGATGGTCTCCGAAGGCGTCGACATCCCCCGGCTGGCGGTCGGCGTGTACGCGACCAGCGCCAGCACCCCGCTCTACTTCGCGCAGGCGATCGGCCGGTTCGTCCGCGCCCGCCGCCCCGGCGAGACCGCCTCGGTCTTCCTGCCCAGCGTGCCGCACCTGCTCGGGCTGGCCAGCGAGATGGAGGCCGAGCGGGACCACGTGCTCGGCAAGCCCAAGGACCGCGAGGGCTTCGACGACGAGCTGCTGGAGCGCGCCCAGCGCGACGACCAGGCCAGCGGCGAGCTGGAGAAGCGCTTCGCCGCACTCTCCGCCACGGCCGAGCTGGACCAGGTGATCTTCGACGGCGCCTCGTTCGGCACCGCCGCACAGGCCGGCACCCCCGAGGAGGAGGAGTACCTGGGCCTGCCCGGGCTGCTCACCGCCGACCAGGTGGCCCTCCTGCTGACCAAGCGGCAGCAGGAACAGCTCGCGGCCCAGCGCCGCCGGGCCGCCAGGCCGGCTGAGGCGGCCGCTGCGGCTCCCACGGCGCCGCCGGTACCGATGAGTGCCGCCCAGCGTCGGGTCGCCCTACGCCGCCAACTGAACGCCCTCGTGGCCGCCCGGCACCACCGCACGGGGCAGCCGCACGGGAAGATCCACGCGGAGCTGCGCCGCCTCTGCGGCGGCCCGCCGAGCGCCCAGGCCACCATCGAGCAGCTCGAGGAACGCATCGCCACCGTGCAGACCCTCTGACGGCTGTCGCCCGGGCCGCCACCGGTGCCCGGGATCGGGCGGGCCGGGCGGATCGGGCGGGCCGGGGCGGGAAGGACGCAAAAGCCGGCCGGAGGCCCCCTCAGGGGGCCTCCGGCCGGCTATGTCGTGGGTCTGCGGATCTCAGTTCGCCATCAGATCGGCGCCACGCCAGCTGAACTCCGGGTCCGTCGCGAACCGTACGGTGATCTTCACGAGATCCTCCGCGTACTTGTTCGCGTGGTGCCCACAGAACACCAGCTCGCTCCCACCCGCCAGAGTGATCCGGAGCTTGCCGGCAGCATTGCAGCGGTCGCACCGTTCATCGGCGGCTGGGGGAGCCACCGTCTCGGGCGGCGGCGTGAGGGTCGGGGTCATCGCCTTCCTCCTCTGGTCGTCACCGATGAACACTCTCTTCGGTCTTTGCTCACCTATCGTGCAACACCCTGTCCCGGCGCTGCCTTCCCTGTGTGCCCGCGGGGGACCGAGGTCACACATGGCAGGGACAGTGTGCCGTGCACCAAGGGTGCCACGTCAACGATCACAATCGTGCAACCGAACGATCACCTTCCGACGTTGCACGCCAGGTGGTCAAAACGACACGTTCGGTTGACGATCGCGATCAGTCCAGGTAGTCCCGGAGCACCTGCGAACGCGACGGGTGGCGCAACTTGGACATCGTCTTGGACTCGATCTGCCGGATGCGTTCCCGGGTCACCCCGTAGACCTGACCGATCTCGTCCAGCGTGCGCGGCTGACCGTCGGTCAGCCCGAAGCGCAGGCGTACCACCCCCGCCTCACGCTCGGACAACGTCTGCAGCACCTGCTGGAGCTGATCCTGCAGGAGCGAGAACGAGACCGCGTCGACCGCGACCACGGCCTCGGAGTCCTCGATGAAGTCACCGAGCTGGCTGTCGCCCTCGTCGCCGATGGTCTGGTCCAGCGAGATGGGCTCCCGGGCGTACTGCTGGATCTCCAGCACCTTCTCCGGTGTGATGTCCATCTCCTTGGCGAGCTCCTCCGGGGTGGGCTCGCGGCCCAGGTCCTGGAGCAGCTCGCGCTGGATGCGGCCGAGCTTGTTGATGACCTCGACCATGTGCACCGGGATGCGGATGGTGCGGGCCTGGTCGGCCATGGCGCGGGTGATCGCCTGCCGGATCCACCAGGTGGCGTACGTGGAGAACTTGTAGCCCTTGGTGTAGTCGAACTTCTCGACCGCGCGGATCAGGCCGAGGTTGCCCTCCTGGATCAGGTCGAGGAAGGCCATGCCGCGACCGGTGTAGCGCTTGGCCAGCGAGACGACCAGCCGGAGGTTGGCCTCCAGCAGGTGGTTCTTGGCGCGCTCGCCGTCGCGCGAGATCCAGCCCAGGTCCCGCTGCATCTCCCGGGTGAGCTTCTCCTCGCCCTCGTCGGCAGCGCGCAGCCGCTCGGCGGCGTAGAGCCCGGCCTCGATCCGCTTGGCCAGCTCCACCTCCTGCTCGGCGTTGAGCAGCGGGACCTTGCCGATCTGCTTGAGGTAGGCCCGGACCGAGTCTGCGGAGGCGGTCAGCTCCGCGTCGCGACGCGCCTGCTTGAGCGCCTCGGACTCCTCGTCGTCCCACTCGAAGTCGTTGTCGCTGGCCGAGTTGGCGGCGTCGGTCTCGGCGGCACGGGTCAGCTCCGCCGGCTCCTCGACGACCACGTCCTCGATCGTGGCGGCGAGCTCCTCCGGGTCGATGTCGCCCTCGCCCTCGCCCTTGGCCTTGCCGCCGGCCTTGGCCGGCTTGACGCCGGCCGCCGCGACCGTCGCCTTGGTGGCCCGGGTCGACTTGGTCGCCTTCGCGGGAGCGGCGGCCTTGGCGGCCACCTCGGCGGTGGTGCCGGTGGCCTTGCGCGGGGCGGCCTTGCGCGGGGCGGGCGCCGGGGCCTCGTCCGCGGCAGGCGCCTGCTTCGGGGCGGGCGCGACGGCCTTCTTGGTGGTCTTGGCGGTGGTGGCCCGGGACGCGGGGGTGGCCGATCGGGCGGCGGCGACGCGGCGGCGGGTGCTCGCCGAGCCGTCGACCACCACGGTCACTCCCGCCTCGGAGAGCGCCCGCAGGATCTTCTTGGCCTGGGCCGGAGTCACCTCGGCGGACTCGACGGTGCGCGCGAGCTGGGCCGACGTGAGCTGGCCGCCGGCGCTCTGCGCGTGGGCGATCAGAGTGTCGGTGAGCGAGCGAACGTCGGCGCCGGTCTGGCGGGGTTCTGTCACGAATGACCTTCCGGAGGCGAAGAGCGAGCACGGCCGGGTCGTCCGACGCAGAGCGGGGCACGTTGCCGGGCGATGTGGTTGAGGGACCCCCGTGTCCCGGGCCGGCCGGGTCGCTGGCGGTCCGTGGCGCGTGGGCAGGGTGAATTGTAACGCCGTCCGGCGCGATCATCCTGCGGCGCACGGCGTACCGGCGACGGGGACCGCCGATTTGGCACAGAGGTGGACTTTTTGGCGATCGTACCCTGCGCGCCGAGCACGGACCGTCGGGTCGCGGCAGTCGGCGGTGCACCCGCTGAGATCTGCTCTTCGCGGTCGCCCGGGGCTCCGCGAGCCGGTGGGGGCGGCCGCCGAGGTCCGGGTTCGCCCGGGGTTCGCAGTTCGGACGGTGGCACGTGACCTCACCTGCCGCCGGTCGAACGTTGCCGCGGCCGGGGCCGCGGCGCCGGTAGGAAATGCGGCGACGCGGTCGACGCTTTCACATGGAAAACGGCGACCGCGTCGACACATAAATGCGTTACAACGCTTTCGGAGCGGGGCGACTCAGTCGATGTAGTCGTTCATCAGGGGGTTGCACCATTCGACGCCACCACTTACCAGCGTGCAGACCTTCCAGTGGATAACGGCGCGCGATACGTTGCTGGTCTCGATGCTGAAGGTCCGTTCCTGTCCCGCCCCTTCCACCGGAAGGGTGTAGTTGCCGGTCCGGGCGCCGGACCAGTAGACCTTGATCCGGGTGCCGTCCGAGGAAGAGTCCTTGACCGTGAAGGCGTTGCGCTCCGGGATGCAGCAGGCGCCGCTGTTGAACCACGCCTCGCCGTAGATCTTGGTCTGGTTGCCGTAGCGCGCGTACTGGTGGGTGGTCGCGGCGTGCGCGGCCGTGCCCGTCGCCACGATTGCGGTAAGCGCCACCCCGGTGGTGACGATGGCCCTCTTTCCCCATCGGCGTGCGTCTTCGAGCAGCTTTTCAGCCACTGCGTCCCCCGTTCTTTCAGTTGTGTGTGGCCAGCTGGTTGGAATGAACCAACTGCATTGATCAGCACCTTATCGAGCCGATTGCGGCGATGTCAATACGGAGCGAATGCGCGCCGTCACGCACTGTCCGGCGATGGATGTCGGTGCCCGCCGTGACCTGTCTGCGGCACCCCATCGACCTCGCCGGACCGGCGTCCGGTCGCCCGGTACGGGTAGGCGATGATGAGGCGTGGGCACGGCGCTGCGGAGAGACGTCGACGACGCCGGTGAGGTCGTGCCGGTACCCACCCACCACCCGCACAGAGGGGGCGACCCATGACCAGTCCGGCGCCGACGCCACAGGAACTGCTCAAGATCGCGATCGAGGTGGCCCGGGACGCGGCGGGGACCGCCCACCGGATGCGCACCGAAGGGGTCTCGGTGGCCGCGACCAAGTCCACCGTCACCGATGTGGTCACCGCCGCCGACCGGGCGGTCGAGCGGCAGGTCCTCGACGCGCTGGCGACCCTCCGTCCCGACGACTCGGTGCTCGGCGAGGAGTACGGCGGGGCCGCGGCGGGCGGGCCCGGCAGCGGGGTCCGCTGGATCGTCGACCCGATCGACGGCACCGTGAACTACCTGTACGGCCTGCCGCACTCCGCGGTCTCGCTGGCCGCCGAGGTGGACGGCACCGTGGTCGCCGGGGTGGTGCGCAACATCAGCACGGGCGACGAGTGGACGGCCACCGCGGGCGGCGGCGCCTGGCGCGGCGGTACGCGGCTGCGCTGCTCCACCGAGACGGACCTCGGCCAGGCGCTGGTGGCCACCGGCTTCGGGTACGACCCGCGGCGTCGGGCGCACCAGGCCCGCGTGGTGGCCGACCTGATCCCGCACGTGCGGGACATCCGGCGGCTCGGTGCCGCCGCGATCGACCTCTGCTACGCCGCGGAGGGCCGGGTGGACGCGTACTACGAGAAGGGCCTCGCGGCCTGGGACCTCGCGGCGGGCGGCCTGGTGGCCCATGAGGCCGGCCTGCGGGTCGACGGGCTGCGCGGGGTGCCGGCCGGACCGGACATGGTGGTCGCCGCCCCACCGGCGCTGTTCGAGCCGCTGCACGCCCGCCTCGCCGACCTCGACGCGTCCGGCGGTCCCTGACCGGCCGGACGGCGGTCCGGTCCCGCCGGCGGCGACGCGGAGGCGCCCCCACGCGGCCTCGGGAGAGCTTCCCCACGAGGCGTCCGGTCCGGTCGGCGCGCCGCGGTGGCGGTCACTCCTTCGGTGCCGGGCAGGAGCCGGGTGGCGCTACCGGCGAGCCCAGGTCGCCGAGGGACTGGTTGACCTCGGTGGTGGTGGCGAGCTGCTGGAAGGACCCGCCCAGCACCACGTCGACCGTGTCGTCCGTGCGCTTCGCGTCGTACACCGTGTCGGCGTCGTCGAGGAAGTAGGCTCGCAGCACGTGCGCCGAGCCCACGCCCTTCGGGCCGTACCGCAACACCGCTATGTCGTCGATCTTCTTCTTCTCCTCGCCGATCTTCTTGACCTGGAACTGCCGGTTGCGGAACTCGTCGCCGATCTGGCGGGCGAGGCCCGGCTGCTCGCTGGCGTTGAGAACGTTGATCTTGACATCCTTGCGCTCAGGTAGTGCGGTGTTCGCCAGCGGCCACCCCTCCGGGCAGCCCGCGGCGACGCCCGCCCCGCTCTGTGTGTCGCGGACCAGGGCCACGACCACGAAGACCAGGGCCACCAGCGCCAGTAGTCCGACGACAACGAGTGCTCGCACTCGCGCAAAGCTCATCAGGGCGCTCCCCAGACAGACGTGGTGGTGGCGACCGTCGGCGGTCGGGCCGCCCCGCCGGCCGCCGGAGTACGCCGCTGAGGTTAACGGGTGTCCGGCGGTCGCGTGGAAACAGCCGGACATGCCGGCGCGCCATCCAGGAACCGGGTACTACTACCCCTATCTTCGTGTCGCCTGAGTCACATTGGGAACAACTTCGCGTGCGGGGGCGTACATCTCAGCCACGAGGGCGGTATACATGCCTCGCCTGTTGGGGGGTAAGGTTCCGCGCTCGCCAGGGGTGTTCGTCTGGATGCCTCCGTCCGTGCTGTCTTCGGGTCGGGTGACCGACACAAGTGGTGGCGGGCCAGCGGAACCGAAACAGCGTCGTCCGGCGTTACAACCGGAAGCGACAACATCGATATGGGAGAGTGAAACCGATGGCCACCGACTACGACGCCCCGCGTCGCGACGAGGTCGACCTCGGCGAGGACAGCCTGGAAGAGCTCAAGGCCCGACGCGTCGACTCACAGTCGGGCGCCGTGGACGTCGACGAGGCCGAGGTGGCCGAGAGCTTCGAGCTGCCCGGCGCCGACCTGGCGGACGAGGAACTCACGGTCAAGGTGCTGCCGATGCAGCAGGACGAGTTCCGGTGTGCCCGCTGCTTCCTGGTGCACCACCGCAGCCAGTTGGCGGTCGAGCGCAACGGCGACCTGATCTGCCGCGAGTGCGTCTGACACCGTGCGTCCGCACCAGCGGCGGCTCCCTCGTCGGGGCCGCCGCTGCCCGAGTCGCCGTGCGGCATTCCCGGGGACCTGCTTGACTCCTTGACGGGTGACCGTCATGACGACGTCGGTCCATTCGGGAGGTCGGACCATGAGCGAGCGGAGCGAGTCCGGCGGCACGCGTGGCGCGGACCAGGGCCGGGCCGACGGCGCGGACGCCCCCGTCGCGCGGGACGACCACGCCGACGCGGTGCCCGCGCGCGGTGCGGACGAGCTGGGTGCCACCGTCGCGGCCCTGACCGCCGACGACGTCGAGCCGGCGCGCCGGCGGCAACTGCTCGGCCGGCTCGTCGGGCAGGCGCGGGCGCGTGGGCTGACCGACCTGTTCAAGCCGAAGAGCGCGGTGCGCTGGATGGTCGACACGGTCGCCGAGGTCGCCCCGCACGTGCCCGTACGCGACCTGGCCACCCTGCGCCGGCACTTCGACGGCCTGGACGGCGAGGCGTTGGCCGAGCGGCTGGTCCGCAACGCCGCGCGGACGACGGCCGGCATCGGCGCCGCCGGCGGGGGAGTGGCGGCGGTCGAGTGGGCGGTCGCCCCGACCCTGCTTTCCGCGCCGGTCCTGCTGGCCGCCGAGACGGTCGCCGTGGTGGCGGTCGAACTCAAGCTGATCGGCGAACTGCACGAGGTCTACGGGGTTCCGGTGCCGAGCGGCGGCACCCAGCGGGCGGTCGCGCTGGTGCAGTCCTGGGCCGGCCAGCGGGGGATCAACCCGATGATGCCCGGTGTCGGGGTGAGCGCCGTGCTGGGCACCGCCGCGCGCAAGGAGCTGCGGGACACGCTGCTCAAGCGCTTCGGCCGCAACCTGACCACTCTCGGGCCCTTCCTCACCGGGGCGGCGGTGGCCAGCTACCTCAACCGCCGGGCCACCCGGACCATGGCGGACCAGCTCCGCAGCGACCTGCGTCGCCAGGCCAAGGCCCTGCCGGACGCCCCGCCGGCCCTCCCCGGCGCCCGCTGAGCGGGCAACCGGCAGCGACCACGGGCCGGGTCCCGAACGTCGCCGGACAGCGCCGGAGCGAACGGGCAGCGGCCGAACGGGCAGCCGGGGCCCGAGCGGAGGGACCGGCGTCGGGCAGGGGGACGGCGCGACCGGGCGCCGGACGAACTCAGGCCCGGGCGGCGTCGCGGGCGGCGAGGACCGCCTCGGCCAGCTCGACCGGGTGCCGGGTGCTGACCACCCAGAACGGGGTGGGGTCGGCCGGGTCGTCGAGGACCACCTGCACGGCGCCGGGGATCCACGGCCGCTGCACCACGAACGCCAGCGGGTCGGCGCCGACCCCGAGCACCTCACGCCGGCCGGCGGCGTCCAACGGGACGACGTCGGCGACGAACCGGACCGGCAGCCGGGCGTCGTCCACCCGCAGCTCGTCGTCGCGTACGGCGATCCGGATCCGGCCCAGCCAGGCCAGGCCGGCGACGGTCGCCGGGAGCAGCACGACGAAGGGCAGCCAGGCGCGGACGCCGGGGGCGCCCATCCAGACCTCGAGGGCCAGCAGCGTGGCCGCGGCCAGGCCACCCAACCACAGCCACCAGGGCAGACCGAGCCGCTCGGCGTGCTGCGGGGGCACCGCGGCGGGCGGCGCCGGGGACGGCGAGGATGGTGACAGGCTCACTCCTGCGAGGGTACGGCGCACGACGGGCGACGGAACCGGCAGGATGGCAGGGTCACCCCAGGAAACGGACGGAAGAGGAGAACCGTGACCGACGTCGTACCCGTGCCCGTACGGCAGCTCGACCCCGAGCTGCCGCTGCCGGCGTACGCCCATCCCGGCGATGCCGGCGCGGACCTGGTGGCCGCGGCGGACGTCGAGCTGCCACCCGGCGGCCGGGCCCTGGTCCCGACCGGCGTGGCGATCGCGTTGCCCGAGGGGTACGTGGGCCTGGTCCATCCCCGTTCGGGGCTCGCGGCCAGACTCGGCGTGACGGTGCTCAACGCGCCCGGTACGGTCGACGCCGGCTACCGGGGTGAGATCCTGGTCAACCTGATCAACCATGATCGGGAGACACCGGCGAAGATCTCCCGTGGTGACCGCATCGCGCAGCTCGTCGTGCAGCGGGTGGCGCGGGCGGACTTCCGGCCGGTGGCCGAGCTGCCCGCGTCCCGGCGCGGGACCGGCGGCCACGGCTCCACTGGCGGCCACGCCGGCCTGGTGCCGTCCCCGGCGGACGGCGGGCAGGACGCGGCCCCGGAGGCACCGGACGGACGGCGGGCGCCGGACGTGCGACGGGAAGAGCGGGACCGGGCAGGCGGCCGGACGGAAGAGGTGGCAGGGTGAGAACGAACAGCGGAGGGTTGGCGCAGTGATCTTCTCCCGGAAGCGGGACAGTGCCGGACGGCACGCCCGTGACGAGCGGACGACCGAGGTCCTCGACTCGCACGAGGAGTCGACCCCGGCCCGTGGCCCGTACGACATCTCCGAGGCCCCCGAGGGGGTGCAGCGGCTCGACCTGGGCAGCCTGCACATCCCGGCGGTGCGCGACGTCGAGGTGCGGGTGCAGGCCGACCCGGAGGGCGTGATCCAGCAGGTCGTGCTCGTGCACGGTCCGAACGCGCTCCAGCTCGGTGTCTTCGCCGCGCCGCGCTCCGAGGGCATCTGGGACGAGGTGCGCGAGGAGATCCGCCAGTCGCTGTTCAACGACGGCGCGGCGGCCCAGGAGGTCCAGGGCGAGTACGGCATCGAGTTGCACGCCCGCGTGCGTACCCAGGACGGGCTGACCGACCTGCGGTTCGTCGGCATCGACGGGCCGCGCTGGATGGTCCGCGGCGTCTACCAGGGCGAGGTGGCCACCGACCCGGCCGCCGCCGGCCCGCTGGCCGAGTGCCTCGACGGCCTGGTGGTCGACCGGGGCCAGGAGGCCAAGCCGGTGCGCGAGCCGCTGCCGCTGCGGCTGCCCCGTGAGGTGGCCGACCAGGCGGGCCAGGGGGCGCCGGCCGACGGCAACCCCGCGCCCGCGCCCCGCGAGGCCTGAGCGTCCGTCACGACGCGCCGGGACCGGCCCCGTCGGCGTACGCTGGCGGGACGGTTCCGGCGTTGCCGGGGTCGTCCCGGGTGCCGGCGACGCGTCGGCCCAGCGTGGAGAGGGTGACGCGGAGGTCATGACGACCGACGAGGGCCGGGGTCCGCTGCGCCGCATGCTGCGACGGCTCACGGCGAGCGAGGCGGAGATCGAGGCGCAGGAGCTGCGCCGGGAGAGCGCCGAGCACGGCGGTGTTCCGGCCGGGCAGTGCACGCGGGGCCAGGTGGTCTCGGTGGCCGGTCGGCTGCGTACGGTCGTCTACACCCCGCGGACCAACCTACCCACGCTGGAGGCGGACCTCTACGACGGCAGCGACGTGGTCACCCTGGTCTGGCTGGGCCGGCGGCACATCGCCGGGATCGAGCCCGGCCGGCACCTGACCGCGCGCGGCCGGGTGGCGGTGCGCGACGACCGCAAGGTGATCTACAACCCGTACTACGAGCTGGAACCGCCGAAGTGACCCGGTGGCCGCGGCGGACGGAAGGCGTGCGATGACGACGGGACAGCACCGGGCGGCACAGTCGGAGAGCGACCCGCAGGGCGAGGAGCCGCTGCCCACCCTCGCCGAGCAGATGGCCGACCAGCTCGGCGGCTGGCGGGGCCTGGTCGAGTCCAGCATCCCGGTGGTCGTCTTCGTGCTGGCCAACATCATCGGCGAGCTGCGACCCGCCGTGATCGCCTCCGTGGCGGTGGCCCTCGCGATCGCCGGGCTGCGGCTGGCGCAGCGCCGGCCGGTGCGGCACGCCGTCAACGGGCTCTTCGGCGTCGCGGTCGGCGCCGCGATCGCCTGGCGTACCGGCGACGAGCGGGACTTCTACCTCCCCGGCATCCTCTACGGCATCGGCTACGGACTGGCCCTGCTGCTCTCGGCGGCGCTCCGGCAGCCCCTCGTGGGGTGGATCTGGTCGGTGCTGGTGGCCAAGGGCCGCTCGGAGTGGCGCGACGACCCGCGCCTGGTCCGGACCTTCACCGGGCTCACCGTGCTGTGGGGCGTGGTGTGGCTGGCCAAGGTGGGCGTGCAGGCGGGGCTCTACCTCGCCCACCAGGACACGGCGCTCGGCGTGGCGCGGCTGGTGCTGGGTTACCCGCCGTACGTGCTGCTGCTGCTGATCACGGTCTGGACGGTCCGCCGGGTGACCCGGGAGTCGGAGTCCGAGGCGCTGCCCGGCGGCTGAGGCCGCCGCCTCAGCGCTGCTCGCGGGTGCGCTCGACGCTGTCCGCCCCGAGCACCACCGCGCGGACCGCGTCCTCGACCTCCGCGGTGCACACGAAGATCAGCTCGTCGCCGGCCTCCAACGGGTCGTCCGGCGTGGGCACCAGCACCCGCTTGCCGCGCAGGATCGCCACCAGCGCCGAGTCGCGGGGCAGCGGGACCGCGCGCAACGGCTCCCCGACGTACGGAGCCGTCGGCGGCAGGGTGATCTCCACCAGGTTCGCCTCGCCCTGCCGGAACGTCATCAGCCGGACCAGGTCGCCGACGGTGACCGCCTCCTCGACCAGGGCGGCCATCACCCGCGGCTTGCTCACCGCGACGTCGACGCCCCACTGCTCGGTGAAGAGCCACTCGTTCTCGGCCCGGTTGACCCGGGCTACCACCCGGGCCACCGCGAACTCGGTCTTGGCCAGCAGCGAGACCACCAGGTTGACCTTGTCGTCCCCGGTGGCCGCGACCACCACGTCGCAGCCGGCGATGTCGGCCTCCTCCAGGCTGGCCAGCTCGCAGGCGTCGGCCAGCACCCAGTCGGCGGCCGGCACCCGGTCGGGGCGGAGCATCCTGGGCTGGCGCTCGATGAGCATCACCTGGTGGCCGTTGTCGATCAGCTCCTGGGCGATCGAGCGGCCCACGTTGCCCGCGCCGGCGATGGCGATGCGCATGCTCACAGCCCTCCTTCCGGCGGCGCCGCCGCCACCGACGTGACCGTCTCCGCGATGTCGTCGGTGACCAGCATGAAGAGCTGGTCGCCCTCCTGGACGACGCTGGAGCGGGTCGGCAGCGTGCCGATGCCGAAGCGGATCAGGTACGCCACCCGGGCCCCGGTCGCCCCCTCCAGGGCGCGTACCGGGCGGCTGACCCAGTCCTTGTGCACCGGCACCTCGATGATCGACACCGTGCTCGTCGGGTCGCGGAAGATCTCCACGTTCCCCTCCGGCACCAGGTGCCGCAGCATCCGTTCGGCGGTCCACCGGACGGTGGCCACGGTGGGGATGCCGAGCCGCTCGTAGACCTGCGCGCGGCGCTGGTCGTAGATCCGCGCCGCCACCCGGGACACGCCGAACGTCTCCCGGGCGAGCCGGGCCGAGATGATGTTGGAGTTGTCGCCGCTGGAGACGGCCGCGAAGGCGTCCGCCCGCTCGATGCCGGCCTGCCGCAGCACCTCCCCGTCGAAGCCGGCGCCGGTGACGGTGATCCCGGCGAAGTCCGGGCCGAGCCGGCGGAAGGCGTCGGCGTCGTGGTCGATGACCGCGACCGAGTGCCCCCGGGACTCCAGGCTGTAGGCGAGGGTCGAGCCGACCCGGCCACAACCCATGATCACGACATGCACCGCGTCCCTCCTCAAGGTGCGCCACACCCGGCCGGTGAGCGTGCCGTCTGCGAGCCTGCCACGTTGCCGGCGCGAGTGCGGACCGACGGTACTCCGCCGCTCCGCCCCGCCGCGATCGACCACCCCGCGACGCCCGCCCGGCTGGTCGTAGGCTTGGCCGTTGTGGCCAGACCCACCTCGCTGCTGAAGCGGCTGCTCCTCGGTCGACCGTTCCGGTCCGACCGGCTCAAGCACACGCTTCTGCCCAAGCGCATCGCGCTGCCCGTGTTCGCGTCCGACGCGCTCTCCAGCGTCGCGTACGCGCCCGACGAGATCCTGCTGACCCTCTCCATCGCCGGCGCCTCGGCGTACTTCTTCTCGCCGTGGATCGCCCTGGCCGTCGTGGTGGTGATGCTCACCGTCGTCGCCAGCTACCGGCAGAACGTGCACGCCTACCCCTCCGGCGGCGGCGACTACGAGGTGGCCACGGTCAACCTCGGGCCCCGGGCGGGGGTCGCGGTGGCCAGCGCGCTGCTGGTGGACTACGTGCTCACGGTCGCGGTCTCGGTCTCCTCCGGGGTGGCCAACCTGGGCTCGGTGGTGCCGTTCGTGGCCACCCACAAGGTGCTGATCGCGGTCACCGCGGTGGTGCTGCTCACGGCGGTGAACCTGCGCGGCCTGCGGGAGTCCGGCACGGCCTTCGCCATCCCCACCTACGGCTTCATCATCGTGATGGTCGGGATGCTGCTCACCGGCCTGGTCCGGGTGTTCGTGCTCGGCCACGACCTGCGCGCGCCCAGCGCCGGCCTGGAGATCCAGGCCGAGCACAGCGTCACCGGCTTCGCCCTGGTCTTCCTGCTGCTGCGCACCTTCTCCTCGGGCTGCGCGGCGCTGACCGGCGTGGAGGCGATCTCCAACGGGGTGCCGGCGTTCAAGGCGCCGAAGAGCCGCAACGCGGCCACCACGCTGCTGCTGCTCGGCACGATCTCGGTGGCCATGCTGGTCGGCATCATCTGGCTGTCCCGCCTCACCGGCCTGCAGTTCGTCGAGGACCCGAGGCTCCAGATCATCTCCGGCCCCGAGGGGTACGTGCAGAAGACCGTCACCACCCAGCTCGGGGAGACGGTCTTCGGCTCCGGCTCCGTGCTGCTCTTCGTGGTCGCCGGGGTCACCGCGCTGATCCTCTTCCTGGCCGCGAACACCGCCTTCAACGGCTTCCCGGTGCTCGGCTCGATCCTCGCCCAGGACCGCTACCTGCCCCGGCAGTTGCACACCCGCGGCGACCGGCTGGCCTTCTCCAACGGCATCGTCTTCCTGGCCGTCGCCGCGATCGTGCTGATCGTCGGCTTCCAGGCCGAGGTGACCAAGCTCATCCAGCTCTACATCGTCGGCGTCTTCGTCTCCTTCACGCTCTCCCAGGCCGGCATGATCCGGCACTGGAACCGGCACCTGAGGACCGCGCGGGACCCGCAGGCGCGCCGGCGGATGCTCCGCTCCCGGGCGATCAACACCTTCGGCATGGCGATGACCGGCGCGGTGCTGGTCGTCGTGCTCGTCACCAAGTTCCTGCTCGGCGCGTGGATCGCCATCGCCGCGATGGCGATGATCTACGTGCTCATGCTGGGCATCCGCCGGCACTACGACCGGGTCGCGGCAGAGCTCACCCCGCCGGACGAGGGCCGCGCCGTGCTGCCCGCCCGCAACCACGCCGTCGTGCTGGTCAGCAAGCTGCACAAGCCGACGCTGCGGGCGATCGCGTACGCCCGGGCCACCCGGCCGGACACGCTGACCGCGGTGACCGTCAACGTCGACGAGAAGGACACCCGGGAGTTGCAGGCGGAGTGGGAGCGGCGGGACCTGCCCGTCCCGCTGACCGTGGTCGACTCGCCGTACCGGGAGATCACCCGCCCGATCCTGAACTACGTGGCCGGCGTCCGCCGGGAGTCGCCGCGCGACGTGGTCACGGTCTTCATCCCGGAGTACGTGGTGGGGCGCTGGTGGGAGCACCTGCTGCACAACCAGAGCGCGCTGCGCCTGAAGGGCCGGCTGCTCTTCGAACCGGGGGTGATGGTGACCAGCGTGCCGTGGCAGCTCGCCTCGACCGCCGGCAAGGACCTGGACCGGCTGGACGCCACACTGAGCCGGGGGCCGGCACGCGGCCCCCGGGTCGCGCCGCGCGGCACCCTGCCGCCGAGCGTCCCGCCCGTCGTGTCCGCGCCGCCGGGCGAGAGCGGCCCGCCCGTCGTGTCCGCGCCGCCCGGCGAGAGCGGCCCGAGTGGTGGAGGTGAACGGTGAGCGCGCACGGGAACGGCCGCGGGCTGGAGGAGGCCGAGCGGGTCGAGCTGACCGTGGGGGCGGTCGCGCCCGGCGGGCACTGCGTCGCGCGGGTGGACGGCCAGGTGGTCTTCGTCCGGCACGCGCTGCCCGGCGAGCGGGTGGTCGCCGAGGTCACCGAGGTGCACAAGGGGTTCGTCCGGGCCGACGCGGTGAGCGTGCTCGAGGCCGCCCCGGACCGGGTCGAGCAGCCCTGCCCGTACGCGAAGCCGGGCCGGTGCGGCGGGTGTGACCTGCAACACGTCGCCCCGGCCGCCCAGCTCGACTGGAAGGCGGCGGTGGTGCGCGAGCAGCTCACCCGCCTCGGCGGGCTCACCGACGCCGAGCTGGACGCCCTCGGCGTCCGGGTCGAGGCGCTGCCCGGCGGGCCGCTCGGCTGGCGCTCCCGGGTCCGCTACGCCGTCGACGGGGCGGGCCGGGCCGGCCTGCTCAAGCACCGCTCGCACGAGGTGGTCCCGATCGACCGCTGCCTGATCGCCCACCCGGCGATCCGCGAGCTGCCCGTGCTGGCCCCGACCGGGGCGCGCTGGCCGGACGCGGACGCGGTCGAGACGGTCGCCTCCACCGGCGGGGACGTGGCCATGACCGCCGTCGCCGACGGGGTGCCCCGCACGGTGCGCGGCCCGGACCTGGTCCGCGAGGTGGCCGCCGGCCGGGAGTGGACGCTGCCGCCGTCGTCGTTCTGGCAGGTTCACCCGGCCGCCGCCGACACCCTGGTCGACGCCGTGCTGGAGCTGCTCGACCCGCGCCCGGGGGAGCGGGCCTGGGACCTCTACGGCGGGGCGGGGCTCTTCGCCGCCGCACTCGCCGGCCGGGTCGGCGACGCGGGCCGCGTCACCCTGGTCGAGTCGGCGGCCCAGGGCGTCGCCGCCGCCCGGGAGAACCTGCGCGACCTGCCCCGGGTGGAGGTCGTGCCGGCCCGGGTGGAGACCGCGCTGGCCCGCCGCCGGATCACCGGGCCGGTCGACGTGGTGGTGCTCGACCCGCCGCGCTCCGGCGCGGGCGCCCGGGTGGTGCGCGACATCGTGGCCGCCGGTCCCCGCGCGGTGGCGTACGTGGCCTGCGACCCGGCCGCCTTCGCCCGCGACGTGCGCACCTTCGCCGGGCTGGGCTGGCGGCTGACCGCGCTGCGCGGCTTCGACCTGTTCCCGATGACCCAGCACGTCGAGCTGGTCGGTCTGCTCCTGCCCGCCGCGGGGTTAGGAGGGGACCCTTCCTCTACCGAATCCGTTAAGAAGGGGCCCTTCCTTACATGAGGATCGTTGGACTGATGTCGGGGACGTCGTACGACGGGGTGGACGTGGCCGCCGCCGAGTTCACCCTCGACGGGGACACGCTGCGGCTGCGCCCGCTGGGGCACCGCGCCGTCGACTACGACGACGGGCTGCGCGAAGCGATCGGCGCGCTGCTGCCGCCCGGGAGCACCACGATCGAGGCGGTCTGCCGGCTGGACAACCGCCTCGGCGAGGTCTTCGCCGAGGCGGCGGCGATCGGTGTCGAGCTGGCCGGCGGCACGGTCGACGCGGTGGTCTCGCCCGGGCAGACGGTCTTCCACTGGGTCGCCGACGGGCGCGCCCTGGGCACCCTGCAACTGGGCGCGGTGGCCCGGGTGGCCGCCCGGGTGGGCGTACCCGTGCTCAGCGACCTGCGCTCGGCGGACGTCGCGGCCGGCGGGCAGGGCGCGCCCCTGGTCCCGGCGTTCGACGCGCTGCTGCTCGACCCGGCCGACGGCGCGGCCCCGCGCGCCGCGCTCAACCTGGGCGGCATCGCCAACCTCACGGTGCTCACGCCGGGCGGGCCGGTGCTCGGATACGACGTGGGGCCCGCCAACGCGCTGCTCGACGCGGCGGCCCGCCGCCTCCTCGGGCGGCCCTGCGATCTCGACGGCGCCCGCGCGGCGGCCGGCCGGGTGCACCCCGGCCTGCTCGACGCGCTGCTCGCCGAGCCGTACTACGCGGCGCCGCCGCCCAAGTCGACAGGCAAGGAACTGTTCCACGCCGGCTACCTGGACGCCCGGCTGGCCGCCCTCGGCGAGGCGGTGCCGGCCGACGACGTGCTCGCCACCCTGACCGAGCTGACCGCCCGGGTGGTGGCCGCCGAGTGCGACCGGCACGGGGTGGCGGAGGTGGTGGCGGCCGGCGGCGGGGTGCGCAACCCCACCCTGACCGCCCGGCTGGCCGCCCTCGGGGCGGGGCGCTGGAGGCTGCGCACCACCGACGAGCTGGGGGTGCCCGCGCAGGCCAAGGAGGCGTACGCGTTCGCCCTGCTGGGCTGGCTCTCCTGGCACGGGCTGCCCGGTGCGCTGCCCTCGGTGACCGGTGCCGCCCGGGCCGCCGTGCTGGGCTCCTGGACCCCGTCCGGGCCGGCGTACCGGGGTGCCCCGGCCGGCCCGGCGCCCCGGCGGCTGCGGATCGCGGCCTGACCACCGGAGGCGGGACCCGGGCGTGCGCGATCCATCCGGGGGCTGACCAGGCGCTCAGCGCCCCCGGTCGGTGGGCGGGCGTCCGGGCCGGCCTGCGGAGTGTCGGACGGCCGATAGACTCTTGCGTCATGAGCGTTGAAGAGGGCACGGTCCACCACACCGGGCTGCTGGCCACCGTCCGGGGTCCGCAGGACGTCAAGCGGATGTCCGCCGAGGAGTTGGACGTCCTCGCCGCCGAGATCCGTGACTTCCTGATCGCCAAGGTCTCGCGCACCGGCGGGCACGTCGGCCCCAACCTGGGTGTGGTCGAGCTGACCCTGGCCATGCACCGGGTCTTCGACTCGCCCCGCGACCGGTTCCTGTTCGACACCGGCCACCAGGCGTACGTGCACAAGATCGTGACCGGGCGGCAGGCCGGCTTCGACAAGCTGCGCCAGCGCGGCGGCCTCTCCGGCTACCCGAGCCAGGCCGAGAGCGAGCACGACCTGATCGAGAACTCGCACGCCTCCACCGCCCTGTCCTACGCCGACGGCCTGGCCAAGGCGTACGCGCTGCGGGGCGAGCAGCGCAGCGTGGTCGCCGTGGTCGGCGACGGCGCGCTCACCGGCGGCATGTGCTGGGAGGCGTTGAACAACATCGCCACCGCCCGCAACCCGCTGGTGATCGTGGTCAACGACAACGGCCGGTCCTACGCGCCGACCATCGGCGGCCTCGCCGACCACCTCTCCTCGCTGCGGCTCAACCCCGGCTACGAGAAGGTGCTCGACACCGTCAAGGAGGCGCTCGGCTCGACGCCGCTGGTCGGCCGGCCGATGTACGAGGTGCTGCACGCGGTCAAGCGGGGCATCAAGGACGCCGTCGCCCCGCAGGCGATGTTCGAGGACCTCGGCATCAAGTACGTCGGCCCGGTCGACGGGCACGACGTGGCCGCGGTCGAGTCGGCGCTGCGCGCGGCGAAGAACTTCGGCGGCCCGGTGATCGTGCACGCCGTCACCCGCAAGGGCTACGGCTACCGCCCGGCCGAGGAGGACGAGGCCGACTGCCTGCACGGCCCCGGCAGCGCCTTCGACATCGAGACCGGCAAGCTGGTCGCCGCCCCGTCGGTGAAGTGGACGCACGTCTTCGCCGACGAGCTGGTCGCGATCGCCGACGAGCGGCCCGACGTGGTGGGCATCACCGCCGCGATGGCCGAGCCCACCGGCATCGCCAAGCTGGCCCGCAAGCACCCCGAGCGGGTCTACGACGTGGGCATCGCCGAGCAGCACGCGGCCACCTCCGCCGCCGGCCTGGCCCTCGGCGGGCTGCACCCCGTGGTGGCGGTCTACGCGACCTTCCTCAACCGCGCCTTCGACCAGGTCCTGCTGGACGTGGCGATGCACCGGCTGCCGGTGACCTTCGTGCTGGACCGGGCCGGCATCACCGGCCCCGACGGGCCCAGCCACTACGGCATGTGGGACATGTCCGTCTTCGGGGTCGTGCCGGGCCTGCGGATCGCCGCGCCCCGCGACGCCGCCACCCTGCGCGAGGAGCTGCGCGAGGCGGTTGCCGTCGACGACGGCCCCACCATCGTCCGCTTCCCGACCGGCACCGTCGCCGCCGACCTGCCGGCCGTGCGCCGGGTCGGCACCGTCGACGTGCTGGCCGAGGCGGCGCGCAAGGACGTGCTGCTGGTGGCGGTCGGCTCCTTCGGCCACCTGGGCATGGAGGTGGCCACCCGGGTCGCCGGGCAGGGCTTCGGGGTGACCGTGGTCGACCCGCGCTGGGTCCGCCCGGTCCCGGCCGAGCTGGTCGAACTGGCCGCCGGGCACCGGCTCGTGGTCACCGTCGAGGACGGCGTCCGGGTCGGTGGCGTCGGTGACGCCCTCGCCCAGGCGATGCGGGACGCCGACGTCCGGGTGCCGCTGAAGGACCTGGGCGTGCCGGCCGACTGGCACCCGCACGGCACCCGCGCGCAGATCCTCGCCGACCTCGGCCTGACCGCGCAGGACGTGGCCCGCGACGTCACCGGCTGGATCTCCCGGCTGGACGTCGAGCCGGTCGAGCCGGTGATCACCGCCGACGACGCGACCGCGCAGAGCTGAGTTCCCGACCGCCGACGGCGGGTGCCCCGGGAGACCGGGCCACCCGCCGTCGGCGTCTCGCGTGCCGGTCAGCGGCGCCGACGCCGGGTCAGCGACCGCCGAGGGAGCGGTAGTGCGTCTTCTCCGCCTCGGCGAGGCTGAACGTCTCCGACCGGGTCGGCGCCGGCACCACGACCAGCCCCGGCCGGTCCACCAGCCGGGGCGTGTCCGGCGGCGTCGACAGCGAACTGTCGGCGGTCGGCCGCCAGCTCAGCACGGCCAGCGGCTGCCCCGGCACCGGCAGCGTGTACGTCTGCAACGGGTTGGCGCGGTCGGCGGGGGAGACCACCGGGGTGCCCCCGTCGGCGGGGCGGTAGACCACGGCGGTCATCGTGCCGTCGGCCGTCTCCCAGCTCAGCTGCTCCAGCTCCGCCGGCTCGCCGCCGCCGAGGGCCACCTCGCCGAGGGTGCGTACGGTCAGCTTGGTCATCGGCCAGGACGACGGCACCGAGCGCGGCGCGTCCCGGTCGCCGATGCGCCGGGGGACGCTGCCGAACGGGCCCTCCTCGCCGGCGAGCGCGCAGGTGTCCAGGCCCGTGAGGGCCCGCTTGCCGGAGCCGCTCTCGTCGCGTACGAGGGGGTAGCGCGGGTCGGTGGTGCCGGTGCCGAGGTCCAGCAGCCGGTCGGCGGCCCGACCCCGGGGCAGCGCCTCGGTGGCCCTGAGCGTGGCGGTCACCGGCACCGCCCGGCAGGCCGGCACGGTCACCGGCTCGGTGAGGCCGTCGGTGTGCCGCAGGGCGCGGCCGTCCGGCCCGAGCAGCCGCTGCACCCGGCCCGACGTGAGGTAGCGCCGCCCGTCGGAGGTGTGCACGGGGAGCACGTCGGAGTAGACGAGGTAGCCGGGGTCGGTGTACTCGGCGGCGCGGGTGACCGCGTACCGGCCGTCCTCGGTGGTGACCTGGAGCAGCCAGGAGGCGCTCTCGCCGGGCACGTCCGCGGCGACCAGGGCCAGCGGCGCGCCGCCGACCTCGCCGGACCAGAGGATCCCGGACGTGGGCAGGTGCACCCGGTCGTCGGCCGGTGACCGCCAGTCGCGTACCGCCTCCGTCACCGCCGACCTGACGGCGGCGTCGCCCGCCAGGGTGCCGCGTGGCGGCCAGACCGTCAGGTCGCCGTCCAGGCTGTCGTAGCCGACCCGCAGGTCGCCCGGCTGCCGGTCGGCCACCGGCCCGCAGGCGGTCGCGGTGAGCAGCAGGGTCAGCAGTGCGGTGGCCGTGATGCCGCGCCGGCGGACTGGAGCCACCTGTACGCCCCCTCGATCGCCTCAGCCGTCGTTCAACGGAAAGCGCCATAGTACGAGATGTCGGATCACCGGGACGCGCCACCTCGCCCGCCGTCCGTGCCCAGGTGGCGGGTGGTGGCCGACGCCGACCACAGAGGACACTGCCGTGGTTTCAGGGTGAATGTCCCGCTCGGGTAGACTCCGCCGACTGTGACGCCTGCCGAGACCCGCGCCGAATCCTGGTCGGAATCCGAGGCCGCCGCGGCCCCCGCGTCCGAACCCGTGGCGCCGCCCGTGGGCGGCGGCGCCGGTGACCGTACGCCGGGCGGGGCCGCCCGCGCCGACGAGGCCGACGCCCCCGGCGCGGCCGTGGCCACCGCGGCGACCGAGGCCGCCCCCTCCGGCGAGCCCGGCGGGGCGGACGGCGCGGCCCGGCCCCGGCGGTGGACCCGGCGACGGCAGGACCTCACGGTCTTCGGCCTGTTCCTGCTCGCCGCAGTGTGGGTCACCAGCCAGATCTGGGTGGACCCGGCCGGCCGGGTGGCCTCGCTCTACAGCAGCGACCCGGCCCAGGTGCAGTTCTTCCTCGCCCACTCGGTACGCGTGGTGCTGCACGGCGAGTTCCCGTTCTTCACCGAGCAGTTCAACTACCCCGACGGGGTCAATTTGATGGCCAACACGGCCATCCTCGCGCTGGGCATCCCGATGGTGCCGGTGACGCTGCTCTTCGGGCCGGCCGTGACCTTCGTGGTGCTGGTCACGCTCGCGCTCGCCGGCACCGCCTCGGCCTGGTACTTCGTGCTCTCCCGGCACGTCGTGCGCAGCCCGCTGGCGGCGGCCGTCGGCGCCTGGTTCTGCGGGTTCTCGCCGGCGATGCTGTCGCACGCCAACTGGCACCCCAACATCATCTCGCAGTTCCTGCTGCCGTTCATCGTCTGGCGGGTGCTGGTCATCACCCGGTCCCGACGGCCGTGGCGCGACGGCGTGCTGCTCGCCCTGATGGTCACCGCCCAGGCGTTCATCAACGAGGAGATCCTGCTCTTCACGGCGCTCGCCTGCGGGGTGTTCCTGCTCGCCGTGCTCGCCCAGCGGCCCGCGCTCTGGTCGGCGGCGTGGCGACCGCTGGCCAAGGCCCTCGCGATCTGCACCGTGCTCGCCGGGTCGCTGCTGGCGTACCCGCTCTACGTCCAGTTCGCCGGGCCGATGGCGTACCACGGCCTGAGCGACGCGGTCCGCGACTACGGCAACGACATCGCGGCCTTCTTCGCGCCCGGCTCGCCGACGATCGGCGGCGACGAGCGCGCCAACGTCAACCTCGCGCCGAACTACTCGGAGGAGAACGCCTTCTTCGGTTGGAGCCTCGCCCTGATGGCCGTCGGCATCGTGGCCTGGCTGCGCCGGGAGATGCTGGTCCGGGCGCTCGCCGCGACCGGGGCGTTCTTCGCGGTGCTCTCCCTCGGTGAGCGGGTGTCCTGGTGGCACCGGGAGCTGTTCACCGGGCCCTGGGAGTGGCTGGTCCGGCTGCCGCTGCTCGACGCGGTGGTGCCCACCCGCTTCGGCCTGATCACCAGCGTGGTGGTGGGCATCCTGCTGGCGCTCGCCGTCGAGCGCTCCCGGACGCTGCCGGTCGAGCGGCGGACGCTGCGTACGCTCACCGTGGCCGGGCTCGTCCTCGCGCTGCTGCCGATCGCGCCGATGCCGCTGAAGGTGACCTCCCGCCCGCCGGTACCGGACTTCATCACCGCCGACCGGTGGCGCGGCTACGTCGGTGAGGACCAGACGCTGGTGCCGATCCCGGTGCCGAACATGGGGCACACCCACGGGATGCGCTGGGCCGCCTCCACCAACCTCGACTTCAAGATCCCCGGCGGCTACTTCCTGGCGCCGCGCAACGGCAACACCGGCGATCCCGGTCGCTTCGGCGGCCGGCCCAGCGGCGTCGGGCGGCTGCTGGAGGAGGTCGCCTCGACCGGCCGCATCCCGAAGCTGGACGACCGGCAGCGCCGCCGCTCGCTCGACGAGCTGCGGCACTGGCGGGCGGCCATCCTGGTGCTCCCGGTCGGCCAGCACCACTCCGAGCCGCTGCGGCGCACCGTCGAGCAGTTGGTCGGTCCCGGCCGCCGGGAGCTGGACGTCTGGGTCTGGGACGTCCGGGCGCTGACCGACCAGCCGACCTGATGACCGCCCCGGCGGTGACCGGCACCGCCGGGGCGGCACCCGCCCGGCGGTCCCGTCGGCTGCCGGTGCGCGCGCTGGACGCGCTGGTCGTCGCCGGCTACCTCGCCCTGGCGGTGCTGCTGACCCTCGGTCAGTGGGGTCGCCCGGGGCGACTGTTCCACCAGGCGGGGGACCAGGTCCTCTTCGAGTGGATGCTGGCCCGCGCGGCCCGGGCGGTGACGGGCCTGGAGAACCCGCTGTACAGCGGGGAGCTGAACGCCCCGGACGGGGTGAACCTGATGGCCAACACCTCGGTGCTGGGCCTGGGCGTGCCGCTGACACCGGTCACCCTGCTCTTCGGCTCGCAGGTCGCGTTCCTGGTGGCCGTGGTCTGCTGCCTCGCCGGCACCGCGACCGCCTGGTACGCGCTGCTGCGCCGCCGGCTCGTCGACTCCCGGGCGGCGGCGGCCGTCGGTGGGCTCTTCTGCGGCTTCGCCCCCGGCATGGTCGCGCAGGCCGGGGCGCACCTGCACATGGCGGCGCAGTTCCTGGTGCCGGTGATCCTGGCGCTCGTGTTCCACCCGGACCCGCGCCGGGTGTGGCGGCACGGGACGCTGCTCGGGCTGGTGGTGGCGTACCAGCTCTTCCTCGGCGAGGAGGTGCTGGCCTTCCTGGTCCTCGCCGCCGGGACGTTCGCGCTCGCGTACGCGGTGGCAGACCGGGAGAGCGCGCGTCGACGGGCACCCGCGCTGCTCGGCCGCCTCGCGGTCGGGGTGGTGGTGGCGCTGCCGCTGCTGGCGTACCCGCTGTGGTTCCAGTTCTTCGGCCCGGGCCACTACCGGGGGATGCCCTTCCACGCGTACGGCTACCAGCTCGACGCCGCGTCCTTCACCGCCTCGGCGCGGCAGACGGTGCTCGGCGACGACCACCTGCCCGGCCTGCTCGCGCCGAACCCCACCGAGGAGAACTCCTTCTTCGGCCCGGGGCTGCTGGTGCTCGCCGTGGTGATCGTGATCTGGCTGTGGCGCCGGCCGCTGGTCCGCGCGCTGGCCGCCTGCGGGCTGCTCTTCGCGCTGCTCTCGCTGGGCGAGCAGGTCCGCCTGGACGGCACGTCCACCGGCATCCCCGGGCCGTACCGGCTGGTGGCCGAGCTGCCGCTGCTCGACCACGCGGTGCCGGCGCGCTTCCCGCTGGTCTGCGTCCCGGTGCTGGGCATCCTGCTCGCCCTCTCCCTGGACCGGCTGCGCCCCGCCGCCGGGGCGGACCGGCTGCGCCCCGAGACCGGGGCCGACCGGCTGGGGGCCGGGGCCCGGGTGGGTGCCGTGCCGGTGCGGCTGCTCTGGGGCGGGGCGGTGGCCGCCGCGCTGCTGCCGCTGATCCCTACCCCGATCCGGACCGTGCCGGCCTGGCCCGTGCCGGCGTTCGTGGCCGAGGGCGGCTGGCGGGCCCACGTCCCGCCGGGCCGGACCCTGGTCCCGGTGCCGCCGGTGACCGGTGCGGGGCTCAGCCCGGCGATGCTCTGGTCGGCCCGCACCGGGCTGGCCTTCCCGGCCCCGGGTGGCTACTTCATCGGCCCCCGGGGCGCCGACGACCCGGCCGCCCGGTGGGGTGCCCCGGACCGCCCCACCGCCGAGCTGCTGCGCCGGGTGGCCGAGACCGGCGAGGTGCCGGTGGTCACCGACGAGCACCGGCGGCAGGCGGTCGAGGACCTGCGGCACTGGCGCGCCGCCCTGGTGGTGCAGGGCGGACTGCACCACGGCGACCCGGTGCGCCGTACGCTCGACGCGCTGCTCGGGCCCGGCCGGGAGGTGGCCGGCGCCCACGTCTGGGACGTCCGCCCGCTGGTGGGCTGACTGGGCTGACGGCGCGGACCGGCCCGGCCCTCACGTGGGGCGGCGGCCCGTCCGGCGGCGGACGGCGAGCCTTCTCCACCCGCGCTGTCGAGCTGCCCCGGCTGTGGGACCAGCCGGCGACGGCTCAGTCGACGAGCGGCCGGACGTCCCAGAGCCACACGTCGTCGACGCGCTGGGGCGGGCCGATCAGCGCGGTCATCAGCTCGCGCAGGACCGCCTCGCGGGGATGCGCGCCGAGGACGACCACGGACGCCCGCCAGAAGCGCAGGTCCTCGACGGCCTGTCGGCGGTTCTCCTCCGTCAGCGCGGGGACGGCGTTCTTGTCCATCGTGGAGTAGACCAGGGTGCTCGTCGGACGGTTGGGCGCGCCGAAGACGCCCTCACCAAGCTCGTTCGGCCCGATGAAGTAGCCGCCCGGGATCGGGAACGCGTGCTGCGTCAGCGCGCTCCAGCGCAGCGTGGGCAGGCCGTGCACGTTGCTCGGGATCGGCACCGGCACCAGGGTCCGGCCCTCCGGCACGTACGGGCGCCAGCCGCCGGCGGTGATGAAGCGCGGCGGCGGGTCGACGGGCTCCGCGGGCAGCGGACGCGGGAACAGCGGCAGCACGGCGAGCGCGACGGCCGCGTACCCGACCGGCCGGAGCCAGCGGCGGCGCGACCCGGCGGCGTCGGCGCCGGCCGCGCGGTCGTCGTCGTCGGAGCCGGCGCGGGGGGCCGGCACCGGCGGGCGGCCGCTGCCGGCGACGGTGTCCCAGGCCAGGGCGAGCAGCACGCCGAGCGCCGCCGCCACCACCAGGGCCAGCCGGGTCGGCATCATCATCTCGACCAGCGGCAGGTCGTCGGAGATGTAGGCCCACGGGCCGTCGGTCTCCGTCTCCACCCCGTTGAGCCGCACCTTCGGGCCGATCGAGGCCACCGTGAAGACCACCACCAGCACCGCGAGGATGCGGGCGGCGAGCGAGCGGCGGACCAGCAGCACCAGCGCCACCAGCGACAGCAGCACCAGCGGCCAGCCGAACCAGGTGTTCTGCTCGGTCAGGCCGATGGTCTTCTCCACCGCCTCGTCGCCGGCCACGGTGTCGCGGGCGAAGGTGACGAAGGCGGCCAGGTCCTCGCCCCAGCTGTGGAACACCCCGCCCTGCAACCCCCGGTAGGACTGCGGGCCGTTGAACTGGAACCAGATCGGGTAGGCCGTCACCAACAGCGCCAGAGCGCCACCCACGCCGAGCGCGGCGGCGAAGGTGCCGGCCACCGCCCGCGTCCGCGCCGGCCGCATGATCGCGTACGCGACCACGACGACCAGGCAGGCCAGCGCGGTGAGCAGCAGCATCTCCTCGTTGATGAAGATCTGGTACGCCACCAGCAGGCCGAGCACGATCCCGTTGCGTCGCCACCGGCCGGGCTCGCCGAGCCGGAGCACCCGCACCACGATCAACGGCAGCAGGAAGTTCGAGACGAAGTTGGGCTGGCCGTTGGCGTGGTGCACGATGCCCGGCGCGAAGCCGAGGAACGCGCCGCCGACGAAGGCCGCCGCGCGGGAGCGCACCAGGTGCCGCGACAGCATCCAGTACGACGTGCCGGCGGTCGCGGCCAGCGCGCCGCCCAGGTAGAGGGCGTACATGACCTGCGGGCCGAGGAGCATGGTCAGCGGCGCCAGCGGCAGCGTCACCCCGAGCAGCGAGGTGTTCGCCATCATGTTCACCCCGTCCGGGGCGTTCTGCCGCTCGGTGAACAGCGGGTTCTCCAGGTGCCGCACCGAGTACGCGCCGTGCGAGAAGAGCCACTCGAACCAGCTGTGGTCGGTGGGCAGGTGCGACGACACCCGGTTCTGCACGTCCACCCAGTAGTTCAGGCACACGAAAACGCCGAGCAGCACATAGGCTCCGATGGCCAGTACGTCGGCGCGGGAGGGCCTGCGCCGGGGCCGGCGCGTCGGCTCGGCCGCGACGGGCTCGGAGACGGGGTTCAGCGAGGGGTCTACCACCGGCACAGCCACGACGCGCCATCGTACAGGCGCTCCGGCGTCGCTTTTGCCGGGCCGGTGTCCCCACGGCCGATTTGCCGGTCCGCCGGAGGCCACGGTGTGACGGGGAGGACGCCACGTGACGGTCATCGACCTCGGCGAGGTGCGCGACGAGCCGGACCGCGAGGCGCCGCCGCCCCGCCCGCCGCGCGCCGTCGGTCGCCCGTTGCGGGTCGCGCTGGTGCTCGCGTTCCTCGTGGCCACCGTGGCGGCGGCCGTGCCGGTGCCGGCCCGGGTCGGGCTCGTCGTGCCGGCCCGGCTCGGGTCGGAGGCGTTCGTGCACGGTGACCGGCTCTACGTCGTCGAGCCGGCCGAGGGGGAGACCGAGGGGACCGTCGAGGTGCGGGCGTACGCCCTGCCCGCGCGGGCGCCGGCCGACGCCGCCCCGCCCAGCCCGGTGTGGCGCTCCCGGGTCGCGGGGGCGGGCCGGTTCTGGCAGGTCCAGACCGGGCCGGGGGCGGTGCTCTTCTCGGTCACCGGGGACCAGGACGACGGGCAGACGATCGCCCTGGACGCCGCGACCGGCCGCGGGCTCTGGCGGCAGCCCGGCTATCCCTGGTGGGACCCGGCCGGGATCCTGCTGATGCAGACCGGCGGGGAGGAGGGCGGCGCCGTGCGGTCGGTGGATCCGGCCTCCGGGCGGGCCCTCTGGTCGGTGCCGACGACGCGCGGGGGCGCGACGTACAGTCTCCGCCACGGGCGGGTCGAGCGGATCGTCCTGGTCCCCGCCGAGGGGCGGGTCGAGGTGCGCGACCCCCGCTCCGGCGCCTTGACGCACGCGGCGGACCTGGGCCTCGACGAGGCGTCCGGGCACGTGGTGGTGGCGTACGACCTGCTGCTGGTCGTTCGGCCGAGTGCGGGCATGGTGACCGCCTACGGGCTGGACGGGCTGCGGCGGCGCTGGGAGGCGCGCGTCCCGATGGTGGAGCACGTCACCGAGTGCGGCGAGCTGTTGTGCGTGCCCGGGGGGAACAGGTTCGTCGCGCTCGACCCGGCGACGGGCGCGCTCCGGTGGGTCGGCGACCGGTGGTTCGGGGTGCTGTCGGCACAGGACGGCCGGCTCCTGGCGGTCGCGCCCGGGCCCCTCGGTGACCGGCTGGGCGTGCTCGACGCGGCCACCGGTCGGGAAGTGGCCGACCTGGGCACCTGGCAGCTGATGACCTGGCACGCCGACGAACGGCTCCTCGCCGTGCGGCCGGCCGCCGCCGGTGGCGGGGTGGTGGTCGCCGAGCTGGACGTCGCCGCGGGCCGGGCCCGGGTGCTGGACGTGCTCCGCGGCGCGAGCGGGGACTGCCGCAGCCGGGCCGACACGCTGGTGTGCCGGCTGCAGACCGGCGAGCTCGGCGTCTGGCGCTATCCCGGTTGAGCCGCCGCGCGTCCGGTGCCGTGGACGCCGCCGGGGTCACCAGTTGGGCTGCTCCGGCGCCGGGGGGAGCGGCACGCCGGGCGGCCGGAGCACGTACGCCACCCCGCCGCTGCCACCCTGCCAGGCGGCCTCGAACCGGTCCCGGTCGACGGTCCGGCGCACCGCGTCGTCGTCCGGGGCGTACGGGTCGTTGAGCACCGGCGCGCCCGTGGCGGTGAAGCCCACCAGCACCATCAGGTGCCCGGCGGTGTCGTAGTCCAACCCGGGCACCTCGCCCGACTTGAACGCGGCGGAGACGATCAGCGGGATGCCGGTGGCCACGAACGCCTCCGCCTCGGCGAGCGACCGCAGCCGGGTGACGAAGGCGTCCACCCCGTGCAGGCCCGCGTACGCGGTGTTGAACGGCCAGTTCCCGGCCCCGGCGAAGGCGTGGTCGTAGCAGTGTCGCGCGGCGTGCACCACCACCGGGCGAGGGCCGGCGGGAGCCACCCAGGCGTACCGGGCCGGGGCCGGGGCGGCGCCCCAGAAGGCCAGCACCATCGAGGTGCAGGTGGGGCTGCACCAGGCGTCCCCGCCGCCACCCCACTGCGGGTGGGCGCCGGCGTGCAGCCGCTGCGAGTAGCGCGGCACGTCCAGCACCGTGCCCCAGGCGGCCGGGGCCGTCGCGGCGGACCCACCGGCAGGAGCCGGACCCGGGGCGCGGCACTCGGGCCCGGCGACCGGGGCGGGCCCGGCCGCCACCGGCGGGGAGCCCGCTGCGGTGGGCCGGGACGGCCCGGCCGCAGCCGTCGGGCGCGGGCCCGCGGCGACCGCCCCGACCGCGCGCAGCACCGGGGTCGCGTCGGCGTCCTCGGGCCGGAGCAGGGTCACCCGGACCTGCCAGCCGGTGACGGTCGCGCCCGTCACCACCAGCGTGTCCGTGTCCACCCGGGCGTCGTCGTCGCGCTGCCCGGGCACGGACGTCCGGCGGATCGCGTGGTCGTCGGCCGCCCAGTCGGCGAGGACGTACCACCCGGTGGCCGGCGCGTCGTCGTGCCAGCCCCGCAGCTCCACCCGCAGCCAGCAGTCGCCGGGGGTGTCCCCGGTCCACGAGGGCACCACGTCGCGCACGGCGAAGCCGACCGGCACGGGCGGGGACGTCCAGCTGCCGGCCGCGTACCGGCGGGTGCGGCCGTCGGCGTCGGTGTGGTCGAGCCGGTCGGCCGGGTCGGCCAGTTCGAGGCCCCGTCCGCCCGCGCGCAGCCCGGACAGGCTGCCCAGGCCGGCGTCGCCGGGAAGGCGGAAGCCCCGGTAGGTGACGTCCCGTCGGATCGTCGGCGCCGCGTCGGTCATGCGTCTTCCCGTCCGTCGTGAAGATTGCCGCCAAGAGCATCGCGTACGACGAAGGTTTTCTGCAACGGGGCCGGGCCGGGACGGCGGGTGCGGCCCCGTTTGGCTGCCGGCACTAGGTTGTGGGTGGTCAGGGGCGCGAGGAGGCCGGGATGCGGGTACTGGTGGTCGAGGACGAGCGCAACCTCGCCGACGCGATCGCGCGGGGGCTGCGCAAGCGGGGGATGGCGGTGGACGTCGCCTACGACGGCGACAGCGGCCACGAGATGGCGTTCGTCACGCGGTACGACGTGGTGGTGCTCGACCGGGACCTGCCCGGCGTGCACGGTGACCAGATCTGCGCCGAGCTGGCCGCCTCCGGCACGCTCACCCGGGTGCTGATGCTGACCGCCAGCGGCACCGTCGCCGACCGGGTGGAGGGGCTCCAGCTCGGCGCGGACGACTACCTGCCGAAGCCGTTCGCCTTCGACGAGCTGGTCGCCCGGGTGCAGGCGCTCGGCCGCCGGGCCACCCCGGCCGCGCCGCCGGTGCTCGAACTCGCCGACCTGGTCCTCGACCCGGCCCGTCGGGTGGCCACCCGCAGCGGCCAGCCGGTCGACCTGACCAACAAGGAGTTCGGCGTGCTCTGCGAGCTGCTCAAGGCGCGCGGCGCGGTGGTTTCCAGCGAGGAACTGCTGGAGCGGGTCTGGGACGCCAACACCGATCCGTTCACCACGATCGTCCGGGTCACCGTGATGACGCTGCGCAAAAAGCTCGGCGATCCGCCGCTGATCGAGACGGTGGTCGGTGCGGGCTACCGCACGGCGGAGGCGGTGGCCCTGTGAGCGCGAGGAGTGAGCCGGGTTTGCGAGCCCCGCAGTCGCGAACGAAGGTGGCCCTGTGAGCGCGAGGAGTGAGCCGGTCCTGCGGGCCCCGCAGGCGCGGACGAAGGCCGGTGCCGCGACCCGGCGGGCCCGGCTGCGGCCCACGCTGCGGCTGCGGCTGACCCTGCTCAACGGGGTGCTGCTGGTCGGCGCGGGCGCGATCCTGGTGCTGCTGGCCTGGCTGCTGGTCCGCGACGCGCTGCGCCCGACCGACGAGCTGCTGCCCGGCACCGTGGTGGTGCTGGCGGACGGCCGGTCGCTGGACGCCGCGCAGTGGCAGCGCCAACTCGTCGACGCCGCCAGCGCGGAGCTGCTGGTCAAGGGCCTGGTGGCGCTGCTGGCGATCAGCGTCGTCGGGGTGGCCGGCGCGTACGCGGTCGCGGGCCGGGCGCTGCGCCCGCTGCACCAGGTCACCGCCACCGCCCGCCGGTTGGGCGAGACCACCCTGGACCAGCGGATCGGCTATTCGGGCGCCGACGACGAGGTGGCCGAGCTGGCGGAGACCTTCGACGAGATGCTGGACCGCATCACCGCCGCCTTCGAGGCGCAGAAGCGTTTCGTGGCCAACGCCTCGCACGAGCTGCGGACCCCCCTCGCGGTGATGCGTACCGAGATCGACGTGACGCTCAGCGACGACGAGGCGGACGCCGCCGAGTACCGCCGGATGGCCACCGTGGTCCGGGACGCCTCCGAGCGGGCCAACGGGCTGGTCGAGGCCCTGCTGGTGCTCGCCCGCAGCGAGGCCCAGGCGGGTCGCCGGCTGGGCCGCCGCACCGAGTGCGACCTCGCCGCCGGCACCGCCAACGCCCTGTCGGCGGTACGCCGGGAGGTCGAGCGGATCAAGCTGCGGGTGCAGACCTCGCTGGAGTCCGCGCCGGTCGTCGGCGATCCCGGGCTGCTGGACCGGCTGGCCGGCAACCTGATCGAGAACGCGATCCGCTACAACCACCTGCACGGCCGGGTCTGGGTGCGTACCGGGTCGGACGGGTGCCGGTCGTGGCTGGTGGTGGGCAACACCGGTTTCGAGGTGGACCAGGCCGACGTCCCCGGCCTGTTCGAGCCGTTCCGGCGCGGCGGCCGGGAGCGTACCGGCGCGCGCGGCTCGGGCCTCGGGCTCTCGATCGTGCGGGCGGTCTGCGACGCGCACGGCGGCACCGTGAAGGTGGTCGCCCAGACCGGTGGCGGGCTGGAGGTCACGGTGACCCTGCCGGCGGCGGAGGCGGCCCCGGCGGTCACCACCCAGGAGCCGGCCGCCCGGCGGTGACGGCCCACCCCGGGGTTGCGGGGAGTACGGGCCCGATGGAAGGATCACGGCGTCAGCTTGAGGACCGGAGGGGGGTGCGTCGATGTTCACCGTCATGATCTCCGCGCCCCGTCTCGCCGGCTGACCCTCACGCACGCGGGGCGCCTCATCCCCAGCGGAGGAACTCCGTGTATCCACGGATCCACAACAGCAGTTTCGACTGTCACGACACCTACGCCCTCTCCGGCTCCTGGCCGGCGGTGCCCGGGTACGCCCGGCGCGCCGACGACGGCCCCGGCGGTCCGGAGGTGGCGCTGCCGGCGCCGGACGGCACCACCCTGGCCGTCTTCTTCCCACAGGTCCCCGGGGCCGGGACGGTGCAGAACCGGGCGCACGTCGGTTTAGAACCGGCCGGCCGGACCCGGGCGCGGGACGCCGAGCGGGTGCCCGGCGCCGGCGCGACGGAGCGGGCGGGTACGACCATCGAGGAGGAACACCCGTGAGCGCACGGATCCACAACGTCTGCATCGACTGCCGCGACACGTACGCGCTGTCCGGCTTCTGGGCGCAGGTCTTCGACTGCCCCCGCCAGCCGGACGACTTCCCCGGCGACCCGGAGGCCATGCTGCTGCCCCCGGGAGGACCGGAGGTGCTCTTCGTGGCGGTGCCGGACGGCAAGGAGGTGAAGAACCGCCTCCACCTCGACGTGGAGCCCACGGACCGGACCCGGGACGAGGAGGTCGCGCGCCTGGTGGGCATCGGTGCCACCCAGGTCGCCGACCAGCGCCGCCCCGACGGTTCGGGCTGGGTGGTGCTCGCCGACCCGGAGGGCAACGAGTTCTGCGTGCTGCGCAGCGCCGCCGAGCGGGCCGCCACGGCGGGCTGACGCGAAAGGGGCCCGTCCACCGTCGTGGGCGGGCCCCCGCGCTGCCGTACGGATCAGGACTTCTGCTCGACCTGTCCCCGGATGGTGGCGAACTCGGCGTGGGCCTGCTGGCCCGTCTTGAAGTAGATGATGACCATGCCGACGCTGCCCTTGTCGCTCCACACACAGACGCCGAGCGCCACGTCCTGCGCCTTGGCGTCGCCGCACTTGGCCTCGCCGCCGAGCGGTCCCGGGTCCACGGTCTTCATCTCGCCCAGCCGTACGTCGCTGGTGCGCGCGCCCCTGATGGTGTCCTCGAGCGTCTTGGCCGGGTCCGGGTTCAGGCCGGACGCGGCGGCGATCATCACGAGGTTCCTGCCGGTGAGGGTGCCGTAGAACTCGCCGACGGTGCTGCTGGCTCCGGGGATCGTCTTGTTGAGTTCCGCCTCGAGCTCCCGGGCGCCGGCCTGGAGCGTCGGGTCCGTCGCCCTGGGCCGCCCGGCGAGGGTCGCCGGCGCGACGACCCGGGTCCGGGTGGCGTCGACGGTCTCCGTGACGTCGTCCTTGACGGCGAAGGCGACGATCGCCGCGCCGCCCAGGCAGAGCACCAGCACCACGGCGAGCGAGATCAGCACGACCTTGCCGGCGTTCGACTTCCGCGGCGCCGGCGGGCCGCCGTACGCCCCTGACCCGCCCCCGTACGGTGGCGGACCGGACCCGCCGGCCTGCGAGGGCGGCGTCCCGTACCCGCCGGGCTGCGGCCCGTACCCGCCGGCGTGGGGCGACGGCCCGTATCCGCCGGGCTGTGCCGGCGGTGGCCCGTATCCGCCGGGCTGTGCCGGCGGCGGTCCGTATCCGCCGGGGTGTGGCGGCGGGTACGAGCCGTACGGACCGCCTCCGCCGTCCGGCGGCGGGTAGGAGTTGGCGGGTGGGTAGGACATCGGTCAGCTCCGGGTCTGCGCGAGGGAGATCGTGGTCCGTGCGGCCCCGGCCACGCCCGACGCCCCGCGTCGGTCGTGGACGGCGGCGCGCACCGGGCGGGTGCCGGTCAGTACTTCTGCTCGATCTGGCTGCGGAAGGCGACGAACTCCGCCGCCGTGGCTGCCGAGGAGGAGAAGAACATCACGATGAGCCCGACGCTGCCGTGGTCGGCCCACGCGCAGACGCCCAGCGGCACGCCGGCCGACTCGCCGTCGCCGCACTTGGCCAGGCCGCCGAGCGGCCCGGGCGCGATGGTGGTCAACCGCTTGACGGCCAGGTCCTTCGAGATGCCCTTGACCGCGTCGTCGAGCTCCCGTTCCGGGTTGAGCACGAAGGTGCTGGCGGCGATCACCATGACCATGTTCCGCTCGTCGGCGCTGCCGTAGAAGGCGCCCGCGACGCCGGTCTCGCCGCGTACCGAGGACCGCAGCTCGCGGACCATGTCGTCGGCGGCCTTCCGCAGGGTCGGCTCGGTGCTCTTCGGGCGGCCCCCGAGGGTCTCCGGCGTGACGACCCTGATCTGCGGGGCGTCGCTGGACTCCGGCGACGGGGCGGCCTCGGACGAGGTGACGGCGCTCGGCGTGGCGCTCGGCGCCGCCGTGGTGGGGGACGCGCTCGGCGTGGGCCTGGGGTCGGCGCCCTGATCGCCGTCGTAGGCGAGGTAGGCGATGCCACCTCCGCCGAGGCAGAGCACCAGCAGCCCGACGATGCCGAGGGTCAGCACCAGCTGGTGGGGCCTCGCCGGCTGGCCCGCGCCGGGAGGCGGCGGGTAGCCGGCGTACGGGCTGGCCGGGAATCCGCCCTGCGGCGTCACCGGATAGCCGCCGTAAGGCTGGGTGGGGTGCGGCTGGCCTGACGTGGGCCCGGGGTACGGCTGGGCGGAGGTGGGCCCCGGGTAGGGCTGGGCGGACGTGGGCCCCGGGTACGGCTGGGCGGAGGTGGGCCCGGGGTACGGCTGGGCGGAGGTGGGTCCGGGGTGCGGCTGGGCCTGCGGGGGGTGGGGGTGCGGCGTGGTGGGCCAGCCGCCACCCGCCGGCGGCTGCCCGCCCGGCGGGGAGGCCCAACCATCGGCGGGCGGTGCCGGGTAACCGTCCGGTCGCGGCGGATGGAAGTCGTAGTGGGCGTCGTGCTCCGGCTGCCCGGACCAGGGATCGACCGGCGGTGAGGACATGATCAGCTCCAGGCGAGGGTGCGAACGGGTGATCGTAGCCAGCCACGGCACGCTACCGCTGTCCCGACCCCGACCGTATCGGCCGCAACGACGAACGCGGTGGCCACCTCCATCCAAGCTGGACGGGGCAACCACCGCGAACGCGGGGGGCGTAGGTGTAAGGAAGGGCCCCTTCCTAACGCTATGCGTTAGGAAGGGGCCCTTCCTTACACCTTTCAGGCGGGCAGGCTGGCCGCACCGTGCGGCAGGAACCGTTGGCCGGTGACCCGTTCCGAGGTGCCGGTCCGGTCCAGGTACGGCGTGATGCCGCCCAGGTGGAACGGCCAACCCGCGCCGAGGATCATGCACAGGTCGATGTCCTGCGCCTCGGCGACGACGCCCTCGTCGAGCATGAGCCGGATCTCCTGGGCCAGCGCGTCGAGCGCGTTCTGGCGCACCTGCTCGGCGGTGAGCGGCTGGTCGCCCACCACGAGCAGCTTGGCCACCTCGTCGTTGATCTGGTCGTCGACGACGATCGGCTGACCGGAGTCGGCGATCCGCTTGAGGTTCTCGCTGACGCCGAAGCGGTCCGGGAACGCGGCGTGCAGGGTGCCGCCCACGTGGTACGCGACGGCCGGCCCGACGAGCTGGAGCAGGGCGAGCGGGCGCATCGGCAGGCCCAGCGGGTCCAGCGCGCTGTTGGCCACGTCCAGCGGGGTGCCCGCGTCCACGGCGGCGAAGACGGTGCCGAGGAAGCGGGTGAGCAGCCGGTTGACCACGAACGCCGGGGCGTCGGAGACCAGCACGGAGGACTTCTTCAGCTGCTTGCCGACCGCGAACGCGGTGGCGAGCGTGGCGTCGTCGGTGCGCTCGCCCCGGACGATCTCCAGCAGCGGCAGCACCGCCACCGGGTTGAAGAAGTGGAAGCCGACCACCCGCTCGGGGTGCTCCAGCTCCTCGGCCATCGCCGTGATCGACAGGGAGGAGGTGTTGGTGGCCAGCACCGCCTCCGGCTTGACGATCTTCTCCAGCTCGGCCCAGACCTGCTTCTTGACGGCCAGGTCCTCGAAGACGGCCTCGATGACGAAGTCGGCGTCCGCGAAGACGCCCTTGTCGACCGAGCCGCTGACCAGGCCGTACAGCTTGGCGGCCGTGCCTTTGTCCATCCGGCCCTTGCTGACGGCCTTCTCGATCTGGGTGTGCACGTAGCCGACGCCCTTGTCCACCCGGGCCTGGTCCAGGTCGGTCATGACGACCGGCACCTGGAGGCGGCGGGCGAAGAGCAGGGCGAGCTGGCTGGCCATCAGGCCGGCGCCGACGATGCCCACCTTGGTGACCGGGCGGGCCAGCCCCTTGTCCGGCGCGCCGGCCGGCCGCTTGGCCCGCCGCTGCGCCAGGTCGAACGCGTAGAGGCCGCTGCGCAGCTCCTCGGAGAAGACCAGGTCCGCGAGGGCCTCGTCCTCGGCGGCGGTGCCGGTGGCGAAGTCGGCGTCCTTCGCCGTCTCCAGCAGGTCCAGCGCCTTGTACGCGGCCGGGACCGCGCCGTGCAGCCGCTGGTCGAGGGTCTGCCGGGCGAAGTAGAGCACGCCCGCCCACATGTCCTTGTCGACCTCGGGCCGGGTCACGGTGACCTCGCCCCGGACGACGCCGGCGGCCCACTCCAGGGACCGCTCCAGGAAGTCCGCCGGCTCCAGCAGCACGTCCGCGATGCCCATCTCGGCGGCCTGCTTCGGCTTGAGCATCTTGTTCTGCATCAGCGGGTTCTGGATGATCACCTGCGTCGCCGCCGGGATGCCGATCAGGTTCGGCAGCAGCTGCGTGCCGCCCCAACCGGGGACCAGGCCGAGGAAGACCTCGGGCAGCGCCAGCGCCGCCACCCCGCCGGAGAGCGTCCGGTAGTGGCAGTGCAGCGCCAGCTCCAGGCCGCCGCCCATCGCCGCGCCGTTGACGAAGGCGAAGGTCGGGACCTCGCTGTCTTTGAGCCGGGCGAAGACCCGGTGGCCGAGCCGCCCGATCTCCAGCGCCTGCTCGCGGTCGGCGAGCTGCGGGAGGCTGGTGATGTCCGCGCCCACGCAGAAGACGTACGGCTTGCCGGTGACCGCGACGAACGCCGGGTTCGCGGCCAGGGCGGCGGTGATCGCCTCGTCCAGGCTGGTCAGGCCGCCCGGGCCGAAGCTGTTGGGCTTGGTGTGGTCGAAGCCGTTGTCCAGGGTGATCAGGGCGGCCGGCCGGTCCAGCCCCGGTACGTTCACCTGGCGCAGCAGCGCCCGGGTGACGACCTCGTTCGGTGCGGCGAGCGCGCTCACTTGTCTCCACCCTCCCAGTGCGGGTTCTCCCAGATGACCGTGCCGCCCATGCCGATGCCGATGCACATGGCGGTGACGCCGTAGCGGACCTCGGGGTGCTCGGCGAACTGCCGGGCGAGCTGGGTCATCAGCCGTACGCCCGAGGAGGCGAGCGGGTGGCCGATGGCGATCGCGCCGCCCCACGGGTTGACCCGCGGGTCGTCGTCGGCGATGCCGAAGTGGTCGAGGAAGGCGAGCACCTGCACGGCGAACGCCTCGTTCAGCTCGAACAGGCCGATGTCGTCGATGGTCAGGCCGGCGAGGCGCAGCGCCTTCTCGGTCGACGGGATCGGGCCGACGCCCATCACCTCGGGCTCGACGCCGACGAAGCCGAACGACACCAGCCGCATGGCGACCGGCAGGCCCAGCTCGCGGGCCACGTCCTCGGAGGCGAGCAGGCTGGCGGTGGCGCCGTCGTTCAGGCCGGCCGCGTTGCCCGCAGTGACCTTGCCGTGCGGGCGGAACGGGGTCTTCAGGGTGGCGAGCTTCTCCAGCGAGGTGTCCCGGGGGGCCTCGTCGACCGTGGCCATGCCCCAGGCGTTCTCCTCGTCGCGGACCGCCACGGACACCAGGTCGTCCTGGAGCTTGCCGTTGGCGTACGCCTTGGCGGTCTTCTGCTGCGAGGCGAGCGCGAACGCGTCGGTGCGCGCCTTGGTGATGTGCGGGACCCGGTCGTGCAGGTTCTCCGCGGTCGCGCCCATGACCAGCGCGGACGGGTCGACCAGCTTCTCGGCGACGATCCGCGGGTTGGGGTCGACGCCCTCGCCCATCGGGTGGCGGCCCATGTGCTCGACGCCGCCGGCGATCGCGATGTCGTAGGCGCCCATGGCGATGCCGCTGGCGACGGTGGTCACCGCGGTCATGGCGCCGGCGCACATCCGGTCGATCGCGAAGCCGGGGACGGTCTTGGGCAGGCCCGCCAGCAGGGCGGCGGTCCGGCCGATGGTCAGGCCCTGGTCGCCGATCTGGGTGGTGGCGGCGATCGCGACCTCCTCGACCCGCTCCGGCGGCAGCTGCGGGTTACGGCGCAGCAGCTCGCGGATGCAGCGGATCACCAGGTCGTCGGCGCGGGTGTTGGCGTACATGCCACCCGCCTTGCCGAACGGGGTACGGACGCCGTCGACGAAGACGACATCCCGAACTTCACGGGGCACTTGAGCCTCCTCTTCGACCTGATCCGGCCTGCGTGCCGGCAGGCGGCACTACGGACCGGACGAAGGTCGCCGGCACGGGCGTGTTCCTCCGGATGCTACTCGCCAGTAACCAACACTGGCACCCGCCCCCGTGTGGCCCACCCCACACCGCCGGCTCAAGGGGCGGGGGGCGGATCGGTGAGGGCCTCCGTGAGGGCGGGAAGGAGCAGGGTGATCTGCCACTCGCGGGCGTTGAAGCCCCGGAGGGTCTCCGCGACGGCCGCCTCCGTGACCTCCTCCGGAGGCACCCACGCCAGCCGGCGGATCGAGTCGGGGGCGATCAGGTTCTCCGGCGGCAGCTGGTGCGCGCCGGCGATCCGGACCACCACCTCCCGGCAGCGGGCCAGCCGGGCCGCCGCCACCGGGTCCCGTTCCGCCCAGCGGTGCGGCGGCGGGGGCCCCTCGACCGTCGGGGCGACCGGCAGCGCGTCCTCGGGCAGCTGCCGCGCGTCGTCGAGCGCGGCGAGCCAGGTGCGGGCCAGCCGGCGCACCGAGCGGCCACCGAAGCCGGGCAGGGTGAGCAGGGTCTTCTCGTCCCTCGGATCCAGCTCCGCCGCCGCGACGATGGCCGAGTCCGGCAGCACCCGCCCCGGGGCGGCGTCCCGCCGCGCGGCGATCTGGTCCCGCGCGTACCAGAGGGAACGGACGCGGGCCTGGGCCCGCGCGCCACGGACCCGGTGGATGCCGGACGTGCGGCGCCACGGCTCGGCCCGCACCTTCGGCGGCCGGGCGCCGGTGCGCACCAGCGCGGCGAACTCCTCCGCCGCCCACGCGGACTTGCCCTGCCGGGTCAGCTCCTCGTCGAGCGCGTCGCGCAGGTCGACCAGCATCTCCACGTCGAGCGCGGCGTAGGTCAGCCAGGACTCCGGCAGCGGGCGGCTCGACCAGTCGGCCGCCGAGTGGTGCTTCTCCAGGCTGTAGCCGAGTAGCTGCTCGGTCAGCGCGGCCAGGCCGACCCGCTCGAATCCGGCCAGCCGGGCGGCCAGTTCGGTGTCGAACAGCCGGCGGGGCCGCAGCCCCAGCTCGGCCAGGCAGGGCAGGTCCTGGCTGGCAGCGTGCAGCACCCACTCGGCCTCGCCGATCACCGTGTCGAGGGCGCTCAGGTCGGGCAGCGGCAGCGGGTCGATCAGCGCCGTGCCGGAACCGGCCCGGCGCAGCTGCACCAGGTAGGCCCGCTGGCTGTAGCGGTAGCCGGAGGCGCGTTCGGCGTCGAGGGCGACGGGGCCGGTGCCTGCGGCGAAGCGGGCCAGGACGTCGTCCAGCTCGCCGGGCGTGGCCGCCGGCTGGGGTGTGCCCTCGCGCGGGGCGGTCAGCGGAACGGGCCCGTCGGCGGTCGGTTCGGTCCCCGCGGCCTCCGGCTCCGGTCGGGCCGACGGCGGGTGGTGCGCATCGTTTCCCGTACGGCTTTCGGCGGGCCGACGGCGCAGGGGTGGTTCGTCGGTCACCTGACAACCCTAGTGCGCGACGCGACGCGGTGGGTGAAGCCGGTCCGGTGTGTGTCGCCGGGCGACCGCCGGATGTCCTTCCGGGGGCCGGACATAGGGGAAGACAAAGCCCGTTGACGCAGGTACGGTCCATCGGGCCGTTGCGCGGGTACGGCATCATCAGGTTCCCGCGTGCGGAGCGGGGCGTCTACGGGAGGGCAAGGCGATCATGACTGGCTACGGGTCGGCGGACAAGGGCCCGACGGGACCGGGTGACGGCGGGTTCCCGCCAGGGACGGCCCGCCCCGGACCACTGCCGCCCCGGATCGAACCGGTCGGCTCCGCGTACCTGCCGCCGGGCGCCCCCGGGCAGCCCTCGGCCCCCCGACCCGCCTGGTCGCCGCCCGCGCAGCCGGGCCAGTGGGGCGCGGCCCCGGCCAACGCGCCCGCCCCCGCCGCCGCACCCGCCGCCAGCGGCTGGGGACACGGCGGCGCGCCGTCCACCACCCCGGGCCCGTCGACGCCACCCGGGGTCACCCCGGGGCCCGGCTGGTCCCCCGCGTCCGGGTCGACGCCGCCGGGTGTCCCCGGCCAGCCGCCCGGCCACGGCCACCCCCAGGGCCCCGGGCCGGGCCAGCCGTACCCCGCCGGGCCGGTGCCGGCGACGAAGGGGCGCGGGCTCACCATCACCGCGCTCGTGCTCGCCGGCCTGCTGGCCGTGGTGACGGGCGTGCAGGCGTACCAGATCAACCGGCTCTCCAACCGGCTGGGCGACACCGACAGCAGGGTGGCGGCGGCGCAGGCGGCCGACGGCACCCGGCTCGACGGCCTGGAGTCCCGGGCGGGGGCGCTGGAGAAGCAGGCCGGCGCCGCGTTCAACCCGGAGGCCGTGGCCAGCGCCGTGCTGCCCAGCGTGTTCCGCGTCCGGGCCGGCAACTCCACCGGCACCGCCTTCGCGATCGGCAAGCCGGCCGCGGGCGGGGGCACCAACCTGTTCACCAACTACCACGTGGTGGACGCGCTCTGGCAGACCGGCGAGCGCGAGGTCTTCCTGGAGCGCACCGACCAGCGCTTCCCGGCGACCATCGTGCGCGTCGACGAGGCCAACGACGTCGCCCACCTGCGGACCAACGGCAAGTTCACCGGCCTGGTCGCGGCGCCCGCCGCGGTGAAGTCCGGGCAGCAGATCGTGGTCGTCGGCGCGCCGCTCGGCCTGGAGGACAGCGTCACCACCGGTGTGGTGAGCGCCTTCCGCGAGGCCGGCGGCGGCGAGGGCCCGGTCATCCAGTTCGACGCCCCGATCAACCCCGGCAACTCGGGCGGCCCGGTCATCAACGGCAGCAAGCAGGTCGTCGGCATCGCCACCGCCAAGGCCCGCAACGCCGAGGGGATCGGTCTCGCCGTACCGATCAAGGTCGCCTGCGACGGTTTCAAGATCTGCTGACCTCGTCAGCGCCCAACCACCCCCTCGGCCCGGCGGCTCACGCGCCGGACCAGCACACGTGGAGGAAGAACGACATGTCCCAGCCACCGACCGGGCCGGAGGGCTACCCGCCGTACCCGCCGGCCGCGCCCGGTCAGCCGCCGTCGGGCGGCGCCCCGCACGGCACCACCTACGGCAGCCCGCGCCCGTACTCGCCCGAACAGCAGGACGCCGGCCAGCAGTACGCCCCGGCGCCGCAGCAGTACAACCCGGCCCCGTCCGCCGGCTACCCGCAGTCCGCGCCGCCGGCCGGGCCCTCCGGCTACCCGCAGTCGGCCCCGCCGGCGTCGCCCGGCTACGGCCCCGGCAGCGCGTCGCCCCACGCCGGTCAGGCCTCCGGCGGGCCGGCCTTCGGGCAGCCGATGTCGGTCCCCCCGGCCTCCGGTCCGGCCTTCGGACAGCCGTTGTCCGCCCCGCCCGGCTCCGCCCCGCCCTTCGGCGCCCCCGCGCCCGGCGGCCCACGCAAGAGCCACAAGGTGCTCGTCCTGGCGGTCGTGGCCGGGCTGCTCTTCGTCCTCGGCGGGGTGATGACCGGCCTGTTCGTGTCGACCACCAACGAGCTGGACCGGACCGAGAAGAAGATGGCCAGCGAGGTCAGCCAGCGCGACGGCACCATCACGGCGAACGGCAAGGAGATCGAGAAGCTCAAGACCGACCTCCAGGCGGTCCGGGACAAGCTCGGCGACACCGAGCAGGACCTCACCGGCACCCGCAACGACCGGGACGAGCAGGCCCGGCAGAAGAAGGTCATCGCCAACTGCCTGGACAAGCTCACCACCGCGCTCGCCGCGGCGGCGAACGGCAACAAGGCGGCCTACGACAGGGCCATCCAGGGCATGGACAAGGTCTGCAACGAGGCCGAGAAGTATCTGTGAGGTGACCCGTCGCGGGGTCAGGCCGCGCCGGCGGGGCGACGCTCCGACAGCGCGGTCACCCCGGGCGGGGGAAGCCCGGCGGTCGAGGCCAGCAGCGCGCACCAGGCCAGCAGGTGCGGGGCGAGATCGTCGTCGACCGGCGTCCAGGAGGCGCGGATCTCGATGTCGCCGGCGGCGGGCGGCCCGGCCAGGTCACCGAAGCGCGTCGACATGGTCTGGGTGATGGTGCCGCCGATCGCCCGGTGCTCCGCGTCCTGCGCCTCCAGGGCGTCGGTCAGCCACGTCCAGCCCACCCCGGGCAGCAGCGGGTCGGCGGCCAGGTCGACCTCCAGCTCCGCCGTCACGTAGGTGACCAGCCGCAGGGTGCCCTGCCACGCCTCGTGGCCGGCCGGGTCGTGCAGCAGGATGAGCCGCCCGGAGGCCACCTCCTCGCCGTCGCGCAGGACGGTGGCGGAGAGCGCGAAGGCGTACGGGGCGAGTCGCTGCGGCGCGCCGACCTCCTCCAGCACGATCTCCGACCGGGGCGCCGCGGACCGCAGCCCGGTGACCGCGCGGGCGAAGGTCTCCGGGAGCGCGATCGGGGGGGCCATGCCGGCAGCCTATGCCGCCGGCCGCCCGCCCGCCCGAGAGGCGCGCCGACGCCGTCTGACGCCGGGGCCGCCGCCAGCGGGCTGACCGGGGTCACAAAAGGCGGCGCTGCCCGCTGCCGGTCCCGTCCCCCGTGGCACGATGGCCGCGATGAGCACCACGACGACGGGCGCCGACGCCCGAGACGAAGAACCCCGCCCCGGCGGACCGGCCGACTCGCCCTTCGTCCGGGCCTGCCGGCGTCAGTCCGGCCCGCACACCCCCGTCTGGTTCATGCGCCAGGCCGGCCGGTCGCTGCCGGAGTACCGCGCGATCAGGGCCAACGTGGCGATGCTGGAGTCCTGCCGCCGCCCCGACCTGGTCACCGAGATCACCCTCCAGCCGGTACGCCGGCACGGCGTGGACGCCGCGATCCTGTTCAGCGACATCGTGGTGCCGGTCGCCGCCGCCGGGGTGGACCTGGACATCGTGCCCGGCACCGGCCCGGTGGTCGCCGAGCCCGTGCGCACCCTGACCGACGTGGAGCGGATCCGGCCGATCACCCGCGACGACGTGTCGTACGTGGACGAGGCGGTCCGGATGCTCGTCGCCGAGCTGGGCGCCACCCCGCTGATCGGCTTCGCCGGCGCGCCGTTCACCCTGGCCAGCTACCTGGTCGAGGGCGGCCCGTCGCGGACCCACGCGAAGACCAAGGCGATGATGTACGGCCAGCCGGAGCTGTGGCACGCGCTCTGCGGCCGGCTGGCCGAGGTGACGCTGGAGTTCCTGCGGGTGCAGGTGGCCGCGGGGGTGTCCGCGGTGCAGCTCTTCGACTCGTGGGCCGGCGCGCTGTCGGAGGCCGACTACCGTCGCTTCGTGCTGCCGCACTCGGCGGGCGTGCTGGCCGGGCTGGCCGACGCGGGCGTGCCCCGGATCCACTTCGGCGTGGGCACCGGCGAGCTGCTCGGCGCGATGGGCGAGGCCGGTGCCGACGTGGTGGGCGTCGACTGGCGTACGCCGCTGGACGCGGCGACCCGGCGGATCGGGCCGGAGCGGGCCGTGCAGGGCAACCTCGACCCGTGCGTGCTGTTCGCGCCGTGGCCGGTGGTCGAGGCCGAGGTGCGGCGGATCCTGGAGCAGGGCCGGGCCGCCCCCGGACACGTGTTCAACCTGGGGCACGGGGTGCTGCCGGAGACCGACCCCGACGTGCTGACCCGGGTGGTCGCCCTGGTGCACGAGCTGTCCGCCGAGTCGGGCGACCGGGGCTGAGCGGCATGCGGGCGCCGTGGCGGGTGGCGGTGGTCGGCGGCGGGATCGCCGGGCTGGCCGCCGCGGTCCGGTTGCGCGACCGCGCTCCCGCCGGCACCGAGATCACGGTGTACGAGCAGTCCGGCGCGCTCGGCGGCAAGCTGCGCACCGGCGAACTGGCCGGCTCGCCGGTGGAGTTCGGCGCCGAGTCGTTCCTGATGCGCGACCCGGCCGGGGGCGAGTCCGCCGCCGTGGCCCTGGTCCGCCGGCTCGGCCTCGGCGAGGGGATCGTGCACCCCACCGTCGGGCAGGCCGCGCTCGTGGTCGACGGGGGGCTGCGCCCGATCCCGGGCGGCACGCTGGTCGGCGTACCCGGGGACCTGGAGCGGGTGGCCACGGTCGCGCGGCCGGCGGCGGACGCCGACGTCGACGCCGGCCGTCCGCTGCTCGGCGCGGACGAGGACGTCTCCGTCGGCGCGCTGGTCCGGGCCCGGTTCGGCGACGAGGTGGTCGACCGGCTGGTGGACCCGATGCTCGGCGGCGTCTACGCCGGCCGGGCCGACGGCCTCTCCCTGACCACCACCATGCCCGCGCTGGCCCGCACTGCCCGGGTGGAGCACACCCTGGTGGGCGCGGTGCGCGCCGCGCAGGCCGCGGCCCCCCGCGCGCCGGGGGCGCCGGTCTTCGGCACCCTGGCCGGCGGGCTCAGCACGCTGGTCGAGGCCGCGGCGGCGGCCAGCGGGGCGACGATCCGGCGGGGCGCGGCGGTACGCGAGCTGGCCCCGGCCGGGGCCGGGTGGCGGCTGACCGTCGGCCCCACCCGCGAGGCGGAGTCGGTCGACGTCGACGCCGTGGTGCTGGCCGTGCCGGCCCGCCCGGCGGCCCGGCTGCTCGGCGGCCCGGCCCCGCAGGTGGCCGAGGGCGTCGGCGGGCTGGACTACGCCAGCGTCGCGCTGGTCACCCTGGCGCTGCCCGAGCCGGAGCTGCCGGAGCTGTCAGGCTTCCTGGTGCCGAGCACCGAGGGTCTGCTGATCAAGGCGTCGACCTTCTTCACCACCAAGTGGGGCCACCTGCGCCGCACCGACGGGCTGGCGCTCGTCCGCGCCTCCGTGGGCCGCTACGGCGAGGAACGGCAGGTGCAGCGCACCGACGAGGACCTGGCCGCCACCGTGCACCGGGAACTGTCGGCGGTGCTCGGCGTGCCGCTGCCCGCGCCGGTCGCCGGCCACGTGCAGCGCTGGGGCGGGTCGCTGCCGCAGTACACCCCGGGGCACGCCGACCGGGTGGCCGCCGCGCGGGCGGCCCTGCGGGCGAGCCACCCGACCCTGGCCCTGGCCGGCGCCGGGTACGACGGGGTGGGCATCCCGATCTGCGTCCGCTCCGGCGAGACGGCGGCCGAGGAGATCATCACAGCACTGGGAGGACCGGGGACATGACCGAGCAGACCAACGCGGCCCGGCTGCGGGAGCTCAACGACAGCATCCGCTACACGATGTGGTCGGTGTACCGGGCCACCAGCCCGCTGCCGTCGCTGCGCGACAACGTCACCGGCGAGGTCGAGGCGCTCTTCGCGGAGCTGGCCGGCAAGGACGTGGTCGTCCGCGGCACGTACGACGTCTCGGGGCTGCGCGCCGACGCCGACCTGATGATCTGGTGGCACTCCGCCTCCAGCGACGACCTCCAGGACGCGTACCTGCGGTTCCGCCGCACGACGCTGGGTCGGGCGCTCACCCCGGTCTGGTCGCAGATGGCGCTGCACCGGCCGGCGGAGTTCAACAAGAGCCACATCCCGGCGTTCCTGGCCGGCGAGGAGGCGCGCTCCTACGTCTGCGTCTACCCGTTCGTCCGCTCCTACGAGTGGTACCTGCTGCCGGACGCCGAGCGGCGCGAGCTGCTCGCCGAGCACGGCAAGATGGCCCGCGGCTACCCGGACGTGCGGGCCAACACGGTCGCCTCGTTCGCGCTCGGCGACTACGAGTGGATGCTCGCGTTCGAGGCCGACGAGCTGCACCGGATCGTCGACCTGATGCGCGACCTGCGGGCCTCCGGTGCCCGCCGGCACGTCCGGGAGGAGATCCCGTTCTACACCGGTCGTCGCCGCTCGGTCGCCGACATCGTCAACTGCCTCGTCTGACGCCCGGCCGCCCGCCCGGTGGTGGTCCCACCGGTGGGGCAGCTCGACAGCGGCCTGAGGGTGCCGACGCGGGCCGGCCGGGGTCGCGCCCGGAGGGAGTGGGCTGCGACCCCGGCCGGGGTTCCGGTGCGGATCAGACCACGGTCGTGCAGGTGGGTGTCGGCGTGCTGTTGGTGCCGGACCACGAGCCGAGGAAGCCGAACGTGGTGCTCGCCCCGGGGGCCAGCGACCCGTTGTGCTCCGCGTTGCGGGCGACGACCCGCGTGCCGCTGGTGGTCACGGTCGCGTTCCACGCCGAGGTGACCTGCTGGCCGTTGGCGTAGGTCCAGGTCACGGACCAGCCCTTGACGGCCCCACCACCGGCGGTCACCGTCACCTCACCCTGGAAGCCTCCGCCCCACTGCCCGGTCACCCGGTACGTCGCCGTGCAGGCCCCGGCCGGCGGCGGGGTCGTGGGCGGCGGGGTGGTCGGCGGCGGGGTGGTCGGCGGGGGAGTGGTGGGCGGCGGCGTCGTCGGCGGCGGGTTGGTCGGCCCGCCGGAGAAGTCGACGTCGCTGCACAGGTAGTACGACTGGTCGAGGTGGCTGGCCTGCCAGATGGTGTAGACGACGTGCCGCCCGGTGCGTCCCGGCGCGTTCGCCGGGATCTCGATGGACACGCCGGTGGGCTCCGGCTTCCACCCCGACGCCGGGGTGTTGCCGATCTGGCCGACCAGTTCCAGGTCGTCCCAGCCCAGCGGCTCGGTGAGCGCGTTGAAGCCCTGCCTGGTCACGTACACCCGGATGTAGTCCGCGCCGTGGCTGGCCTGGTCGTAGAGGCGGACCCGGAAGTTGCTGGAGACCGGGGAGGTCTTCCAGGCGCCGACCGTGTCGAGGGCGTTGTAGCGACCGCCCTCGGTCCGGCCGCCGGAGCAGAGCTGGCCGTTGGGGATGGCGGCCTGGTGGTTGCCGGCGACGCCCTCGCGGAACAGGCCGTTCCAGTTCCACATGGCGTTCGGGTTGGCCTGCCAGGCCTGCCAGCACATCGGGTCCTCGGTGGCCATCCGGGGATTCTGGAAGTCGCTGCCCCAGCGCTGCCAGCAGCCGTAGTTGCGTGACGCCGGGTCCACCACGGAGCCGTGCGCCGACACGGGGTTGGCCAGGGCCGTGGTCAGCAGCAGCACGGCGATCGCCGCGACGGCGAGCAGCCACGCCAGGCGGGAGGTGCGAAGTTGAGTGGACATGGGGAGCCCCCGGGAGGAGAGGTCGGACGACGACGCCCGGACGGCCCGGGAGTTGCCCCTCCCGTGCGCGCTGCGTGGCTTCCGCGACGGCTCTGCCCGGAGGCTGCCATATTTATCGGCCCTGGTCAATGCCTTCCCGGCGCATCGAGGTGTGCGGGATGCCGTCCTCGACGTACTCGGGGCCGGCGACGGCGAAGCCGTGGCGGGCGTAGAGGCCGACCAGGTGGGACTGGGCCTCCAGCACGCAGGGGCGGTCGCCGACCAGCTCCAGCGCCGCGGCCATCAGCCGGCCCGCGTGCCCGCCGCCGCGCGCCTTCGGTGCCACCACCACCCGCCCGATCCGCGCCACGCCGCCCGGGTCGGCGAGGATCCGCAGGTACGCCAGGGGCTCGCCGCCGTCGTCGAGCCAGAGGTGGCGGGTGCCCGGCTCGACGTCGCGCCCGTCGAGTTCCGGGTACGGGCACGCCTGCTCCACCACGAACACGTCGATCCGGAGCCGGAGCAGGTCGTGGAAGGTGCGGGCGTCGAGGTCGGCGAACGAGGCGGTCCTCGGCACGGGGAGCTGTGGCACCCCCCGATGGTAGGCCGGGCCCGTGGGCCAGCCGCCCCGCTGCCCCGCGTGCCGCCGGTGCGCCCGGCCGACCGGGCGGCCATTGCGGCGACGGCCGGCCGACCGTCGGCCTCAGGCGGGGCGGGCGCCGACCGCGTCGCGGATCTCGGCGCCCCGGGCGCCCTCCTCCGCGCGGGCGCAGTGCGCGCAGCAGAAGAACCGGCCGGACACCTCCACCCCGTGCCCGACGATCTTGACCTGGCAGTGCTCGCAGATCGGCGCCAGCTTGTGCGCGGCGCACTCGAAGCAGTCGAAGGTGTGCACGTCGCCGCTGACGGTCCGCACCTCGAACGCCATCCAGTAGTCGTTACCGCAGACCTCGCACGTCGCCACGACAGAACCCCCCGAAGGCCGACACATTTCCTCGAGCGTGCGGCAACCGGACCATGCCGTGCGGGCGGATCGGCCCAGGTCACTCCGGGGTGGCGGCGTGTCGCCCCCGGCGTGTCGGGCGTTGTACCGGGTGACCGCGCGCGACCCCGGAGGAACACGACATGATCAAGCGGAACAAGCTCTTCGGCAACCAGGTACGGGTCACCTTCAGCCTGCCCCGCGACACCCCGCCCGGCCCGGTCAGCGTGGTCGGCTCCTTCAACGGCTGGGAGCCGGGACGGCACGAACTCCTCCCGCGGCGGGACGGCACCCGGACGGTCACCGTACGACTCGGCCCGGGGGAGTACCGCTTCCGCTACCTCGCCACCGGTGGCGTCTGGCTGGACGACGAGTCCGCCGACCGGGTGGACGAGCGGGGCAGCCTGTTGCTGCTCTGACGGTCACCCTGCGTGTGCAGAAGGCGCGATGTTTCTATCGACAGGAGTCTTTACTGTTAACAAGCTTTAATTTATGTTGAGTGGCACCTCACCAGGCTTAAGTCCGAAGGAGCTGCCACCATGCGTCGAAGAATCACCATCCCGCTCGTGGCGACGGGCGCCGTCGTCTCCGCACTCGCCGTCGCGGCGCCCGCCCAGGCCCACGGCTACGTGTCCGGCCCGCCGAGCCGCCAGGCGCTCTGCGCTCAGGGGCGGGTCCCCGACTGCGGGCAGATCAAGTACGAGCCGCAGAGCGTCGAGGGGCCGAAGGGGCTGCGCAGCTGCCACGCGGGGATCGCCCAGTTCGCCGTCCTCAACGACGACAGCCGGGGCTGGCCCGCCACCTCGGTCGGCAGCTCCGTCACCTTCACCTGGACCAACACCGCCCGGCACGCCACCAGCAACTGGGAGTACTTCATCGGCGGCACCCGGGTGGCCGTCTTCAACGGCGGCGGGCAGCAGCCCGGCGCCACCGTCTCGCACACCGTCAACCTGGGCGGCTACCCGGGACGGCAGAAGGTCCTCGCTGTGTGGAACATCGCGGACACCGCCAACGCGTTCTACTCCTGCGTCGACCTCCAGGTCGGCGGGGGCGGCAACCCGTCGCCCACCCCGAGCCCGACCCCGCCGGCCCCGTCGCCCACCCCGACCCCCACCGCCGCCCCGACCACCCCGCCCGCGCCGGGCGGCAGCTGGACGGCGGGCCGGGCCTACCAGGTCGGCGACCAGGTCACCTACGGCGGGCTGACGTACCGCTGCCGGCAGGCGCACACCGCGATCCCCGGTTGGGAACCGCCGCACGTGCCGGCGCTCTGGACGCAGGTCTGACCGGACGGGTGCGGCCCGTCCCCCCGGCACCCGCACCCGTCACCCCTTCCCGGATCGGAGTACGCCATGCGACGGCTGCCCACGGTCGCCCTGCTCGCCGTCCTGCTGACCGTCCCCGGCTGCGCCGCGCGGACCGCCCCGGCGTCGTCCGTCCCCGCGCCACCGGGGCCGGCCGCGGCCAGCGCGACCGGGATGAACGGCCTGGACGTGGTCTTCCTGGCCATGTTGGCGGCACACACCGAGCAGACGCTCGAGATGGTGCGGCTCAGCCGCGACCGGGTGACCGACCGGAAGCTGCACACCCTCGTCGCCGCCATCGAGGTGACCGAGACCGACGAACTCGCCACGATGCGCGGCTGGCTGCGCGACGCCGGACCGGCCGCCGCCGAGGCCGCCCGCGGGCACGACCACGGACAGCACGGGACCGCCGCCGAGGACATGGCACGCCTGCGGGCCGCCCCGGACGGCGAGGTCGACCGCGTCCTGCTCGGCCTGCTCGTCCCGCACCAGGAGGCGGCGGCCGACCTGGCCCGGGCGCACCAGACGGTCGGCGCCGACCCGCGCGTACGCGACTTCGCCGGCCGCGTCGAGCGGTCGCGTACGGCCGAGGTCTCGCTGATGGCCGGGCTGACGCCGGCCCGGGCGGCCTGAACCCCGGGTGCCGGATCAGGCGTCGGCGCGCGGCTCCAGCCGGATGGAGACGGAGTTGACGCAGTGCCGGGTGTCCTTCGGGGTGAAACCCTCGCCCCGGAAGACGTGACCCAGGTGGCTGTCGCACCGGGCGCAGCGGATCTCGGTGCGGCTCATCCCCAGGCTGCGGTCCTCGATCTCCTTGACCGAGCCGGGGATCGCGTCGTCGAAGCTGGGCCACCCGCAGTGCGAGTCGAACTTCGTGTCGCTGGGGTAGAGCTGCGCGCCGCAGGCCCGGCAGTGGTAGGTCCCGGGCGTCTTCGTGTCGACGTACTCGCCGGTCCACGGGCGCTCGGTGCCGGCCTCCCGCAGCACCCGGAACTCCTCCGGGCTGAGCCGGACCCGCCACTCTTCCTCGGTACGGGGCAGTTCACTCTCGTCAAGACTCACCCGCCAACGGTACGTCGGACGTCGGAGGTGTGGCATATGGTCGCGCAATGGGTGGCACGAAGGCTGCGGCCGAACTGATCGAGGTGGCCGGGCACGAGGTCCGGCTGACCAGCCCCGACCGGGTCATCTTCCCGCAGCGCGGCTTCACCAAGGCCGACGTCTTCCACTACTACCTCGCGGTGGGTGACGGCATCATGCGCGCCCTGCGCGAGCGTCCCACCACGTTGCAGCGCTTCCCGGAGGGCGTCGAGGGGGAGGCGTTCTTCCAGAAGCGGGTGCCCGCGCGGGGCGTGCCGCCCTGGGTGCGGACGACCACGATCAGCTTCCCGAGCGGTCGCAGCGCGGCCGAGCTCTGCCCGGCCGACCTGGCCCACGTGGCCTGGGCCGCCCAGATGGGCACCATCGTGTTCCACCCGTGGCCGGTGCGTGCCGCCGACGTCGACCGCCCCGACGAGTTGCGCATCGACTTCGACCCGCAGCCCGGCACCGACTTCGCCGACGCGGTCTCCGCCGCCGGGGAGCTGCGCGGGCTCCTCGGCGAGTTGGGCGTCACCGGCTGGCCGAAGACCTCCGGCGGCCGTGGCGTGCACGTCTACCTGCGGATCGCGCCGCGCTGGACGTTCACCGAGGTGCGCCGGGCCACCATCGCGCTGGCCCGCGAGCTGGAGCGGCGCCGGCCGGAGCTGGTGACCACCGCCTGGTGGAAGGAGCAGCGGGGCGAGCGCGTCTTCGTCGACTACAACCAGATGGCCCGCGACCGCACGATCGCCTGCGCCTACTCGCTGCGGGCCAACGCCCGGGCCACCGTGTCCACCCCGGTCGCCTGGGACGAGCTGCCCGACGTCGACCCCGACGACTTCGACCTGCGCACCGTCCCGGCCCGGCTGGCCGAGCGCGGCGATCCGCACGCCGGCATCGACGACACCGCGTGGGACATCAGCCCGCTGCTGGAGTGGGCCGACCGGGACGACACCGCCGGCCAGGGCGACATGCCCTACCCGCCGGACCACCCGAAGATGCCCGGCGAGCCGAAGCGCGTGCAGCCCTCCAAGGACCGCGACCGCCCCCGCTGACCGACCCGCCCGACGTCGCCGACCCGCCTGACGTCGCCGACCCGCCTGACGTCGCCGACCCGCCTGACGTCGCCGGCCCGCCTGACGTCGCCGGCCCGCCTGACGTCGCCGGCCCGCCCGATGCCGCCGACCCGGCGCCGGCGGGACGCGTGCCCGCCGTCACCGGCGGTCGCCGTACGCCTCCACCGCCTCCTTGGCCGAGCGCAGGTCCGCGCCGGTCGCCTTCCGGTACGCGGCGATCGCCTTGATCTTGTCGCCCCGGGCCAGGTGCTGTCCCACCTCCGGCGGCACGGGCGAGGCGTCCACCACGCCCAGGTGGTCCATCACCAGCCGGAGCCGGCGCTCGATCTCGGCGAGCCGGTACGCGGTCCGCGCCTGCTCGGTCCTGCCCGGCAACTGGGCGGCGAGCAGCGCGACGACGGCCACCATCAGGGCGGTGAGAGCGATCTCCATCCGGTGATCGAAGCACATCCGCGTACCACGCCACCCTCGCCGGGGCGCCGGCCCCACCCACCGGTCTGGCGCCTCCGGATAACGATCAAGTAACGGGCGCGAACCTTTCCCGGCATGTCACCGCTCTCCCTGGTCGTCGGCCCGACAGCGGGCCAGGGGAGGGCATCGGATGAAGCTGGTGTGGAGGCGGGCCCGCGAGGCGCGTGGGCTGCTGCTCGCCGCGGTGGTCGCGGCCCTGGTGGCGGTCGCGTTGGTCACCGGGCTTTCTGACTACAACCGGCGGGCCGTCGAGGCGGGCCAGCGTGCCCTGCTCAGCGGGGCGTCGTTCGAGGAGCGCAGCCTCCTGGTCAGCGGCACGGCCGGCCGGGACGCGGCCGAGTTCGTCGCCCGGGACCGGGCCGTCCGGGACGGGTTCGCCGCCGGCCTCGGCGGCGCGCCGGTCACCGTCGACGCCGCCCGCTACGGCGGTGGCCGCGAGCTGACCGGCGACCTCGGCCCCGTGGCCCGCGACGACGACCCGGTCTTCGCCACCCTGGCGGCCCTCGACGACCTGCCCCGCCACGCCGAGCTGACCGACGGCGCCTGGCCCGCCCCGGGAGCCTCGCCGCTACAGGTCACGCTGCCGGAGAAGGTCGCCGGCGTGCTCGGGATGAGCGTCGGCGACCGGGTGCCGATGCTGGACCGCCGGTCCGACGAGGCCAGCACCGTGGTGCTCGTCGGGACCTGGCGGCCCCGCGACGCGGCCGACCCGTACTGGCGGCTGGCACCCGGGGTCGGGGCGGGCAGCGCCGCGGACGCCGGCACCTCGTACGGGCCGTTCGTGCTGGACCCGGCGGACTTCGTCGCCACGTACCCGGGCTCGGTGTCGGCGTCCTGGGTCGTCGAGCCGGACCTCGCGGCGGCGGCCGGCGCGGGGCGGCTGTCCGACGTGCGGCAGGCGCTCACCGCGGCCCTCGCCGAGGTGCCCGAGGCGGCCGGGCTGGGCTCCTCCGGCCAGACCGTCACGGCGATCGACCGGCTCCTCGACCGCGTCACCCGGGCCGACCTGGTGGGCCGTTCCTCGCTGGCCACCCCGCTGCTGCTGATCATCGTCCTCGGCGGGTACGCGCTGGTGCTCGTCGCCGCCCTGCTGCACGAGGACCGGCGCGGCCAGACCGCCCTGCTGAGGGCCCGGGGCGCCGCGCGGCGGCAACTGGCCGGCCTGGCGGCCCGGGAGGCGGCCCTGGTCGTCCTGCCCGCCGGCGTGCTGGGGCCCCTCATCGCCGGCGAGGCGCTGCGGCACGTGGGCACCGGCGGCGCCACCCCGCTGACGCTCGCCGCCGGCAACACCACGCTGATCTGGGCCGCCGCGGCCGCCACCGCCGCCGGCTGCCTGGTCGCGATGGTCGTCCCGACGTTGCGGGGGGCCGGCACCTACGTCGCCGACATGGCGGCCCGGTCCCGGCCCACCCGCGCCGCGAGCGTCCAACGGGCCAGCCTCGACCTGGTGCTGGTCGGCTTCGCGGTGCTGGCCTGGACCCAGCTGCGCCAGTACTCGTCGCCGGTCGCCGGGGCGGCCGGCCGGCTCGGGGTGGACCCGCTGCTGGTCGCGGCGCCGACGCTGGGCGTGCTGGCCGGCGCGGTCGTGGCGTTGCGGCTGCTGCCGCCCGCGACCCGGTTCGCCGAGCGGTTCGTCGACCGCAGACCGTGGACCGCGACCATGTTCGGCATGTGGCAGGCGGGGCGGCGCCCGCACGCCGGCCCGGTGCTGCTGCTCGCCCTCGCCGTCGGCGGCAGCACCCTGGCGTGGTCGCTGGTGACCACGGGCGAGCTGTCGCAGGCCGACCAGGCCGACCACACCGTCGGCGCCGACCTGCGGGTCGTCGAGCGCACCGGCTCGGCACCCGACGGTCGGGGCGGTCAGCTCGCCGCCCTGCCCGGCGTCCGCGAGGCGCTGCCGGCCTGGCGGGACGAGATCCGCCTCGGCCGCGCCGACCTGCCGACGACGGTGGTGAGCCTCGACGCCGCGGCCGCGGCCGGCGTGCTGCGACTCAACGAGAGGCTGACCGACGAGCCCGCGCCGGCACTGCTCGACCGGCTGACCCGGGCCCGCGGCGCGCCGGCCGGGCTGGAACTGCCCGCCGGCACCCGGTCGCTTACCGGCACGGTACGCACCCCCGTGCGCGACGCCGTCACGCCGCACCAGATCGGCCTCTGGGTGCTCCTGACCCGGGCGGACGGGCTGGCCTTCCGGCTTCCGGCCGGCAGCAGCGGCAGCGACGGCCGGCCGGCGCCGTTCACCGTCGCCGTCCCCGCCGGGGAGGGCGCCCTACGACTGTCCGGCTTCGAGGCCGACGGCGGGAGCGCGCGCGGGCGGGCGTACCGCCTGGAGGTGTCGGACCTGCGGCTCGTCGGCGCCGACGGCGCGGCCCGGCCGGCGTCGCTGGACGGCGGGTGGGTGGCCGTCGACGGCCAGGGCAAACCGGTCGGTGCATCGGCCACGGCCGCCGGGCTGAAGGCCGACTGGGAGGTCGAGTACCGCGAGGGCGGCCGGTTCGCGTTCCAGCCGCCGAGCCGCTTCGCCGTGGTGCCGGCCGGCGAGAACCGGCCGGTACCCGCACTGATGACCCCGGCCGTACGCGACGCGTTGAGTTTGCGCGTCGGCGACACGGTCAACCTCGTGTTGTCCGGCGCGACGCTGCCGGTCACGCTGGTCGGCGAGTTGGACGCGGTGCCGTCCGCGGCCGGCGAGGGCGTGCTGCTGGACCTGCCGGCGGCGGCGGACTGGCTGATCCGGGACCGGGGCGGGGTCCGGCCGGTGCCGGAGTGGTGGCTGGGCACCGAGGGCGCCGGCCACGCCGAGGCGGCCCGCGCGGCGGCCGACCTGACCGGCGCCACGCTGCTCGACCGGCGGGAGGTGGCCGAGCGGGCCGCCGGCGACCCGTACTGGCAGGGGGCCCGCACGGGGCTGCTCGCCGCGGCGCTCGGCTCGGTGCTGCTGGCCCTGGTCGGCCTGATCGTCGACGTCTGGGCGACCGCCCGGCACCGGCTCGGGGAGTTCGCCGTGCTGCACACGCTCGGCGCGAGCCCTCGGCTGCTGGCCCGGGCGCTGCTGGCCGAGCAGACCTTCCTGGCCGGGATCGGCGTCGGCGTCGGCCTGCTGCTGGGCGCCGCGGTCGGCGCGACCATGGCCCCGCTGGTCATCCTCACGCCGTCCGCCGGCCGGCCGGTGCCGGAGGCCGCCTTCGTGCTGCCCTGGCTGCCCATCGGCCTGACCGCGCTCGGCCTGCTGCTGGCGGCACTCGCCTTCAGCGCGTTCATCGCCCTCGGCATCCGGCAGCGGGTGGCCGTGGCGCAGCTGCGGATCGGGGGAGACCGGTGACCGGGTGGAGCGTAGGGACGAGAAGGAGCGGAGACGGGGCGTGGTGAGCATCGGGGCGGTGGTCCGCCGGATTCGGGCGTACAGCGGGCAGTTCCTGCTCCTCGCGGCGTTGACGCTGGTCGCCACGCTGGTCATCAGCGGCGTGCCCCGGATCGTCAACGCGCACGCCGAGCAGGGCCTGCGGGCCCACCTGGGCGCCGCGCCGGCGCAGCAGCGGGACGTGACGTACTCGACGGGGCCGCTCCTCGCGAAGAGCGACGGCTATTCCCCGGTGGCCGCGCGCCAGCGCGACCTGGCGACGCTGGAGGCCGGGATGCCACCGGTCGTGCGGGGGCTGGTCGAACAGCGGTGGTTCACCGCGGAGACCGCGGCCAGCCGGCTGAGCGGCCCGGACCTGGCGGCGAAGAACCTCCTGGTCCACCTGGGCCTGCGCACCGTGTCCGGGATCGAGACGGCCGGCACGCTGGTCGAGGGACGCTGGCCGGCCGATGCGTCGGAGGACCAGCCGGTGCAGGTGGCGCTGGCCGTGGACGTCGCCCGCAAGCTGAATCTGCGGCTCGGCAGCCGGCTCACCGTCGCCCCACCGGAGACGCCCGAACCCCTGCCCCCGCTCCGGGTCGCCGTGGTCGGTCTCTTCCAGCCCCGCGACGCCGCCGACGGATTCTGGGACGGACTGCCGCCGCTGCTGCGGGCCGTCGAGCCGGTGGGCGACGGCGAACCCTTCATCGCCGTCGGGGTCGTCGACGGCGCCGTGCTGAACCGTCAGGCCGCCGACGGCTGGACGATGTCGTTCAGCTGGCGCTACCGGATGGGCGCCGACGGGATCGACGTCCGCGAGCTGGACCAGGTGATCGACGGAGTCCAGCAGCTGACCCGGGAGGCGGAGGGCCGCAACATCGTGCAGGGGCTGGACATCCCGCTGGGGGAGTTCGCCGCCGAGGTGGACAGCGCCCGGACGGTGCTCGGGGTCATCGCCGCGGGCGTACTGGCCACCCTGGCCGGCCTCGTCGTGCTGGCCGCCGGGCTGCTGGTGCGCCGCCGCCGGTCGGAGTTCACCCTGCTGCGGGCCCGGGGCGGGGCGGCCACCACGAGCGCGGGCCGCAGCCTGACCGAGGCGCTGCTGGTGGTGCCGCCCGCCGGAGCGCTCGGCTGGCTGGTCGGTGGCCTCGCCCCGGGGGCGCCGGGTGGGACCCTGTGGTTCGCCGTCGCCGCGACCGTCCTGGTGGCCCTCGCGCTGCCGGTCGCCACCCTCGTCGCGTCCAGGGGCGGTGCCGGTCGGCGCGACCTGATCCGGTCGCGCCCCTCCGCGCGTCGCCTCACGGTGGAGGCGGGGCTGCTGGTCCTCGCGGGTCTCGCCGTCGTACTGCTGCGCCGCCGCGGCCTCACCCCCGGCGAGGTCGACCCGCTGCTGGTCTCGGTGCCGGTGCTGCTGGCCGTCGCCGCGGCAGTGGTCGCGATGCGGTTGTACCCGTGGCCGCTGCGGCTGGTCAGCCGGCTCGCGGCCCGGGCCCGGGGCAGCGTCGCCTTCCTGGGCACCGCCCGGGCCGGCCGGTCCGTGGTCGCCGTGCCGCTGGTGGTCGTGGTGCTGGCCATCGCGACCGCGGCGTTCTGCGCGGTGACGGCCGCCGGGATCGAGGCGAGCCGGGACCGGGCCGCCAGCCGGGTGGTCCCCGCCGACGCCCTGATCCTGGGGGACCGGATCGCCCCGGACACGGGCGCCGAGCTGGAGCGGCTGCCGGGGGTCCGCGCCGCGAGTCCGGTGCTGTACGAGGCGGGCCAACGCCTGGCGAAGGACGCCATCGGCACCGAGACCCGGCTCGGCGGGGTGACCGTGCTCATGGTCGACGGTCCGGCCCTGGCCCGGATCGTCCGCGAGTCCGGCGTCGACGTGACCGTGCCGGCGGCCCTGCTCGCCCCCGCCGGGGGCGGCGGCCCGCTGCCCGCGGTGGTCTCCCCGGCGGTCGCCGCCGAGCTGGCCGACGCCGGCCTCGACGGCTCCGCCTTCGTCAGCGCCCAGGGCCAGCGGTACGAGTTCCGGGTCGCCGGGCAGGCGGAGAGCTTCCCGCTGCTGCGCGCGGAGAGCAGCCGGTTCGTCGTCCTGCCCTGGCAGTCCCTGCCCCGGCGGGACTACGCCGCCGTGCCGACCGGCTTCCTGGTGGCCGGCGACGACCTGGACGGCGAGGCGCTGCGCCGGGCCGGCGACGCGGGACAGTCCCGCTTCCAGACCGGCGGGGCCGTCACCGGCCGGGAGCGCCCGCGCGGCGTGGAGTTGCTGACCTTCGCGGACACCCGCCGGCAGGTGGGTGAGGGCGGCGCCAACGGGGTGCTCGCCTTCGGCTTCACCGCCGGCGCCGCCGGTGGGATGGCGCTCGGGCTGCTCGCGATCGCCTTCACGGTGCTCGCCGGTGCCCGCGAGCGTGGGCAGGTGCTCTCCCGGCTGCGCACCCTCGGCCTGTCCCGACGCCAGTGGCGCGGGCTGCTGCTGGTGGAGTTGGTCCCGCTGGTGGGCGTCTCGGTGGTGACCGGTGCGCTGGTCGGCACGGTCCTGCCGCTGTTGCTCACCCCGGTGCTCGGCCTGTCCGCCTTCACCGACGGGGTCGAGGTCCGGGTGGCGTTCGAGCCCGGCCTGGCGGCCGCGGTCGTCGCGCTCGGTGCGCTCGCCCTCGGCTTCGCGGTCGCCGTCGAGGCCCTGAACAACCGCCGGATGCGCCTCGGTGAGGTGCTCCGGCTCGGAGAGGAGAACTGACAATGACCGCTACCGCGGAGACCACCGCCGTGCCGGACCTGGCCGCCCTGCAACAGCGGGCCGCCCAGCGTGCGGCCGAGCGGGCCGGCGGCCGGGACCGGTTGCGCGGGCACATCGTCTGCGACGGGCTGGTCCGGATCTTCAAGACCGAGGGGGTGGAGGTCGTCGCGTTGCAAGGGCTCGACCTGGTCATCGACCGGGGCGAGCTGGTGGCGATCGTGGGCGCCTCCGGGTCCGGCAAGTCGACGCTGCTGAACATCCTCTCCGGGCTCGACACGCCCACCGCCGGCATCGCCCGCGTGGGCGACTACGACCTGCTCAACCTCTCCACCCGACGGCGGCTGAGCTACCGGCGGAGCATGGTCGGCTTCGTCTGGCAGCAGACCGGCCGCAACCTGCTGCCGTACCTGACCGCGCTGGAGAACGTCGAGCTGCCGATGCGGCTCGCCGGGCGACGCGGCGGTCGGCGCGCCCACCGCGAGCGGGCCCGGGAGCTGCTCGACCTGGTCGGGGTCGGTCACTGCGCCGACCGGCGGCCCGGGCAGCTCAGCGGCGGCGAGCAGCAGCGCTGCGCGGTCGCGGTGGCGGTGGCCAACGACCCCGAGGTGCTGTTCGCCGACGAGCCGACCGGTGAGCTGGACGAGGCGACCGGCGCCGACGTCTTCGGGGCGCTGCGCACCATCAACGCCGAGCTCGGCGTCACCATCGTGGTGGTCACCCACGACCACGCCGTGGCCACCCAGGTCCGCCGGACCGTCGCGATCCGCGACGGCCGGACCGCCTCCGAGGTACGCCGGACCGCGCGGATCGGCGCGGACGGCAGCACCGAACTGGTCAGCGAGGAGTACGCCGTGCTCGACCGCAGCGGCCGGATGCAGCTGCCGGCGCCGTTCGTGGACGCGTTGTCGCTGCGCGACCGGGTGCGGCTCAACCTGGAGCCGGACCACGTGGAGGTACGCCCGGGCGGCCGGCCGCAGGACGAGCGGGAGACACCACGGTGAGCGGGCGGGGCATCGTCGCTGACAGCGGGCGGGGAGTTGACGCGGTGAGCGGGCGCGGCATGGTCGCGGACAGCGGTCGGGCAGTCGGCGCGGTGGGCGGGCTGAAGGCCGTCGCCGTGGGCGGACGGGGCATCAGTCGGTACCGCGTGGTCGATCCGGTCGACCGCGCCGAGCACAGCGGGGCGGGATCATGAGCGAGCACGACGTGACGTCGGACGGACGGTCGGCCGGGGCGGTGGCGGGCGCCACGGTCACCGACGAGGTGGTCCGGGTGGAGGGGGTCAGCCGCACGTTCGGCCGCGGCGAGCACGCGGTGCACGCCGTACGGGACGTGTCGTTCTCGGCCGGGCGGGGCGAACTGGTGGCCGTGCGGGGTCGCTCCGGGGCGGGCAAGACGACCCTGCTGAACCTCGTGGGCGGGCTGGACCGGCCCGACTCGGGCCGGGTGGTGGTCGCCGGGCACGACGTCACCGGCGCCGGTGAGAAGGAGCTGCTGGAGCTGCGCCGCGGCACGGTCGGCTTCGTGTTCCAGACCTTCGGGCTGGTGCCGATCCTGTCCGCCGCCGAGAACGTCGGCGTACCGCTGCGGTTGGCGCGGGTCCCGGCGGCCGAGCGGGAGGAGCGGGTCGCGGTGCTGCTCGAGCTGGTGGGCCTCGGCGGGCACGCGGGCCAGCGCCCGTACGAGCTCTCCGGCGGGCAGCAGCAGCGGGTGGCGGTGGCGCGGGCCCTGGCCAACGAGCCGGACCTGCTGATCGCCGACGAGCCCACCGGCCAACTCGACTCCGAGACCGGCCGGTCGATCATGGACCTGCTCCGGGCGGTCGTGCACGCCCGGGGCATGACCGCGCTGGTCGCCACCCACGATCCGGCCCTGATCGACCTCGCCGACCGCGTCCTCACCCTCCGCGACGGCCACCTCCTCCCCACCTGACCCCGCTCTCCTCCCGCCGCCCCGCCGCC
>NZ_JAVRFL010000026.1:0-100536 GCF_031845925.1 Micromonospora reichwaldensis | reverse complement strand
GTGCGGGCGCCCTCGCCGCGGGACATGCGGGCGAAGGCCTCGGCGGCGCCGTCGAGGGTGGTCCGGTCGGTGATCAGGTAGCCGAGGTCGAGGGTGCCGTCGAGTACGGCCCGGGCGAGCTCGGGCACGTCCCGGTCCGGGTCGGAGGAGCCGTAGACCGAGGAGCGCAGGGTCCGGGCCGAGTGGAAGATGTCCAGCGCGCCCAGCCCGACGATGTCGTCCTTGGCGCCCATGCCGACGACTGTCACCTGACCGCCCCGGCGGGTGGCGCGCCAAGCGGTGCGGATCGTGGCCGACCGCCCGACGCACTCCAGCGCATGGTCGACGCCCCGACCCGCCGTCCGCTCCCGGACCGCCCGGCTGAGCGTCTCGTCGGCGAGCAGGAAGTCGGTGGCGCCGGCCGTGACGGCCAGCGCCTTCTTGGTCGGGGAGACGTCGACGGCGAGCACCTGGTCGGCGCCGGCGGCCCGTGCGGCGGCGACCACCGACAGCCCCACCCCGCCGAGGCCGATCACGGCCACCGACTCGCCGGGGGCCACCTTCGCCGTGCGGCGGACCGCGCCGACGCCGGTGAGCACGGCGCAGCCCAGCAGCGCCGCCGCCTCGAAGGGCAGCTCCGCGGGGACTCCGATGACGGCGGCCTGCGGCACCACCACCTCCTCGGCGAGGGCGCCGAGGCCGAGCGTGACGTGCAGCGCTTCGCCGGCCGGCGTGCGTCCCCGGGGGGCCGAGGGCGATCCGGTGCGCTCGCACAGCCACGGCTCGTCCCGCCCGCAGTACCAGCAGCTGCGGCACGGCGGGGCCCAGTTCAGCACCACGTGCGCGCCGGGCGCGACCCGCGTGACGGCGTCGCCGACCTCGACCACCACCCCGGCCGCCTCGTGCCCCAGCACCAGCGGGTACGGGGGCGCCAGCGTCCCGTCGACCATGGACAGGTCGGAGTGGCAGACGCCCGCGGCGCGGATGCTCACCCGTACCTCGTCCGGGCCGGGGGCCGGCAGTTCGATCTCCTCCACCCGCAGCGGGGCGTCGACGGCCCGTACGATCAGCGCCCTCATCGCTGGATGGCCTTGACCTGGAGGAACTCCTCAAGCCCGTGCCGGCCCAGCTCCCGGCCGAGGCCGGACTGCTTGTAGCCGCCGAACGGGGCGAGCGGGTTGAACGGGGCGCCGTTGACGTCGACGGCGCCGGTGCGCAGCCGCCGGGCCACCCGCAGCGCCCGCTCCCCGTCTGCGGACCAGACCGCGCCGGCCAGCCCGTAGCGGGAGTTGTTGGCGATGCGCACCGCCTCGTCCTCGTCGTCGAACGGCATGACGGCGAGCACCGGGCCGAAGACCTCCTCCTGGGCCAGGGCGCTGTCGGGGTCGACGTCGGCGATCACGGTCGGGGCGACGAAGTAGCCCCGCTCGGGCAGCGGCGCGTCGGGCCCGCCGGCGACGAGCCGGCCCCCGTCGGCCAGCCCTCGGGCGACGTGCTCGCGGACCCGTTCCCGCTGCGCCGCGGAGACCAGCGGGCCGAGCCGGGTGGCCGGATCGAACGGATCGCCGAGCCGGTAGCCCGCCGCGGCCTTGGCGGCCAGGTCGAGGGTCTCGTCGTAGCGGTCGCGGTGCACCAGCAGGCGGGTCCAGGCGGCGCAGGTCTGGCCGGAGTTGAGGAAGGCGTTGCCGACCCCGACCTTGACGGCCGTGGCCAGGTCGGCGTCGTCGAGGACGATGTTGGCGGACTTGCCGCCGAGTTCCAGGGCGACCCGGGCGATCCGGTCGGCGGCGAGGTGGGAGATCCGCCGGCCGGTGGCCGTCGAGCCGGTGAAGGAGACCATGTCGACGTCCGGGTGCGCGGCGATGGCCTCGCCGACGACCGGGCCGGTGCCGGTGACCAGGTTGACCACGCCGGGCGGGAAGCCGGCCTCGTGGATGGCGTCGAAGAGCAGGTACGCCGTCAGCGGGGTCAGCTCGCTCGGCTTGAGCACCACCGTGCACCCGGCGGCCAGGGCGGGGGCCAGTTTCGCGACGACCTGGTGCAGCGGGTAGTTCCACGGGGTGATCGCCCCGACCACGCCGACCGGCTCCCGGACCACCAGCGAGTTGCCGATCGTCTCGTCGGCCGGGGGGCGGGCGGCCAGCTCGACGTAGCTGTGCAGGACCGTCAGCGGCAGGCCGGTCTGGACCCGGGTGGACACCTTCAGCGGGGTGCCGAGTTCCAGGGCGACGGTGCGGGCGATCTCGTCGGCCCGGGCGGAGAGCGCGGCGTGCAGCCGGTCCAGGCGGGCGGCCCGCTCGGCGGGCGCGGCGTCGGCCCAGCCGGGGAAGGCGGCCCGGGCCGCCGCGACGGCGCGGTCCACGTCGGCCGCGGTGCCCGCCGGCACGGTCGCGATGACGTCCTCGGTCGCCGGGTTGCGCACCGCGACGGTGTCCCGGGAGTCGGCGGCGGACCACTGTCCGTCGAGGTAGAAGTCGGTACGTGCGAGATCCATCGCGCCCCTCACCTACGTCGGCCGAAACTAGCAGCGCAAGTTTCGGACTCTAGTACGCCCGGCCGGCCGGCGGGAGGGGCGGCAGCGGCCCGATGTGCTCCTCGTAGGTGCGCGACAGCCCGTGGATCAGCGCGTCGAGGCCCAGCGCGAAGGCGCCCTCGTCGACCTGCTGCTGGTGCTCGGCCAGCCGGTGGGCCTGGGTCAGGTGCGGGTACTGCTCCGCGTACAGCCCGGGGTCCTCGACGAAGCCCCGCGCGAACGAGCCCAGCGCCGAGCCGGCCACGAAGTAGCGCATGAGCGCGCCGATGTGGGTCGCCCGGGCCGGCGGCCACCCGGCGGCGACCAGTCCGCCGTAGACGGCGTCGGCCATGGTCAGCGCCGCCGGCCGGCGCCCCGGCCCTCGGGCCAGGTACGGCACGATGTTCGGGTGCGCGGCCAGCGCCGCCCGGTAGGAGTGCCCCCACCGGCGCAGCGCCTCCCGCCAGTCGACGCTGCCGAAGAACGACACGTCCACCTGGCCGGTGACGCTGTCGGCCACCGCGTCGAGGATCTCGTCCTTGGTGGCGAAGTGGTTGTAGAGCGACGGCCCGCGTACCCCGAGTTCGGCGGCGAGCCGGCGGGTGGAGAAGCCCTCCAGCCCCTCGGCGTCGATCAGCGCGGCGGCGGTCTCGACGATCCGCTGCCGGCTGAGCAGCGCCTGCCGCGGCCGGGGCATCCGGTCCTCCTTCGCTCGGGGTGGTCCGTCGCAGACTCTGCCACAACCAGGTCTGGACGGAATTAAACTTGCACCGCTAGTTTAAGCCTCATGGATCTGGAACTCTCCGCCGAGCAGGCGGCGGTCCGCCGGCTCGCCGCGGACTTCGTCGACCGTGAGGTGGTGCCGCACGCGGCCACCTGGGACCGCCGCGAGTCCGTGGACCCGGACATCGTCGGCAAGCTCGGCGAACTCGGCTTCCTGGGGCTCACCATCGGTGAGGACGACGGCGGTTCGGGCGGCGACCACCTCTCCTACTGCCTCGTGCTGGAGGAGCTGGGCCGGGGCGACTCCGCCGTGCGCGGCATCGTCTCGGTCTCCCTCGGCCTGGTCGCCAAGTCGATCGCCGCGCACGGGACCCCGGCCCAACGGGAGCAGTGGCTGCCCCGGCTCTGCTCCGGCGCGGCGCTCGGCTGCTTCGCGTTGACCGAGCCGGACAGCGGCTCCGACGCCGCCGCCCTGACCACCCGGGCGGTCCGCGACGGCGCCGACTGGCTGATCACCGGCGCGAAGATGTTCATCACCAACGGCACCACGGCCGACGTCGCGCTGGTCTTCGCCCGCACCGGTGGCCCGGGACACCGGGGCATCAGCGCCTTCCTGGTGCCCACCGACGCGCCGGGCCTGACCCGCCGCGAGATCCACGGCAAGCTGGGTCTGCGCGGGCAGGCCACCGGGGAGCTGCGCTTCGACGGCGTACGGGTGCCGGCATCCGCGCTCCTCGGCGAGGAGGGCGCCGGCTTCCGGCTCGCCCTCGCCACCCTGGCCAAGGGCCGGATGTCCGTGGCGGCGGGCTGCGTCGGCATCGCCCAGGGCTGCCTGGACGCGGCCGTCGGCTACGCCGGGCAGCGCACCCAGTTCGGCAAGCCCATCGCCGGCCACCAGCTCGTGCAGCAACTGCTCGCCGCCATCGCCGTCGACACCGACGCCGCTCGCCTGCTGGTGTGGCGGGTGGCCGACCTGATCGACCGGGGCGAGCCGTTCGCCACCGAGGCGTCGATGGCCAAGCTCTTCGCCAGCGAGGCCGCCGTGCGCGCGGCCAACAACGCGGTGCAGGTCTTCGGCGGCTACGGCTACATCGACGAGTACCCCGTCGGCAAGTACCTGCGCGACGCCCGCGTCGCCACCCTCTACGAGGGCACCAGCCAGATCCAGCAGCTCCTCATCGGACGCGCGCTCACCGGCGTCAACGCCTTCTAGAGCCAGGAGGAACCGTGACCAGATTCGCCGACCGGGTCGCCGTCGTCACCGGCGCCGCGCAGGGCATCGGCGCGGCCACCGCGCACCGGCTCGCCGGCGAGGGCGCGGCGGTCGCGGTGGTGGACCTCGACGCCGCGCGCGCCGGGGCCGTCGCCGACGAGATCGCCGCCGCCGGTGGCCGGGCCGTCGGCATCGGCTGCGACGTGACCGACGCCGGAGCGGTCGCCGCCATGACCGACCAGGTGGTCCAGGCGTACGGCGGGCTGCACGTACTCGTCAACAACGCCGGGATCACCCGCGACAACCTGCTGTTCAGGATGCCGCTGCCCGAGTGGGAGGCGGTGCTGACCACCAACCTGACGAGCATGTTCCTCTGCTGTCAGGCGGCGCAGCAGCACATGGTGACGGCCCGCTACGGCCGGATCGTCAACCTCAGCAGCCGTTCCGCGCTGGGCAACCGGGGCCAGGTCAACTACGCGGCGGCCAAGGCCGGCGTGCAGGGCCTGACCGCCACCCTCGCCGTCGAGCTGGGCCCGTTCAACGTGACCGTGAACGCGGTCGCGCCCGGCTACGTGGCGACCGCGATGACCGCGGCCACCGCCGAGCGGGTCGGCAGCAGCCCCGAGGAGCACCAGCGGGCCGTCGCCGAGCACACCCCGCTGCGCCGGGTCGCCCAGCCCGCCGAGATCGCCTCGGTGATCGCCTTCCTGGCCAGCGACGACGCCTCGTACGTCAGCGGCCAGACCCTGTACGTCAACGGCGGCGCGCGCTGAGCCGCGCGTAGCACCGCACCGACCCGGAGGGGACATGGACTTCGCGCTCTCGGACACCGAACGGGCCATCCGCGACACGGCCCGCGACTTCATCGCCAGGGAGGTCATGCCGCTGGAGCCGGAGCTGCTGCGGCGCGAACGCGCGCACCGGCCCGGGCTGGAGCCCGACGAGCTGCGCGAGTTGCAGCTCAAGGCGCGGGCGTTCGGCTTCTGGGGGCTGGCCACCCCCGAGGCGTACGGCGGCATGGACCTGCCGGCCGTCACCCAGTCGCTGATCTGGACCGAGATCGGCCGCTCGTACGTGCCGTTCCGCTTCGGCGGCGAGGCCGACAACATCCTGTTCCGGGCCAACGACGCGCAGAAGCGGGAATTCCTGGTCCCGACGATCGAGGGGGAGCGGCGCAGCTGCTTCGCGATCACCGAGCCGGGCGCCGGGAGCGACGCCGCCAACATCCGGCTCAACGCCCGCCGCGACGGCGGCGACTGGGTGCTCAACGGCGAGAAGACCTTCATCACCGGCGGCAACGAGGCCGACTTCGCCATCGTCATCGCGGTCACCGACCGGGAGAAGGGCGCCCGCAACGGCGGCGCCACGGCCTTCCTGGTGGACCGGGCGATGGGCTGGCGCTCGGAGTTCATCCAGACCATGGGCGAGGGCGGGCCGGCCGCGCTGGTCTTCGACGACGTACGGGTGCCGGAGCGCAACATCCTCGGCGAGCCCGGCCAGGGCTTCGCGCTCGCGATGGAGTGGATCGGCAAGGGGCGTTACACCATCCCCTCGCACGCGGTCGGCATCGCCGAGCGGGCGCTGCGGATGGCGATCGACCACGCCACCACCCGGCAGACGTTCGGCCGGCCGATCGGCGACAACCAGGCGATCCAGTGGATGATCGCCGACTCCGAGACCGAGCTGGAGGCGGCCCGCTGGCTCATCCTGCGGGCGGCCTGGACGGTGGACCAGGGCATGGATCCCCGGCACGCCTCCTCGATGGCGAAGCTCTACGGCGCCGGCATGGTCAACCGGGTGGTCGACCGCGTCCTGCAGATCCACGGCGGCATGGGCTACACCCGGGAGCTGCCCGTCGAGCGGTGGTACCGGCAGGTCCGGCTCTACCGGATCTTCGAGGGCACCGACGAGATGCAGCGGCTCATCATCGCGCGGGACCTGCTGCGCGGCTACACGCGACTGGGAGGGCACCTGGCATGAGGACGTTCGACTCCGTCGACGAGCTGGCCGCCGCGGTCGGGGAGACCCTCGGCCCGGGGCCGTGGCAGCGCATCGAGCAGGGGCGCGTCGACCTGTTCGCCGACGCCACCGACGACCACCAGTGGATCCACCTCGACCCGGAGCGGGCCGCCGCCGGCCCGTACGGGGGCACGATCGCGCACGGCTTCCTGACCCTGTCGCTGCTGCCGGCGCTGGTGGGGCGGCTCTACCGGGTGCGGGGCGTGCGGATGGGGGTCAACTACGGGCTGAACCGGGTGCGGTTCCCCGCCCCGCTGCGGGTCGGCACGGCGGTCCGGGCCGTCGCCACCATCGCGGAGGTGTCGCCGGTGGCCGGCGGGGTGCAGCTGGTCACCGCCGCGACCGTGGAGTGCGACGCCGGCGGCAAGCCGGTCTGCGTCGCCGAGACGGTGAGCCGGCTCCACGTGGGGCCGGCGGCCTGAACCACGGGCGGCACCGGCCGCGCGTGGCGGGGACCACACGATTAGCGCCTTGTTCGGGAGTTTCTGTCGCTTTTATCCATCGGCCGTTCGGTTGATATGGCGACGGCCGTTGGTCTAGGGTGGTGGCACTGCGGTCGCCGGTTCCCGGCGTCGCCGCATCGGTAGGACAGGAAGGGCAGCATGATCACCACGACGACCGCGCCGACCACCACCACCGACGCCACCACGGCCCCCGGTGACGAGACCCGCGCGAGTGAGCTGACCGCCGCCCTCGCCGCCCTGCCGGAGGGGCACCCCGACCGGCCGGCGCTGCGGGCGCGGGTGATCGAGGCGTGGCTGCCGCTGGCCCACCACCTCGCCTTCCGCTACAGCGGGCGCGGCGAGCCCAACGGTGACCTGGCCCAGACCGCCGCCCTCGGGCTGATCAAGGCCGTGGACCGGTTCGACGCCTCCCGGGGCGTGGACTTCGCCGGCTTCGCCATCCCGACGATCCTCGGTGAGATCAAGCGTCACTTCCGCGACCGCACCTGGAACATCCGCGTGCCGCGCCGCCTGCAGGAGCTGCGACTGCGCATCTCCGAGGCCAACGGCACCCTCACCCAGACGCTCAACCGCGCGCCGACGGTCGCCGACATCGCCGCCCACCTCGGCGTCACCGAGGAAGAGGTCCTGGAGGGCCTCGAAGGCGCCCGCGCCTACAACGCCGTCTCCCTGTCCACCCCCATCGGCGACGGCGACAGCGCCACCGAGCTGGGCGACACCCTGGGCGCGGAGGACAGCGAGTTCGAGCTGGCCGAGCTGCGGGTCGCCCTCGGCCCGGCGCTCGCCACCCTCGACGAGCGGGAGCAGAAGATCCTCACCCTCCGCTTCTACGGCAACCTCACCCAGAGTGAGATCGCCACGCAGGTCGGCGTCTCCCAGATGCACGTCTCCCGCCTGCTCGCCCGCGCGCTGGGCAAGCTGCGCGGCCAGCTCGAGGGCAGCCGCTGACGACACCCCCGCGGCGGGCGGCCACGTAGCCGTCCGGCACCCGCCTCGACGTACCGTCCTCGTCCGCCCCGCCGTGCCCGGCGGGGCGGACGAGTGCGTTTCGGGCATGGGCGGCCGGTCGGCCTCGTGGCCCTGTCTTCCAGGTTGCCGTGTTGGGCGCCGCACCACCGCATCCGTGCGGTGTCGGCGTCACGCCCTGTGGCCGCCGCGGGTGGCGATGCCACCATCAGACCATGGTGGATGTCGATGTATTTCGGCGTGGGGCGCAGGCCCGGGCAGCGGTGATGACGGCGCGGTTGCGCCGGTTGGTGACCTGCGAGTCGCCGCCGGGGCGGGGCCGGGAACTGGCCGCCTGCGCCGACCTGCTCGAGGCGTGGGGCGACGCCGCGCTGGGCCGGCGGGGGCGTCGTGTGGTCCTCGACGGACTGCCGCACCTGCTCTGGGCGGCCCCCGACCAACGCGTGCTGCTGCTGGGCCACTACGACACGGTCTGGCCGGCGGGCACCATCCGGGACTGGCCGTTCACGATCACCGGAAGCACCGCGACGGGGCCCGGCGTCTGCGACATGAAGGCCGGGATCGTGCAGATGCTCACCGCGCTGGAACTGCTGCCGGACACCTCGCGGGTGGGGCTGCTGCTCACCTGCGACGAGGAGAGCGGGTCGGTCACCTCCCGGCCGCTGATCGAGGAACAGGCCCGGCGCTCCGGGGCGGTGCTGGTCGGCGAGCCGAGCACCGAGGGCGGCGACCTCAAGGTCGCGCGCAAGGGCGGCTCCGTCTACCGGATCACGGTGCGGGGCCGGGCGGCGCATGCCGGCGTCGAACCGCACCGGGGCGTCAACGCCGGGGTCGAACTCGCGCACCACGTCCTCGCCGTGCAGGCCTTCGCCGCGGGGGAGACGAGCGTGACCCCGACGGCCCTCACCGCCGGCACGATGACGAACGTGGTGCCGGAGTCCGCGGTCCTCTGCGTCGACGTACGCGCCTGGACCCGCGAGGAGTTGCACCGGGTGGACCGGCTGGTCCGCGAGCTGACCCCCCGACTGCCCGACGCGCGGTTGGCCGTCAGCGGCGGGATCAACCGTTACCCGCTGCCGGCCTCCGTGTCGACGCCGCTGCTGCGGGTCGCGCAGTCGGTGGCGGTGGACCTCGGGCTGCCGGCCGTCCGCGGCGTCGCCGCCCCGGGCGCCTCCGACGCCAACTTCACCGGCGCCCTCGGCGTACCGACCCTGGACGGTCTGGGTGGGGTGGGGGGCCTGCCGCACGCGCGTGGCGAGTACGTCGACGTCGCGCGGATGCCGGAGCGCACCGCGCTGCTGGCCGCCCTGACGGCCCGCCTCCTCGCCACGCCCGGCCCGGACGAAGCCGCCGAGGAGCACCGGCCGCTCGGCGCGGTGCCCGCTGGGCAGAGCTCGTCGACGGACGGGTGAGCCGCCCACCAGCCCGCGCGGCGTCCCGCCCACCAGCCCGCGCGGCGTCCCGCCCACCCGCCCCGGGCGGCGGCCGGCGGTCGAAGTTCCGCACGGTTGCGTAAACGCGCCCGGCGCCGTTGGGCGATGCTGGATCCGTCGATCACGCGGGAGGCGTTCATGGCTGGAATGACCGGTGACCCCGGACCCGACTCGCTGCTGGCGGCGGCGGGGGACATGGTGCACAACGCGCGTACCTTCGCCGACCGGATGGCCGCCAGACGCTCCATCCGGCACTTCTCGCCGCAGCCGGTGCCGATGGAGGTGATCGAGGAGGCGATCCGCGCGGCGGCGACCGCACCGAGCGGCGCGAACCTGCAACCGTGGCGGTTCGTCGTGGTCACCGACGCGGCCCGCAAGCGCCGGCTGCGGGAGGCCGCCGAGGCCGAGGAGCGCGAGTTCTACGCCCGGCGCGCGTCGGCGCAGTGGCTGGAGGCAATCGCCCCGATCGGTACGGACTGGCACAAGCCCTTCCTGGAGGTGGCGCCGGTCGTGATCGTGGTGTTCGAGGTGCACCAGGGCCCCCGGTCCCCGAAGCCCTACTACGTCAAGGAATCCGTCGGCATCGCGGTCGGCGTGCTGATCACGGCGCTGCACCACGCCGGCCTGGCCACCCTGACGCACACGCCGAGCCCGATGCGCTTCCTCAACGAGGTGTGCGAACGGCCGCCGGAGGAGCGCCCGTACCTGGTCATGCCGGTCGGCTATCCGGCGCCGGACGCGACGGTGCCGGACCTGGTCCGCAAGCCGCTGCCGGAGGTCCTGATCCGGCGGTGACGGCCCCTTCTCCGGGCCGACGCGGGCCGGCGGAATATCACCGTTGTCGTAAACAATCAATGATCCGCGCGTCATGAAGTGCCGCACGTTGGAAGATGCCGCGCTGCGCCGTGGCAACCAAGATTCTTTTCGCAACTCCTGTGACGGACCGATCGGTGATTCGCCGGCTGCGGTGCGTCCGGGTCTTGGCGGGCTTCGGGGGCCCCGCCCCCGCCCCACCCTGGCCCGGGATGACGCTTCCCGCCGCCGGTCGTGCCCGGCTCGACCAGAAAGGGTGTACATGTCCGTGGATTCGATGGAGGTCGCTGGCCTCCGGGACGCGTGGGTCAGGCTCGGCGACACGGAGCTGACCTCGCGCCTGCTCGTCGGTATCGAGCAGTACACGTCGCCGTCGGTGATCCGCCAGGTGCTCGAGGCGACCGGTTCGCAGGTCTTCATCACCACCGTGGACCCCGACAACAACCGTTCGAGTCTCCTGCTGTCCGACCTGGCCGACGAGATCCCCATCGAGAAGTACCTGTGGATCGGCACGACCTCGTTCGCCCGGTCGGCCGAGAGCGCGTGGAAGACCGTCAACATCCTGCACGACGCCTACGGCATCACCGTGTTCAAGCTGGACGTCCGCGGCCGGACCAACGAGCCGGACAACCGCGCCACCGTCGAGGTCGCCGCCCAGCTGCGCGAGCAGGGCTGGGAGGTCATGCCGTTCATCCTGCCCGACCTCGCGACCGCCAAGGAGTTGGAGGCGCTCGGCTGCTCGGCGCTGCGCGTGATGAGCGCCCCCGTGGCCTCCGGCCACGGCATCCCCAACCCCGGCCCGATCCGCCAGATCATCGACACGGTCGACATTCCGGTGGTCGTCGAGGGCGGGCTGGGCAGCGCCCGGCACGCCACCCTGGCGATGGAGCTCGGGGCGGCGGCGGTACTGGTCAACACCGCACTGGTGAAGGCCCGGGAGCCGATGCTGATGGCGCAGGCGATGAAGCACGCCGTGGAGGCCGGTCGGCTGTCGTACCTGGCCGGCGCCATGCCCGGCGACGAGATCCCCTACTGACCGAGGAGCCGACCATGGCCGTCGAGGTGTGCATCCCGACCGTGTTCCGCAACTACACCAGTGGCAGCAAGTACGTGACCGCGGACGGCTCGACCGTCGCCGAGGTGCTGGCCGACCTCGAGGCCCGGCACCCGGGGCTGGGCAGCCGCGTGATGGGGGAGGACGGGCAACTGCGCCGCTTCGTCAACCTCTACATCAACGACGTCGACGTGCGTACCAGCGGGATGCTCGACTCCCGCCTGCGCGACGGCGACTCGCTGACCATCCTGCCCGCCGTGGCGGGGGGCTGATGGCGTCCGGACCGGTCCCTGTCTTCGCCGGTGTGCTGTTCGACCTGGACGGCGTCCTGATCGACTCGACCGAGGCCATCCTGTCGCTCTGGCGGGGCCTCGCCACCGAGCACGATCGGGCGCTGTCCGCGTCGGCGATCCGTGACGACGTGCTCGGCTGTTCCCCGGAACACTCGGTCTCGGCGCTCTTCGGCGACCTCGACCCCGACACGCGGGAGGAGATCCTGCGCCGGGTGCGGGTCGCCGAGACCGACCTCGCGTTCGTCGAGGTGCCGGGCGCCCGGGAGATCCTGGCGGCGCTCAGCGGCGCCGGTGTCCGGCTGGCGCTGGTCACCGGCGCCTCCGCGCGCCGGGCCCGGCGGGTGGTGGCGCACCTGGGCGTCGCCGCGGCCTTCGACGCCATGGTCACCTGGGGCGAGACGGCGCGCGGCAAGCCGGCACCGGACTGCTATCTGCTCGCGGCGCGCCGGCTCGGGCTGGCCCCGGGGAGGTGCCTGGTCGTCGAGGACGCGCCCAGCGGCGTCCGCGCGGCCTCGTCCGCCGGGGCGGTGACCGTCGGCGTCGGCGACGCGCCGGCCCTGCGGGCCGCCGGGGCGACCTGGACCGCGCCGGACCTCGCCGCGCTGAGCGTCGCCCGGGCCGCCGGCGCGGTCGAGCTGCGCCTGGCCGGCGCCCCGATCGCGGGCCTGTCCACGGTCGCCGGGCCGGCCACGCTGTCGGGGACGCGGGCGTGAGCGCCGGCCGCCCGCTGCGGGTCTTCTTCGCCACCTCCGAGGTGGCGCCCCTGGTCAAGGTGGGTGGTCTCGGGGACGTCGCCCGGGCCCTGCCCCGGGCGCTGGCCGGACGGGGGCACGACGTCCGGCTGTTCCTGCCCGGCTACGCGGGGCTGCCGGACGGCCGCCGGGTCGGCACGGTGGCCGTCGCGGCGGGCTCGGCGCGCGCCGAGTTCACCGTCGACGACCTGGGCGACCACGACGGCGTCCGGTACCTCACCCTGCGGACGCCGCAGCATCCCGACTGGCAGCGGCCCGAGGGGTACGTGGAGAAGCACCTGTCGTCCTTCGTGCTGTTCTCCCGGGCGGTCGCCGAGCTGGCCGCCCGGTCGGCGAGCCCGCCCGACGCGGTGCACTGCAACGACTGGCACGTCGGGCACGTCCCGGCGTACCTGCGCACCCTCGACGCGGCGCCGCGGACCGTGATGACCATCCACAACCTCGCCTATCAGGGGTTGTTCCCGCACGACAAGGCCGACGAGCTGGAACTGACCCGCTACGGCACCGGCAACCTGCTGGCCCAGGGCATCCGGTACGCCGACGCGGTGACCACCGTCAGCGCCCGCTACCGGGACGAGACCCTGGCCCCCGCGCACGGGGTCGGGCTGCAAGGGCTGCTGCGGGCCCGGGGCGGGGACTACCACGGGATCCGCAACGGAGTCGACTACGACGACTTCGACCCCGCCACGGACCCGCACCTGCCGGCCCGCTTCGACGTGCACGACCTCGCCGGCAAGGCGGTGGCGAAGCGCGCGCTCCAGCAGCGCAGCGGCCTGGCGACGGATGCGGAGGCGCCGCTGTTCGCCTTCGTCGGCCGGTTGGTCGACCAGAAGGGCGTCGACCTGCTGCTGGAGGGCATCGACGAGATCGCCGCACTCGGCCTGCAACTCGTCGTCGTCGGCGTCGGGGCCGAGTACGAGCGGTCGTTCCGCCGCGCCGCCCGCTACTACCCGCACGTCGCCTACCACCCGGACAGCGGGGAGGCGATCGCCCGGCTGGCGTACGCCGGCTCGGACGCCTTCCTGGCGCCCTCCCGGTTCGAGCCGTGCGGGCTGGCGCCGCTGATCGCGCTGCGCTACGGGTCGGTGCCCGTGGTGCGGCGGGTCGGCGGCATGGCGGAGACGGTCGCCGCGACGGGGCTCGGCTTCTCGTTCGACGGCTACCGCGCGCCGGACCTGGTCGACCTGATCGCCCAGGTGGTCGCGCGCTGGGCCGACCGGCAGGCGTGGGCGCGGTTGCGGGAGCGCGGCATGCGGGCCCGGTTCTCGTGGGACGAGGCCGCCGAGCGGTACGAGCAGTTGTACGTGCGCGCGCCGGCCGCCGCCGGCGCCCCCGCGTACGGGACAGGACGGGAGGACGACTCGGGTGCCGGTCAACCGACGTAGCGGGATCCTGCTGCATCCCAGCTCACTACCGGGCCGGTTCGGGGTGGGTGAGTTCGGGCCGGCCGCGATCGAGTGGCTGGACTTCCTCGCGGCCGCCGAGCAGAGCGTGTGGCAGATGCTGCCGCTCAACCCCGTCGGCGCGGACGGCTGCCCGTACCAGGCCAGCTCCACGCTGGCCGGCAGCCCGCTCTACGTCAGCGTCGAGCGGCTGCGCGACGAGGGCCTGCTCACCGCCGCCGACCTCGCGGACGTGCCGGCGCTGCCGCCGGACACCGTGGACTACCCGGCGGCGGGCGCCGTCAAGGCCGACCTGCTGGCCCGGGCGTACGCCGCCTTCACGCCGACCGCCGACAGCGAGGCGTTCGCCCGGGAACAGGCGTGGTGGCTGGACGACTACGCCCGCTACATGACCCTGCGGGAGCGGCACGGTGGGCCGTGGACGAGCTGGCCGGCGCCGCTGGCCCGGCGGGACCCGGACGCGCTGGCCCGGCTCGACGACACCGAGCGGGACCGCCTCGACTACTACCGGTTCGAGCAGTACCTGTTCGCCGCGCACTTCACCGCCGTCCGCGACCACGCCCGCCGGCTCGGCATCGAGCTGATCGGCGACGTGGCCATGTTCGCCGGCACGGACAGCTGCGAGACGTGGGCGGCGCCGGAGCTGTTCCAACTGGACGCGGCGGGCCGCCCGACCGCCGTGGCCGGATTCCCGCCCGACGAGTTCAGCGCCGACGGCCAGGTCTGGGGCAACGCGCTCTACCGCTGGGAGCTGATGGCGCAGGACCAGTACGCCTGGTGGGTCGACCGGATCCGCCGGATGACCCAGCTGTACGACATGATCCGGCTCGACCACTTCCGGGGCTTCCTGCGCTACTGGGCCGTGCCGGTGGGCCGGCCGGCGAGTGCGGGGGGCTGGCGCGACGGGCCGGGCCCGTCGCTGTTCCAGGCCATCCGCAAGGAACTCGGCGAGGTGGTGATGCTGGCCGAGGACCTGGGACCCGCCTCGGCGGAGGTGCAGCAGCTGCGCATCGACGCCGGCATCCCGGGCATGCGGCTGCTCCAGTTCGCCTTCGCCGGCGACGAGAACCAGCATCTGCCGCACCATTACCCGACCGACTGCGTGGCCTACACGGGGACCCACGACAACGACACCACACTGGGCTGGTGGGAGGAGTCGAGCGCCGACCAGCGGCTGCGGGTGGAGCGCTACCTCGGGGGCGTGCCGGACGGCATCTGCCGGTCGATGGCGCGGGCGGTCTTCGCGTCGGTGGCCGAGCTCGCCGTCCTGCCGTTGCAGGACGTGCTGGAGCTGGGCCCGGCGGCCCGGATGAACGTCCCGGGGCAGGCCGAGGGGAGCTGGCGGTGGCGGTTCCGGGCGGAGGCGCTGACCCCGGGCCTGGAGTTCCGGCTGCGCCGCCTGACCGAGACGTACGGCCGGGACCGGCGGGCGTCCACGCGACGGGCCAGGGGGTTCACCGGCTGATGGCGGCACCGACCTCCACGTACCGGCTCCAGTTCGGCCCCCACCTCGGTCTCTCCGAGGCCGTGGCGCTGACCGACTACCTGGTCGACCTCGGTGTCGGCGCGCTCTACGCCTCCCCGCTGCTCGCCGCGGCGCCGGGTTCGACGCACGGCTACGACCTGGTCGACCCCACGCGCACCGACCCGGGCCGGGGCGGCGAGCGGGCGCGCCTCGCGCTCGCCCGCCGGCTCGCCGAGGCCGGGCTCGGCTTCGTGGTCGACGTGGTCTGCAACCACATGGGCGTCGCCGACGCGGCGGCCAACCCCTGGTGGTGGGACGTGCTGCGGCACGGGCCGGAGTCCCGCTACGCCCGGTTCTTCGACGTCGACTGGTCGGCGGGGCCGCTGTTGCTGCCGGTGCTGGGCGACGACGGCGACGGCGGCGTGGCGGCCGAGGGGGAGCTGAAGCTCGCCGACGACTCGCTGGTCTACCACGAGCACCGGTTCCCGCTGGCGCCCGGATCCGGGCACGGCACGGTGGCGCAGGTGCACGGCCGGCAGCACTACCGGCTGGTGTCCTGGCGCCGGGGGGTGGCCGACCTGACGTACCGCCGGTTCTTCAACATCGACACGCTGGCCTGCCTGCGTACGGAGGACCCGGAGGTGTTCGGGGCGCTGCACGCCGAGACGCTGCGCTGGGTACGGGAGGGACAGGTCACCGGGCTGCGTGTCGACCATCCGGACGGACTGGCGGATCCGTCGGGATACCTGCGACGGCTGCGGGCCGCGGCGCCCGGAGCGTGGATCGTCGTGGAGAAGGTGCTGGGCGCCGGCGAGGAGCTGCCGGCGGGCTGGCCGGTGGACGGCACCACGGGCTACGACGCGCTGGCCGAGATCTCGGGCGTCTTCGTGGCCCCGGCGGGCCGGCAGCGGCTGACCGAGGCGGCCGGCCTGACCGGCACCGCGCTGGCCGACGTCGTGCGCGAGGCGCGCGAGCAGGTCGTCGCGACGATGCTGGTCGCCGAGGCGCGACGGGTGGAGGCGCTCGTCGCGGCGCTGCTGCCCCGCTGCCCGGCGGCCGAGCGCGCGGACGCCGTCCGGGCCCTGCTGGTGGAGTTCCCCGTCTACCGGTCCTATCTCCCGCAGCACCGCTGGGCGCTGGACGAGGCGGTCGAGCGGGCCGCCCGGCGTCGGCCGGCGCTGCGGGGGATCCTCACCGCCGTCCGGGACGAGATGGTCGCCCGGCCGACCGGCCCGCTCGCGGTGCGGGTGCAGCAGGCGACCGGCCCGGTGATGGCCAAGGGCGTCGAGGACACCGCGATCTACCGGCACAACAGCCTGGTCGCGGTCAACGAGGTGGGCGTCGACCCGGGCCGGTTCGGGGTGTCGCCGGGTGAGCTGCACGCGACGAACGCGGCCCGCGAGGCCGGCTGGCCCGCCACCATGACCACGCTGTCCACCCACGACACCAAGCGCTCGGAGGACGTACGGGCCCGCCTGGCGGTGCTCAGCGAGCTGCCGGAGGCGTACGCCGAGCGCTTCCGCCGCTGGTCGGCCCGGCAGCCGCTGGGCGACCCCCTGCTCGAACCGCTGGCGTGGCAGACCCTGCTCGGCGCCTGGCCGATCGGCCCCGAGCGGCTCTCCGCCTACCTGCTCAAGGTCGCCCGCGAGACGCGGGTGCGCACGAACTGGCACGATCCCGACCTCGCCTACGAGGACGGCGTCACGAGCTGGCCCGCCCGGGTGCTCGCCGACGCGACCCTCACGGCGGAGGTCCGTGCCTTCGTCGACCGGATCGCCCCGCCCGGCTGGTCGAACTCGCTGGGCCAGAAGCTGCTGCAGCTCGCCGGCCCCGGGGTGCCCGACGTCTACCAGGGCACCGAGCTGTGGGACTACTCGCTGGTCGACCCGGACAACCGCCGCCCGGTCGACTTCGCGGCCCGCCGGCGGCTGCTGGCGGAGATCGACGCGGGACGGACGCCGCGGGTCGATGACACGGGGGCGGCCAAGCTGCTGGTCACCTCCCGGGTGCTGCGGCTGCGCCGGGACAGCCCGGGGCTGTTCCGCGGTTACCGCCCGGTCCGCGCGGAGGGCGGCGCGGCGGAGCACCTCATCGGCTTCTCGCGCGGCGGTGACGACGGCGTCGTGGCGCTGGCCACCCGGCTGCCGGTGGGGCTCGCCGAACGGGGCGGCTGGGCCGACACCGTGGTGCCCCTGCCCGGTGACGCCGGCGGCTGGGTGGACGTGTTCACCGGCGCGCCGGTCCGTTCGCCGGCGCCCCGCGTCGAGGACCTGTTCGGCCGCCTGCCGGTGGCACTGCTCGTCAAGAAAAGAGGATCATGAGCGTCGACGTGGAAACCACCGGCCGGCGACGGTCGATGGCGGCCCTGCTCGGTGGGGTGGCCGCCACCAACACCTCCATGGTGGGGGCCAGCACGGCGTCCACGCTGATCGGCGCGGAGGAACTGACCGAGCTCTGGAGCGGCGTGCCGAACGCGGCCGGTGTGCTGGGCACCGCCGCCGGCACGCTCTGGCTGGCCGCGCTGATGTCGCGTCGGGGTACCCGTTCCGCGCTGTCGCTGGGCTACCTGGTCGCGATCGTGGGCGCGGCGGTGGCCGGCGCCGCCGTGGCCTCCGGGCAGGTGCTGCTGCTGATCTTCGGCATGGTGCTGCTCGGGGTGGGCAACGGCGGGGCGCAGCTGTCGCGGTACTGCGCGGCGGACCTGTACCCGCCCCGCCGGCAGGGGCTGGCCGTCGGGGTCATCGTCTGGGCGGGCACCGTCGGGGCGGTCTTCGGGCCCAACCTGATGGATCCGAGCGCCGACGTCGCCGACCGGCTGGGTCTGCCGGACCTGGCCGGGCCGTTCCTCGTGGCCCTGCTGGCGGCCGGCGTCTGCGTGCTCGCCTCCGCCGCCATGCCCCGGTCGCGGACGGCGGCCCGGCAGGGCGCCAACGATCCGACCCCGGCGCAGGTGTGGCGGCACCCGGTGGTGTCCGTCGCGCTGGTGTCCATGATCGCCGGACAGTTGGCCATGGTCGCCCTGATGACCATGACGCCGCTGCACATGAGCAGCAACCACCACGGCCTCACGGCGGTGGGCGTGGTGCTCAGCGGCCACATGATCGGCATGTTTGCGCTGGCGCCGCTCTCCGGCTACCTCTCGGACCGTTTCGGCGGCCGGGCCGCGATCCTGATGGGCATCGGCCTGCTGGTCACCTCCGTCGTGGTGGCGTCGTGGCCGGCGGCCCACGGCAGCGGACTCACCCGACTGGTGGTCTCGCTCTTCCTGCTCGGCTGGGGCTGGAACCTCACCTTCGTCGGCGGTAGCGCCCTGCTCACCCAGGCGCTGACCCCGGCCGCGCGGCGGGCGGTGCAGGGCCGGGTGGACGCCCTCGTGTGGGCCGCCTCGGCCGTGGCCAGCGTGGTCGCCGGGGTGGTGCTGGCGACCACCAGCTACGTGGTGCTGTCGGTCGCCGCCGGGGTCGTCTCGCTGATCCCGGTGCCGATGCTGCGCCGCCGGCCGCCGGCCGAAGCGTCGGCCACCGCCCCCGAGCACGCCGACGCGGTGCGCTGACCCGGCGCGAGGCGGCACGTGCGAAGGTGCGGCCGTCGGGCGCGGCGGACGATGCTGGGTGCGGCGCGGGCCGGCGTACCGGCCGGTACCGGCCGCGCCCCTGGGGCCGCCGGTGCCCGCTGGGTCACGCCGGCGCGGCCGACCCGCCACCTCCCGCTGGACGCTAGGAGAACCTGATGACAGTCGCGTTGGAACGTGCCGGCGTCACGACGTTCCGGGGTCGCCCGGTCACGCTGCTCGGGCCGGAGGTGCGCGTGGGCGACACCGCGCCGGCCTTCACCGCGCTGGCCAACGACTTCTCGCCGGTCGACCTGGCCTCGTCGGCCGGGACGGTGCGGATCCTGTCCGTGGTGCCGTCGCTCGACACCGGCGTCTGCGACCAGCAGACGCGGCGGTTCAACGAGGAGGCCGCCGCCCTGCCGGGGGTGAGCGTGCTGACCATCTCCGTGGACCTGCCCTTCGCGCAGGCCAGGTGGTGCGGCAACGCCGGCCTCGAGGGGGTCCGGACGGCCTCGGACCACCGCGACCTGTCCTTCGGGCTCGCCTACGGCGTGGTGATCGCGGAGTTCCGGCTGCTCGCCCGGGCGGTCTTCGTGGTCGACGCCGAGGACCGCGTCGTGCACGTCGAGTACGTGCGCGAGGTCGGCGAGCACCCGCGCTACGAGGAGGCGGTCGCCGCGGCGAGGTCGGCGTCGTCCCGCTGACCCGCCCGGGGTCGCCACCCGCCAGTACGCGCACGCGGTGACCACGACGTCGATGCGTCGTGGTCACCGCGTGACCCTGTCCGCCACCAGGCCTGCGCCCGCTCGCGGCCATGTGCGCGTGCCCGCGCCGGGCCCTGCTCCCGCGCTTCCCGGCACGTGCGCGCGCCGGCCGCGTCCCCGTCAGGTGCGCCACCGGCGGCGTCCCCACCTCCGTCCGCCGGGTGCGGCCCGTCGTGCGTGCATGGCACGACGGGCCGTAGTGCGGGCGCGGAACCGTCTCAGCCGCGGTCGCGCGCCGGGGGACGGGCCACCGGGCCGGACGGGGCGGCGACGGAGCCGGCCGGCTGCCCGCCCGCCCGCAGCACGCGCAGCATCACCGAGGGACGCATGATCGCCTGCGGCGGGTCGATCAGCCCGGCCACCCGCAGGAAGGCGTCCGTGACCCGGCTGTCCCGGGTGGCGGCGGCGTGCACCCGGGCGATGTAGGCGTTGGCCATCCGCACCTTGAACGGGCGCGGACCCTCCACCCGCGGGTGGGCCAGGTCGCCGCCGGCGGCCACCTCCCACGGCGCGTCGAGCTGCCGGGAGATGTCGGCGAAGAAGGCCCGCGGCCGGGGCGCCCCACCGCCGGCGAGGTGCCGGCGCAGGATCAGCGCCTCCAGGGCGGCGACGGTCATGCCCTGGCCGTACACCGGGTTGAACGTGCAGACCGCGTCGCCGACCACGAGCAGCCCCTCCGGCAGCCGGGACACCCGCTCGTAGCGGCGCCGGACGCTGGCCGGGAACCGGAACGAGGCCGGCTCGTCGAGGAACTCGGCGTCCCGGACGGCGTCGATGATGTCGGGCACGGGCAGCGAGGCCGCGTACGCCAGGAAGCCCTCGCGGTCGGTCGGCGGCTCGTCGCCGAGGATGCCGGTGAGCGAGAGCAGCCCGGTGTCGCCGCCCAGCGTGGCGAGGAACGCGCCGCGCGGATGGGCGGGGGTGGCCACCGGGTTGATCGAGACGTCGCCGTGGAACGGGTCGTGGGAGAAGCGGAAGCGCGCGCTGGTGTAGGTGAGCCCGATCTTGATCCGCTCCTCCGGCACCGGGCCGTGGCCGAGCTCGGTCAGCCAGGCGGGGGTCCGGGAGCCGCGGCCGGTGGCGTCCACCACCAGGTCGGCGTCGATCACCTCGGCGACGTCGGCGCCGCGGTGGTGGATCCGTACGCCGGTGATCCGGCTGCCGTCGGCGGTGGCGACCGGGGCGACGACGTCGGCGTCCTCGACGAGCCGCACCCCCGACAGGGCCAGCACCCTGCGCCGCACCAGCGCCTCGATGCCCGGCCGGTAGCCCCCGACCACCAGCAGGCCGGTCTCCGCCGGCTTCAGCCGGTGGCCGTTGAAGTACCAGCGGATCCGGGTGCCGAGGTCGCCCGAGCGCAGGCCGGCCGCGGTCGCCTCGTCGGTGAAGCCGGGCAGCAGCTCCTCGATGGCCTGCTGACCCCGGGCGAGCAGGCCGTGCAGGTGCCGCCCCTGCGGTGCGCCGCGGCGCACCTCGGTCGCGTCGGCGAGCCGGTCCCGGTCCACCAGGACCACCTCCCGGTACGCCTCGGCGAGCACCTTGGCGGCGAACAGCCCGGCCATGCTGGCGCCGAGGACGACGGCCCGGCCTCTCGCGGTGTCGCTCATCGTGTGGTTCCTCTCGGTTCGCCGCCGGGCGGACCTCCCGCCCGGTACAGGGGGTGCCGGTCTGCGGTCGCTCTCACTCGGTCGCTACCGCGGGGGTGGCCGGTTCGGTGCTGCGCGGCTCCCACTGCGCCGCCTCGCGGCCGGCCGGGAGCTGCTCGCGGACCGTGCTCGGCGCCTGGGCCCCCGGGTCCACGGGCGCCCGGCCCCACCACGGCCGCAGCCCCATCGCCGGGCGCTCCAACAGGTAGAAGCTCAGCGTCGCCGTCACCACGCTGGCACCGGCCACCGCCGCGGTGATGAGCCAGAAGTTGCCGGTGCCCAGCGGCGTGCCTGTCGTTCCGTAGTAGACCCACAGGTAGAAGACGTGCCAGAGGAAGACCCCGTAGGAGATCCGGCCGAGGAAGCGCAGCACGGGGTTGGACAGGGCCGCCCGCATGTAGCCGGGACGGCCCGCCGGCAGGGTCAGCGGCGCCACCAGCAGCAGGGCGATGGCCAGGTAGAGGATGTGGTCGACCATCGCCGAGCCCAGCGGCGGGTAGTTCATCTCGTTCGGGCCGCCCAGGGGGGAGCAGGCCGCCGCGTACGCCAGCGCCGCGCCGATCCACGCGGCGCCCGGGTGCCGGATGAGGAACCGGTACGCGGCCGGCGTCCGCTCGGGCGCCACCTCGGCGATGGCGGAGAGGATCGCCAGGATCATGCCGACCGCCAGGTAGCCCATGTACTCGGTCGGCCAGAGGTGTTGAATCGGGAAGGCGCCCATCGAGGGCAGGTGGTGGTACGCGGCGAAGCCGGCGCCGGTCAGCACCAGGGCGCCCAGTGGCACCAGCAGCCGCCTCGCGCGGGCCCCCGGGTCGGTGGCGCGTACCGCCCAGCGGCGCAACGCCCAGGCCAGCAACGGCAGGGTGACGTAGAACGCGACCTCGGTCGCGAGGCTCCACGTCTGCTCCATCCCCGTGGGCATCGCGTTCGGCTGGTAGACGTGCAGCACGAGCAGCGGGCGCAGCACGTACCACAGCCCGGTGACGGCGTCGGCGTTGAGCACGAGCAGCGCCGTCACGGTCAGCAGCCAGTACGCCGGCAGGATCCGCAGGGCCCGCCGCCAGAAGTACGGCTTCAGCGCCATCGGCGGCCGGTCGGTGAGGGTGGCCAGCGCGAAGGGCCGGTACAGCACCAGTCCGGAGAGGACGAAGAAGATCGGCACGCTGACGTCCATGGTGTTGAAGATCGGTCCGGCGACCGGGTTGCCGGCCGCGCCGTACATGTCGGAGGCGATCATGCCCGTGGTCAGCGCGATGTGGGTCAGCATGACCATCACGGCGGCGACCCCGCGCATACCCTCCAGCTCGGGGAAGAAGATCCTCGGTTGGACACTCCCGCCGGTGGCGGATGTCGCCCCCGTGGCGTGCCCTCGCACTGTTGTCATGGTCCGCTCCTCACGCGCCCGTACTGTCCGAAAAGGATCTGTTGAGCCTTGCCTCGGCAGAACCGGGCGCCCCGGCGCGTCCGTCCGCTCCACTGTCGGATCGTGCTGCTCCGCCGGACCCGGCGCACCTTCCACCGTGCGCAACCCCGCGCCCGGCGACGGGATGAGCGCACGACGGGAGATGCGGGGCCCAGAGGGGCCGGACGACGATCCCTGATGACCAGGCACCACCGATGACCGCCGCACGTGCGGCGGACCGAAGCGGCGGAGGGGACACAGGGTGGGCGAGAAACGTGCGGCAACCGGTAGCGGAGGGCGCGGCCGAAGGGCCATCGCGGTCGGGGGCGTGACGGCCCTGGCGGCAGCACTGGTGATCACCGGGCAGCAGACCCCCGCGGTCGCGGGCGGAGACGCGGATCCCGCGCCGGCGCCCGCCAGCCAGTCCGACCATCGGGTCACCCTGATCACCGGTGACCGGGTCACCGTCTCCCCGGACGGCGCGCGGGTCACCGTGACCGCCGCCCCGGGCCGCGCCGGCACCCGGTTCACCAGCCACCGCGCCGGCGGGCACCGCACGGTCCTCCCGGAGGACGCCCGCCCGCTGGTCGCCGCCGGGCTGCTGGACCGGCGCCTGTTCGACGTCACGGCGCTGGTCCGGGCCGGCTACGACGACGCCCGCAGCCCCGGGCTGCCGCTGATCGTGTCGCGACGCGGCGCCGATCCCGCGGCCGGTCTGACCGGGCCGGGGCTGCGCACGACCGGCCGGTTCGCCGTAGCCGGGATGAGCGCGGTGACCGTGGCCAAGACGGACGCCGCCTCGGCCTGGTCGGCGATTCGCGAGCAGCGGGCGGGCATCGAGAGGATCTGGCTGGACAGGCCGTTGACCCCGGCGCCCGTACCGGCGCCGCCCACCGACCTGCCCCCGGCTCTGTCGGCGGGTGGCGCCGCGCCGACCGTGGCCGTGCTGAGCACCGGCGTCGACGCCGTGCGGGCCAGGCCGGCCGCCCGGGTGGCGCACCGGCAGGTCTTCGCCGGCGCGAGCACCGTTGACCGGCACGGACACGGCACCCGCACCGCCGCCGCCGTGCCCGGCGCGACGCTGCTCGACGGCAAGGTCTGTGACGACGACGGCCGGTGCCCGGAGTCGGCGATCCTGGCCGGCCTGGAGTGGGCCGCCGGCCGGGCCGACGTCGTCGACCTCGGCGTCGGTGGCGCGGAGCAGTTCGGCACCGGCCCGCTCGGCCGCGCGATCGCACGGATCGGCGACCGCACCGGGGCCCTCGTGCTGGCCCCCGCAGCGGACGGGACTGCCGGAGCGACCGCCACCCACGACAGGCCCGACGGGCGTGCGACCGGGCTGCCGGCCGGCACGGTGACGGGCGCGGCACTGCTCGCCCAGCGTCACCCGGACTGGTCCGTGGACCGGCTCCGCGCCGCCCTCGCCGCCTCCGCGGTGGACGGTGCGCTCGACGCGGCGGCGCTGGCCCGGCGGAACGTGCTCCCGGCCACGGCCTCGCTCGCCTTCGGGGTGCAGCAGTGGCCGCACGCCGACGACCGCCCGCAACAGCGGACGCTCACCTGGCACAACCACGGCGACCGGCCCGTCGAGCTGCGGCTCGACGTCGCGCTGACCGGCCCCGACGGCGCGCCCGCCCCCGCCGGGGCGCTGCGGCTCGACGCGACCACGGTGACCGTGCCGGCGGGCGGGTCGGCCGGCGTCACCGTCACCGCCGACACCCGCCACGACGGGCCCGACGGCCGCTACACGGGCACCGTCACCGCCACCCCGGCGGGCGCGCCCGACCTGGCCGTGCGCTCGCGCGTCGAGGTGGAGAAGGAGGTCGAGAGCCACACGCTCACCGTCCGGCACCTCGGGCCGGACGGGCGGCCCACCGGCCGGGCCGAGACCATGGTGCTGGACCTCACCGGCGAGCTGAGGGCGTTGCTGTACGGCGAGGACGGCACCGCCACCGCCCGGCTGCCGAAGGGCAGCTACGTCCTCGTCGGCGACGTGGTCGACTTCGGCGACACCGGCTCGACCTGGCACCGCCTGGTCCAGCCGGAACTGGCCCTCGACGCCGACGCCACGGTGACCGTGGACGCCCGGCGGACCGCCCCGGTACGCACCACCGTGCCCCGCCCCGAGGCGCGGACAGCCGTGGTCGACCTCGGCTTCGACCGGCGCGCCGAGGACGGCACCGGGTTCGCCCTCGCCCTGGCCCTCAACGGCTTCGACGGCCTGCGCTCCGGGCAGATCGGCCCCGACCTGCCCGCCGAGCGGATGACCGGCTACCTGCACTCCACCTGGGCCGTGCCCGGCCCGGCGGGCGACTTCCGCGACACCCCGTACACCTACGGGCTGCTCGACACGCGCCCGGGGGGCTTCTTCACCGGTTTCCAGCGCAAGGTGGCCGATCGCGACCTGGCGACGTTGGACAGCCGGATGGTCGCCCAGGTGACTGGCCGCGCGGCGACCAAGGCCATGTTCCCCACCGTGCCCGGCGTCGTCGGCGTGCTGACTCCGCTGCTGCCGTACCGGCTGCCGGCGCGCACGACGCACCTGCTGGACGGCGGTGCCACCGTGTGGAGCGCCGCCTTCGGCGAGAACGTCCCGGGTGAGGACGGGCTACCGAAGGAGATCACGGCCTTCGGCCAGGCAAACCAGTCGTACCAGGTCGGGCAGCGGCACGCCGACCGGTGGAACGCGTCGGTGCTCGGGCCGATGTTCGACTTCCCCGGTCACGCCGGCCGGAGCGGCGACACCGTCTGGTTCGGCGTCCCCATGTACTCCGACCAGGACGGGCACCGGGCCGGCTCCCTGACCGACGCGGCGACGACCCGGATGTACCGCGACGGCCGGCTGGTGGCTTCCTCCGGCGCCGGGAACCTGGAGGGCACGGTGCCGCCGGGGCCCGCGACGTTCCGCGTGGAGAAGCGGACCAGCCGTCCGTCGTACTCCCCCCTGTCGACGCGGGTGGACGCGACGTGGACGTTCCGGTCGGACACCGCCGACGAGATCTTCCCGCTGTGGCTCGTCCGGTACAAGCCGACGGTCGACGACCACAACGTCGCCCGCTGGGCGCCGGTGACCCTGCTGCCGGTGTCCGTGATGTCCCAGCCGGAGGCCCGCGTGGGTCGCGTCCGGCAGCTCACCGTGCGGATCTCCGTCGACGGGGGCCGCACCTGGCGCAAGGCCCCGGTGGTGCCGGCGCGTGACGGCGGCTACCGCGCGGTGGTGCACACGCCCAAGGGGACCCGGACGGTGTCGCTGCGCGCCACCCTGGTCGACTCGCACGGCAACCGGCTGGACCAGACCATCGTCGACGCGTACCGGTTCAGTAGGTGATCCGGTACGACACGGGCAGGCCGGCCGCCGCTCCCGCGCCCGGTGCGGGAGCCGGCCGGCCGGCCGGACAGGAGGAGGAAACATGGCAACGATATCGAGATGGCTGTCGCTGACGCTGGCCGTCGTCCTCGCGGTCGGCGCGGTCGGCTCGGCCCCGGCCGCCGCCGCGGCGGCGGCTGCGGAACCGCCGAGCTGCATCAGCGCGCCGAGCACCCCGGAGAAGAGCCCCAGCGGCGTGATGGTCCGGAGCGTCGCGACCAACGACTGCGTGGTCCTGGCGGTCTTCTGGCTGATGCGCTACGAATCCACCGACACCGGCTGGCGGACGGTGCTGGACCGCTACATGGAACCCGGGTCGGTGACCCGGCTCGAACTTCCGTGCCACGGCAGCGGCACCCGGAGCTACCGGTCCGTCGTCTGGGACCCGAACATGATGGCCTACGTGACCTCTCCCGAGGTCCGCATCACCTGCTGACCCGCCCACGCGGCCCGCACGTCCGGACGCCCGCGGCGTACCGGTGACACGAGGAGGAGGAACGACATGTCCGCAGGCAATGCCGCCGTCGTGAGCGACGAGACGGCCGTACGGGACGTCGCGCGACGCATCGTGACGGCCTGGGCGGCCAACGACGCCGACGCGTTCGCGGCGATCTTCGTCGAGGACGGCACGCTCATCGGTGACGCCTACATGAAGGGCCGGGAGGAGATCCGTTCCTACATGGCCGCCGGGTTCGCCGGGCCGTACGGGGGGACTCACGTCCTCGTCGAGCCGCTCGATGTCCGCTTCCTGACCGACGACATCGCGCTGCTGGTGACCCAGGGCAGCGTGCTCCTGGAGGGGGAGACCGAGTTCGTCGCCGAGCGCGCCTTCCTCGCCACCTCCACGGTGGTCCGGGTGGACGGGGGGTGGAGCATCGCCGCCTACCAGAACTCCAAGGGCACGGCCAACCGCTGACGACGCGTACGCGGCGGCGGGACGCCCGGCGTACGACTGCACCCCGCCCGCCCACGGGCGGTGCGGGGTGCAGTCGGTGCGTCCGGGTGACCCGCCGCCCGGGCTGAGCCCCGCCCGCTCAGGCGGGGCGGGGGAGGCCGGCCACCAGCGAGCGGTAGGCCTCGGCGGGGGTCAGCGCGGTGCCCCGGTCGAACTCCTCCGTGAACGCGGTCGGGCCGAGGGCGTCGCGCGCGGCCTGAGTGATCCGGTCGACGTCGCCCCGTTCCCCGGCCGGCAGCGGCGCGCCCACCGAGGCCCGCGCCATGGCCGCCGCGCCGAGCAGCCGGGCGGCGTCGCCGTGCCGGCCGTCGAGCGTCGCCGTGCCGGCGAGCCCCTCCAGCGCGAGCGCCTGCGCCCGGGGATCGCCGATGGCGGTGGCGACCTCGAACGCCTCGGCGTGCAACTCGTGCGCGTCGCGGGCGGCGCCGCGCTGCTCCGCGACGAAGCCCAGCTCGGCCAGGAGCAGTGCCCGCACCACGTCGGCGTCCAGGCCCGGCTGGCGGGTCCACGCCAGGACGCCGCGCAGCAGCTCCTCGGCGGCGTCCAGCCGGCCCTCGCGGCGGGCCCCGAGCCCGAGGCCGATCTGCGCGTACAGCTCCCCGGGCTTGAAGTTCTGTTCGGCGGCCAGCCGCAGCGCCCGCTCGTGGAACTCCCGGGCCCGGTCGTAGTCGCCGCTGAGCAGCGCGATGCGGCCCAGGCCGGAGAGCCGGTCGGAGGCCTCCAGCCACAGCCCGAGTTCCTCGGCCATCCGCAGGCCCTCCCGGTGCAGCCTGGCCGCCTCCGGGTAGTCGCCGGTCGCCTCCGCCCGCGTAGTCAGCGCGAAGGACGCCTGGAGCTGGCCCCACCGGTCGCCCAACTCGCAGAAGAGCGCCACGCTGCGCGCGCTGTCCCGGCTGGCCGCCTCCAGGTCGCCCCGGGACTGCGCGTGCCCGGCCCGCAGGCTCAGCGCCGTCGCCACCCCCCACCGGTCGCCGAGCATCTCGAACTGCGCCAGCGCGTCGTCGACCAGCTCCTGGCTGGTCGTGACGTCCCCCGTGTTGAGCAGCGCGAGGCCGAGGAAGCAGGTGGCCCGGGCCCGCCCCGCCGGGTCCTCGTCCGGCGGCCAGCCGGCCAACGCCGGGGCCACCAGCGGGGCGTGGTCGCCACCGGCCTCCAGCAGGGCGAGCCCGGCCCGCCAACAGGTGGCAGCCGCCCGTACGGAGGCCGGCACCGAACCGGGCACGGCGAGCGCCGCCTCGATCGACCGGCGCGCCTCGCGCAGCCGGCCGCGCAGGTACCGGTACCAGGCCAGCGCGGTCGCCAGCTCCAGCGCGCCGGCCGCGTCGTCGTCGGCCAGTGCGCCGTCGAGCGCGCGGCGCAGGTTGGCCGTCTCCTGGTCCAGCCGCGCGAGCCAGCGCCGCTGCGCCGCCCCGCGCAGCTCGTCGTCGGCCCGCCGCGCCAGCTCGAGGTAGTGGCGCCGGTGGCGGCGGCGCACCACCGCCACCTCGTCGGCCTCGCGCAGCCGCGCCAGGCAGTACTCGGCGACCGACTCGAGCAGCCGGTAGCGCGGCTCACCGGCGCCCTCGGTCATCACCACCAGCGAGCGGTCGACCAGCCGGACGAGCAGCCCGAGCACCTCGTCGGCGGGCAGGTCCGGATCGGCGCAGACCGCCTCCGCGGCCTCCAGGGTGCAGCCGTCGGCGTGCGCGGCGAGGCGCCGCAGCACCACCCGCTCCGGGTCGGAGAGCAGCTCCCAGCTCCAGTCGATCATCGCGCGCAGGGTCTGTTGGCGCGGCGGGGCGCCCCGGTGGCCGCCGGAGAGCAGCCGGAACCGGTCGTCCAGCCGGGTGACCAGCCCGTGCACGCCCAGCGCGCGCACCCGGGTGGCGGCCAGCTCCAGCGCGAGCGGCACCGCGTCGAGGCGGCGGCACAGCTCGGCGACGTCGCGGGCGTTGGTCGCGTCCAGGGCGAATCCGGGGGCGGCGGCGGTGGCCCGGGCGACGAAGAGCTGCACCGCGCTGGAACGGGCGAGCACCTCGGGCTCGGTGACCTCCGGGTCGGGCAGCTCCAACGGGGGGACCGGCCAGACCCGCTCACCCGCCACGCCGAGCGGATCCTGGCTGGTGGCCAGCAGGCGTACGCCCGGGGCGTGGGGCAGCATCCGCTGGGCCAGTTCGGCGACCGGCTCCACGACGTGCTCGCAGTTGTCCAGGACCAGCAGCAGGGACCGGCCGCGCAGCACGTCGACGAGGCGGTCGGCGGGGGTGGCCGGGGCGCCCGTCGGCCCACGGTCGGCCCCGGTGGCCTCGCGGATGCCGAGCACCGCCAGCAGCGACCCGGCCAGCGCGGCGGGGTCGTCCGGGCGCAGCGAGGCCAGCTCGACCAGCCACACCCCGTCCGGGTACGCCTCGACGAGCTGGTGGGCCGCCTCGACCGCCAGCCGGGTCTTGCCCACTCCGCCCGGCCCGACGAGGGTGAGCAGCCGTTCGACGCGCAGCAGTTCGTGGACGTGCCGCACGGCCTCCGCGCGCCCGACCAGCGGGGTCAGCGGGGCGGGCATGTTGGTCCTCGGCATCACCCGTCCCGCACCCGCCGGGCGCGACGTGGCCAGCGGGTCGTCCGCGCCGCTCGGCTCGGCGCCGCGCGGATCCCGCGGGCCGCTCCTGCCGCTCCCGCCGCCCTGGCCGCTCCCGCCGCTCGGGCCGCTTGCACCGCTCGGGCCGCTTTGGTCGCCCGCGCCGAGCTGGTCGGCGAGCAGCGCCGGGTCGTGCGCCAGGATCGCCCGGTGCAGCGCCACCAGCTCCGGACCCGGGTCCAGGCCGAGCTCCTCGGCGAGCTGCCGGCGGAAGCGGGCGTAGCTCTCCAGCGCCTCGCCCTGTCGCCCGGCCCGGTAGAGGGCGCGCAGTTGCAGGGCGCGGGCCCGTTCCCGGAACGGGTGCCGCGCCACCAGGTCGGCCAGCTCCCCGACCAGCAGCTGGTGCTCGCCGAGGACCAGCCGGGCCTCGGCCCGCTCCTCGACGGCCACCAGGCGCTGCTCCTCCAGCCGGGTGGCCAGCGGACGGGTGAACGGCTCGTCGGCGAAGTCGGCCAGCACCGGGCCACGCCACAGTGCCAGGGCCTCGTCCAGCAGCGCGACCCGGGCGGGTGGGGCGGTCGTGCCGGTGGCCCGCTCGACCAGCGCGCCGAACCGGTCGGCGTCGGTCTGCCCGGGTGCGGTGCGCAGCAGATATCCGGGCGGTCGGGACACCACCGCGTCCCTGCCGCCGGCCTCCGCGTCGTTCAACGCCCGCCGCAGCTGCCAGACCTTGGTCTGTAGCGCCCCGCTGGGGTTGGCCGGCCGGCGCTCGCCCCACAGGTCCTCGACCAGCCGGTCGACGGGGACGGGGCGACCCTGGTGCGCCAGCAGGTCGGCGAGCAGGACACGAACCTTCAGATCGGGCACGGTGACCGGTGCGCCGTCCGTCGTCCAGACCGCCAACGGACCGAGGAGCCCGAAACGCATGGCGTCACCGTAGCGCAGCGCACCGACGACGGGCGGTCACGGCGCGGCGCGGCGGCGCGGCGGCCGGGAGCGCACCGGGAGAAGACCGGGAGTGGACCGGGAGCGGTGGGCGGCAGAGTGGGACCGGCGACGGATCCGGCCCGGCGAGGCGAGGGAGGCACACCGGGTGTCGCGGCGCGGGCGGCATGCGCGCCCCGGCCGCAGGTCCCGGTAGACCGCCGTGAGGCGGCCGGAAGGGCTGGCGACGCGGGCGCGGGAGCGTGCCCAGGGCGCCGGTCGGCGTCCGTGCCGTGCGACGGCCCGCGTCGCCTCGGTACGCCGGAGAGCCCGCGCCGTCGCCGCCGCTCCCGGACAGGGGAGCGTCCGTGACCACGAATGGAGAGACCGCATGAACCTGCCGACGATCGTGTCGCAGTCGGAATGGGACACCGCCCGGGAGCGGCTGCTCGCCAAGGAGAAGGAGGCGACCCGGGCCCGGGACGCGCTGGCCGCGGAGCGCCGCAGGCAGCCCATGACACGGATCCACAAGGAATACGTCTTCGAGGGCCCGGGCGGCAAGGCCAACCTGGCCGACATCTTCGACGGCCGGCGTCAGCTGATCGTCTACCACTTCATGCTCAGGCCGGGCGAGTCGCACTACTGCGAGGGGTGCTCGATGTTCGTCGACAACCTCGGCCACCCCGCCCACCTGAACGCCCGGGACACCACCCTGGCGCTCATCTCCCGGGCGCCGCTGGCGGAGATCACCCCGCTCAAGGAGCGGATGGGCTGGACGCTGCCCTGGTACTCGTCCCACGGCACCGACTTCAACACCGACCTCGGGCTCACCACGAAGGCGGGGGAGGCGTTCGGGCTGAGCGTCTTCCTGCGCGACGGCGACGAGGTGTACCGCACCTACTTCACCTCGGAGCGGGGCGTCGAGGCGCTCGGCAGCAACTGGTCGCTGCTCGATCTCACTCCGCTCGGCCGCCAGGAGACCTGGGAGGACACCCCGGACGGACGCCCGCAGGAGGAGCCGTACGGCTGGTGGCGGCTGCACGACGAGTACGACAACTAGGCGCCGCACCGACACGGAGGAAGGACCACGATGGATGTGAACGCGAGCGAGGCGGAACCGAGAGCGAGCCGGCGCGAGTGGATCGGCCTGGCCGTGCTCACGCTGCCCACGCTGCTGCTGTCGCTGGATCTCAACGTGCTCTACCTGGCGCTACCGCAGCTGAGCGCCGACCTGGCGCCGGACGCCGCCCAGCTGCTCTGGATCATGGACATCTACGGCTTCATGATCGCCGGATTCCTGGTCACCATGGGGACCCTCGGTGACCGGATCGGCCGCCGCCGGCTGCTCATGATCGGCGCGGCGGCCTTCGGCGTGGCGTCGGTGATCGCCGCCTACTCGAGCAGCGCCGAGATGTTGATCGCCACCCGGGCGCTGCTGGGCGTGGCCGGGGCGACCCTGATGCCCTCCACGCTGTCGCTGATCAGCAACATGTTCCGCAACCCGCAGCAGCGCACCATGGCCATCGGCCTCTGGATGAGCTGCTTCATGATCGGCGCGATCATCGGACCGCTGGTCGGCGGCGTGCTGCTCGAGTCGTTCTGGTGGGGCGGGGTCTTCCTGCTGGGCGTACCGGTGATGGTCGTGCTGCTGGTGGCCGCGCCGCTGCTGCTGCCCGAGTACCGCAACCCGGAGGCCGGGCGGCTCGACCTGTTCAGCGTGGTGCTCTCGCTGGCCACCATCCTGCCCTTCGTCTACGGCCTCAAGGAGCTGGCGAAGGACGGCTTCGGCGTCCGGCCAATCCTGGCGATGGTCGCCGGTGTGGTGATCGGCGTGATCTTCGTGGCGCGGCAGCGCCGCCTCACCAGCCCGCTGCTCGAGGTGCGCCTGTTCGCCAACCGGACCTTCAGCGCGGCCCTGGGCATCATGCTGCTCGGTGGGTCGACCATCGGTGGCATCGCGCTGCTCTTCGCCCAGTACGCCCAGCTGGTCGAGGGCCTCTCCCCGCTGCGGGCCGGGCTCTGGATGCTGCCGTACGCGGTGTCCATGCTGGTCGGTTCGATGCTTGCGCCGGTGGTCGCGCAGAAGTTCGCCCCGGGCTACGTGGTCGCCGGCGGCATGGCGATCGCCGCGGTCGGCTTCGCGCTGCTGAGCCAGGTGGGCACCGCCGGTGGGCTCGGCCTCGCGGTGACCGGCTTGGTGATCGTCTATCTCGGCTTCGGCCCCGGTGCCGTGCTGGGCACGGACCTGATCATCGGGGCGGCGCCGCCCGAACGGGCCGGCTCGGCGTCGTCGATGTCGGAGACGAGCACCGAGCTGGGGGTGGCGCTCGGCGTCGCGGTGCTGGGCAGCGTCGGCACCGCCGTCTACCGCAGCGAGATCGCCCCGGCCCTCCCCGCCGACCTGCCCGCGCAGGTCAGGGAGGCGGCCGGCGATTCGCTGGCCGGCGCGAGCGCGGTGACCGGGCAGCTCTCGGAGCAGACCGGCAGCGCCCTGCTGGAGGCCGCCAGGGCGGCGTTCACCAGCGGGTTCAACATGGCCGGGTTGGTCAGCGCGGTGATCGCGGTGATCCTGGCCGTGGCCTCGGCGCTGCTGCTGCGCCGAGTACGCCCGGCGGCCGAGGAACCGGTCGTCGATGCCCCGGCGGTCCCGGCCGGTGGCACCGACGAGACGCCCGCGTCGGCCCGGCGCTGACGGGTCGGTCGCGGCGCGACCGTGCGGCCGGGGTGGAGCGCTCCACCCCGGCCGCACGCCGTTCGTGTACGTCCGAGCGGCACCAGGAGCTCCGCGGGTCGCCCGGCGGGCCCCGCGTCCCCCGTCGGCGGCGCCGGCGTACCGGTGCGCGTACGACGGCGCCGCCCGACCCCGGTGGGGTCGGGCGGCGCCTCCGTGTCGGAACGTCAGTTCGCGCCGGTGTCGGGCAGGGCCAGCCACCACGGGTTCTCCCGGGCCCAGTGCACCGTCCGCTCCAGGCCGGTACGCAACGGCACCTCGCACTTCCAGCCCAGCACGGTGCGCGCCTTCGTGGTGTCCGGGATCCGCCGGGCCAGGTCCTCGTAGGCGCTGCCCAGCGCCCGGCTGGTGTCCACGTCGGTCACCGCGGCGGTGCCGGTGAGCGTGCCGATCATCTCCGCCACCTCGCCGATGGTGTTCTCCACCATGCTGCCGATGTTGAACGACTCGCCGAGCGCCGTCGGGCTGGTGGCGGCGGCGAGCGTACCGGCGACGGCGTCGTCGACGAAGGTGAAGCAGCGGGTCTGCCGCCCCTGGTCGTAGACCACCACCGGGCGCCCGTTCAACGCCCGGTGCACGGAGCGGCTGACCAGGTACGCCGGGCGCTGCCGGGGACCGTAGACGTTGAAGTAGCGGACGATGGTGGCCGCCAGCCCGTGCTGCCGGGCGAAGGCGTACGTCAGGTGCTCGGTGAGTGCCTTGCTCGACGAGTACGTCCAGCGGTCGGCGGAGGTCGCGCCGAGCACCCGGTCGTCCTCCTCCGCCCACGGCACCGCCGGGTTCTTGCCGAAGACCTCGCTGGTGCTGGCCAGCACGACGCGGGCGCCGGCCCGGCAGGCCAGGTCCAGCACGTTGCGGGTACCGGTGAAGTTGATGTCGACGACGTCCAGCGGGCGGGACAGGTACTGGTCGACGCCCACCACGGCGGCCAGGTGGTAGACGACGTCGACGCCGGAGGTGATGGCCTCGGCCAACCGGCCCGGGTCGCGCACGTCGCCCTCCACCAGCCGGGCGTGCGCCGCGGCCGGCGAGCGTCCCACCGGCGGCGCCGGGCCGTCGAAGACGGTGACGTCGTCGCCGCGCTCCAGCAGCCGGTCCACCAGGTGACCGCCGATGAAGCCGTGCCCGCCGGTCACCACCACCCGCGCGCTCACCGGCCGATCCCCCGGTAGTGGTACCCGGCGGCCCGCAGCCCGGCGATCCTGTCCTTCGGGAAGTACGCGCGCCCGTCGAGCACCAGGCAGGGCCGGGCCACCGGCAGCGCGGCGTAGTCGATCTCGGTGAACCGCCGGTGGTGGGCCAGGACGGCCAGGCAGTCCGCGCCCCGCACCGCCTCGTCGAGGTCGGCGACCGGCCGCATCCCGAAGAGCTTCTCCGCCTCGTCCGGGTCGACCAGGGGATCGTGCAGGCGGACCTCGCAGCCGGCCTCGCGCAGGGCGGCGACGGCCGGCAGCGTCGGGGTGGCCCGCAGGTCGCCGGTGTCGTTCTTGAACGCCAGCCCCAGCACGGTCACCGTCGCCGTCTCCGCCGGCCTGCCGAGCGCGGCCAGCTCGTCCATGACCAGGCGCGCCGTGTAGCCCGGCATGCCCGCGTTCACCTGCCGGCCGGCCGGCGCGGTGAGGATCTCCAGTCCCCGCTCCCGCGCCGAGTGCCAGACCATCCAGGGGTCCTTGGTCAGGCAGGAGCCGCCCACCCCGACGCTGGGCAGCAGGATGTTGATGTTGCTCTTGCCCTTCGGGATGCTGTTGGCGGCGGCGATCACGTCCAGCACGTCGACGTCGAACAGCGCGCTGAACTTGGCCAGCTCGTTGGCGAGCGCGATGTTGAGGTCGATCCACCAGTTGTCGGCGAGCTTGACGATCTCCGCCGCCTCCAGCGAGTCCACCGGGATCACGTCCACGCCCAGCGCCCGCTGCCAGAACCCGCCGGCCGCCCGGGTGCTGTCGGCGTCCAGGCCGCCGGCGACGATGGGGAAGGTCCGCAGCTCCCGCAGCGCGGTGCCCTCGGCGAGCCGCTCCGGGGTAAAAGCGATCCCGAAGTCCTTCCCGCCGCTCAGCCCGCCGCGTTCCAGCAGCGGCAGGACGAAGTCCCGGGTGGTGCCCGGCGGGACCGTGCTCTTGATCACGACCAGTTGGCCGGGTCGCAGGTGGCGGGCCAGCTCGACGCAGGCGCCGCGGAGCTGCTCGTCGGCGAGCGAGCCGTCGCGGCGCACCGGCGTGCCGACGGTGACGAGGACGACGTCGGTCTCCGCCAGTGCCGCGTAGTCGGTGGTCACCCGCAGCCGGCCGCCCTCGATGCCGGCGCGGACCAGCTCCGGCAGGCCGGGCTCCTCGAACCGGCAGTGCCCGGCGCGCAGCTCGTCGACCAGGTGCGGGTCGACGTCGACGCCCACCACGTCCAGGCCCCGTTCGGCCAGGACCGCGGCGATGCAGGACCCGACGTAGCCGAGCCCGACGACCGCCACCCGAGGATCTCGTCGGTCGGACAGAACGCCCATCTGTGCTCCAATCAGGGAAGCTGCCGGGTCCCAGGCCGGGATCCCGCCGGTCAGCCGTAGGTCTTGACGAACTCCCGGATGGACGAGACGACGTAGTCGATCATCTCGTCGGTGAGCCCGGGGAAGACCCCGACGTGGAAGGTCTGGCTGGTCACGATGTCGCTGTTGGTCAGCTCGCCGACCACCCGGTACTGCTGGTCGGCGTACGCGGGGTGGCGGGTCAGGTTGCCCGCGAACAGCCGCCGCGTGCCGATCTTGCGATCCTCCAGGAAGCCCACCAGCTCGGGCACGTCGAACGGCGCCCCCGGCTCCACGGTGATCACGAAGCCGTACCAGCTCGGGTCGCTGCGCGGCGTGGCGTGGGGCAGCAGCAGGTGCGGCACCCCGTCCAGGCCCTCGCGCAGGCGCCGCCAGTTGTGCCGCCGGGCGGCGCAGAACTCGTCGACCCGGGCCAGCTGGGCCAACCCCAGGGCGGCCTGCAGGTCGGTGGTCTTCAGGTTGTACCCGACGTGCGAGTAGATGTACTTGTGGTCGTAGCCCTCCGGCAGGGTGCCCAGCTGGTGCTCGAACCGCTTCATGCAGGTGTTGCTCTTGCCCGGGTCGCACCAGCAGTCCCGGCCCCAGTCGCGCAGCGACTCCACGATCCGGGCCAGGGCCAGGTTGTTGGTGACCACGCAGCCGCCCTCGCCCATCGTCATGTGGTGGGCCGGGTAGAAGCTCGCCGAGGCCAGGTCGCCGAAGCTGCCGGTGGGCCGGCCGTCGTAGAAGGAACCGACCGCGTCGCAGTTGTCCTCGATGAGGAACAGGTCGTGCTCCTTGGCGAGCTGCGCCATCTCGGCCACCGCGAACGGGTTGCCCACCGCGTGGGCCAGGATGATGGCCCTGGTCTTCGGGCCGATCGCGGCGGCCACCCGCTCGACGGAGGCGTTGTAGGTGCCCAGCTCGATGTCGACGAAGACCGGCACCAGCCCGTTCTGCAGGATCGGGTTGACCGTGGTGGGGAACCCGGCCGCCACCGTGATCACCTCGTCGCCGCGGCGCAGCCGCCGGTCGCCGAGCTGGGCCGAGGTGAGCGCCGAGACCGCCAGCAGGTTGGCCGAGGAGCCGGAGTTGCACAGGTGCGCCTTGCGGACCCGCAGCTTGCGGGCGAAGGCCGACTCGAACCGGCGGGCGTTCTGCCCGGACGCGATGCGCAGGTCCAGCGCGGCCTCGACCAGCGCCACCCGCTCCTCGGCGCCCAGCACCGCGCCCGAGGGCCAGATCTCGGTCTCGCCCGGGACGAACGGCCGCTCCTCCTGGACCTCCTGGTGGTACTTGCGGACGCTGTCCAGCAGCAGTGCCTTGGGGTCGCTCATCCCATCTTCCTCTCGGATCGTGCCCGGCAGCGGGCGTCGGTCGGCGGCCGTACGGGCGTCATGCGGCGAACTCGATCCGGCTGTGGTCGCCGACCACCAGCCGGCTCCCGGCCGCCGGGCTGAGGCTGACCGTGGCGGAGCGGCCGATCAGGCAGCCGCGCAGCCCACGGACGGCGGTGATCGAGGCATCCGCCAGCACGATCGAGTCGGCCACCTCGGCGTCGACGAGCCGGCAGCCGGGCCCGATCGCGGTGTGCGGGCCGATCCGGCAGCCCTCGACCACGGCGCCCGCGCCGATGACCACCGGCCCCTCGACGCGACTGGCGACGATGCGGGCGCCCGGCTCCACGACCACGGCGCCGGTCAGCTCGCTGGCTCCGTCGACGCTGCCGGCGACCGCGCGCGGCTGGCCGTCGAGCAGGTGCCGGTTGCAGGCCAGCAGGTCCGCCACCTGGCCGGTGTCGCGCCAGTACCCGTCGTACTCGCTGGCGCGCACCTCGGCGCCGCTGGTGACCAGCCACTGCACCGCGTCGGTGATCTCCAGCTCGCCGCGCGCGCTGGGCGTGATGGCGTCGACGCCGGCGTGGATGGCCGGGGTGAAGAAGTAGACGCCGACGAGGGCGAGGTCCCCGCGCGGCTGCCGGGGCTTCTCCACCAGGCGACGTACCGTGCCGTCGGGGTCGAGCTCGACGATGCCGAAGGCGCGCGGATCGTCCACCTTGTGCACGAGCACCTGGGCCGCCGGTCGGTGGCGGCGGAACTGGTCGGCGTACCGGGCCACGCCGTCGGGCAGCATGACGTCGCCGAGGTACATGACGAAGTCGTCGTCGCCGAGGAACGGCCGGGCCAGCCGGACGCAGTCGGCCAGCCCGCGGGGCCGGTCCTGACGCAGGTAGGTCAGCCGCACCCCGAGGCGGGAGCCGTCGGAGAGGACCTCGCGGATCTGGTCGGCCCAGGCGCCCACGATCACGCCGATCTCGGTCACGCCGGCGTCGCGGACGTTCTCCAGCACGTGCTCCAGGACCGGCTTGTTCGCCACCGGGACGAGCTGCTTGGGCATCGAGTGGCTCAGCGGGCGCAGCCGGGTGCCGGCGCCGCCGGAGAGCACCAGGGCCTTCATCGCGTACCCCCGGCGTCGCGCCGCCCGGGTCGGCCGGCCACCGGCCGCGCCGTCCGGTCAGTCACGGGTGCCGCCCTGCCGCTGCTCGACGGACTTGCGCAGGCCGTCGACGACCGTTCGTACGTCTGCATCGTCCAGTCCCTGGTGGAGCGGTAGGAGGAGGGTGGTCCGTGCCGCCTCGTCGGCGCCGGGCAGGTGCCAACCGGCGCCGTACGCGGGCACCTTGTGCAGCGGCGCGTAGCGGAACGTGGTGTAGATGCCGATGTCGAGCAGGTCGGCGGCCACCTGGTCGCGGATCTCCGGGTCGAGCTGCACCCAGTAGAAGTAGTGCGAGCTGCGCTGCCCGGCGGGCAACGGCGGGGGGAGCCGGACGCCCTCGACATCGGCGAGCAGGCGGTCGTACTCCGCGGCGATCTCCCGCCGGCGCGCGACGAACCCGGGCAGGCGGCGGAGCTGGACCAGGCCGATCGCCGCGGTGAGGTCGTTGCCGACCACCCGGCGGCCGAACTCGCGCACGTCCAGCTCCCACCAGCGGTGCGGCACCCCCTTGCCGGCGGCCGAGAAGCCGCTGGCGTGCTCCAGGCCGTGGTACGCCAGGCGGTGGGCCCGCCGGGCCAGTTCCGCGTCGCGTACGTGCAGCATCCCGCCGTCGCCGGTGACCAGGATCTTCATCGCGTCGAAGCTCCACATGGCGATGTCGCCGAAGCTGCCGCAGGGACGCCCGTCGACGGTCGACGCGACGGCGCACGCCGCGTCCTCCACCAGGGCGACCCCGCGCCGGCGGCACAGCTCGGCGATCTCGGCCACCTCGCCGGGAACGCCGCCGTAGTGCAGCAGGATGACCGCCTTCGTGGTGGGGGTCAGGGCCCGTTCCACGTCGGCGACGGAGGGGTTGAGCGTGCGCGGGTCGACGTCGCAGAAGACCGGCCGGGCGCCGGCCGAGGCGATGGCGTTGGCGGCGCCGACGAAGCTGATCGAGGGCAGCACCACCTCGTCACCGGGCCCGAGCGCCAGCAGCTCCACGGCGAGGAAGAGCCCGGCCGTGGCCGAGTTGATGAAGATGGTCCGCTCGGGCACCAGCCCGGCGTGCGCGGCGAACTCCTGCTCGAACTCCCTGGTACGCGGCCCGTGCCCCAGCCAGCTGCTGTCGAAGACGGCGCGCACGGCGTCGAGCTCCTCGGCGCCGAGGGTCGGCTGGAAGACGTTGATCATCGCTTCTCCTGTGGTCGAGGACGCCCGTGCACCGGCGGCGACGCGGGGGCGGTGGCGGGCAGCCGGCAGCGGGGCGGCGCGGGGCGCCACCCGGTGGGCCGCGGGCGGGCGGTGCGGGAGCGGACGGTGCCGGCGGGCGCGCGCGGGGGCCCGCCCGCCGGCGGCGACGGCGGTGCCGGGTCAGGCCCGGTACCGCCGGGTGAGCTTCTCCAGCACCGGGACGGTCTCGGTCGGGCTGGGCGTGGCGAGCAGGTCGTCGTAGAGGGAGTCGGCCCCCTGCCGGAACGCCGGCTCGTCCAGCACGCGGACGAGCTGCTTGCGCATCGCGTCCACGGAGAGGTTCTTGATGTCGAGGACCAGTCCCGCGCCGCGTCCGGCGACGCAGCGGGCGGTCACCGACGACTCGATGTGCTTCGTGGCCATCGACCACTCCAGGCCGTCGGCCTCGATGGTGATCATGCCGTTGTCGTCGTCGGAGTCGGTGATCAGCTGCGGCACCCGCAGCGCCACCGCGCTGGCGAAGGTGCCCATGCCGCCGTGGTGCACCATCGCCGAACAGGACGGCAGCAGCTGGGTCAGGGGCAGGTAGTCCACCGCGCGGACGTTCTTCGGCAGGGTGGGCATGCCGGCCAGCTGGTCGGCGTTGAGCGTCGCGACCACCTCGACGTCCAGGTCGGAGACCATCTCCAGCAGGCCGGGCACGTGGTCCCAGCCGCCCTTGAAGTACATCCGCTGGGACAGCCCGAGGGATAGCGCGACGCGGGGCCGCTCAGGCCGGTGGTGCAGCCACCGGGGAAGCACCGTCTGCCCCGAGTAGGGCACCCAGCGCGTCGGCACGGTCCGGACGCTGGTGGGCAGGCGAACGCCCGGGGGAGTGGGGTCGATGGTCCACTGGCCCAGCAGCAGCTCGTCGTCGATCTCCAGCCCGTACCGCTCGGCGGCCGGCCGCATGGTCTCGACCAGCGGGTTCTCCTCCGGGCCCGGACCCGGTCGGGCGGCGGCCTCGGCGAAGCGGTCCATGGTCGAGGCGAAGTAGTCCAGCCCCCAGAGCAGCCGCGCCTGCGCCGCGCCGGCGACGCGCGCCGCCACCGCGCCGGCCGGGAAGCACGGGTCCCAGAGCACCAGGTCGGGCTGCCAGTCGCGGGCGAAGGCGACCAGGTCGTCGAGGACCGGGTGCGGGTCGCGGGCGGTGGACCCGACCGGGTGGAAGTCCCACATGGACGGCAGCATGAACTGGTAGAAGACGTCCCAGACCTCCTTGTCCGCCGGGGTCAGCTCCAGCGCCTCGGTGATCCGGTCGAGCCGCTGCTTGACGCTGCGCGGCTGCGGCCGACCGGGGCCCATCGGCATGATCTCCGGGTCGCCGACCGCGACCGGCGTCAGCCCGACCGCCAGCGTGCTCTCCGCCAGGACGGGGTGGGACGCGACGCGGACCTCGTGGCCGGCGCTCTGCAACGCCCACGCGAGCGGAACCAGCGGGTACAGGTGGGCCGGGTTGGGCCACAGGGCGAACACGACGCGCATGTCTCTCCTCGGTTGTGCGGTCCTGGTGGGTGCGGTGCGGCGGTCGGCGGAACGGGTCAGAGCTTGCGGGCCACCCCGGCGTACATCCGGTCGGTGGAGGTGGCGTCGGGGTCGTCCTGCCGCCAGCGGCCGGTCGGCACGAGCCCGGGCGCGACGAGCTCGAAGCCCTCGAAGAGGTCGGCGATCTGCGCGGCGGTCCGGTAGACCATCGGCGCGGTGGCGTTGCGGTAGCTGTCCTCCATCATCCGGCGCTCGTCGTCCGGCCCGCCCTCCACGCAGAGGTGGGACAGGGCCAGGTACGAGCCGGGCGCCATCCGGTCGCGGAAGGCCCGGATGATGCCCTTCGGGTCCTCGCTGTCCCGGATGAAGTGGAAGACCGCGATGAACAGCACCCCGACGGGCTGGGAGAAGTCGATCAGGGACTTGGTGTCCGGGTGGTCGAGGATCGAGCCGGGGTCGCGCAGGTCGGCGGTGAAGATCCCGGTGTTGGCCCGCTCGTCCTCGGTGAGCAGGCGCTTGCCGTGCTCGGCGACCGCCGGGTCGTTGTCCACGTAGATCACCCGGGGCTGGGAGACGGCCCGCCGCGCCACGTGGTGGGTGTTCTCCTGGCTCGGCAGGCCCGCCCCGACGTCGATGAACTGCCGGATCCCGCACTCCTCGGCGAGGTGCCGGACGGCGCGGCCCAGGAACCGGCGGTTCTCCCACACCACGTCGCGGGTGAGCGTCTGTCCGACTCGCCCGATCACGGCCTCCGCCGCGGCCCGGTCCACCGGGTAGTTGTTCGTGCCGTGGAGGAAGTAGTCGTACATCCGCGCCGGCGACGGCCGCTCCACGGACTGGGCAGGTTCTGTCGACATCGGTCTCTCCTCGTACGTCGCTGGTGGGGAGTGCGGGTGGGGGCCGGCCCCGTCGGGGCCGGCCCCCGGGGTCAGCCGGTGACGGGGCTGCTCTGGTGCGAGAACAGCAGCGGGCGGCCGTCGTCCTGGCGGACGATGATCCAGGTGGCCCGGATGTGCCGCTCGGGGGCGACCTCGCTCTCGCCGGCGAGGATGATGCCGCCGCCGGTGACCACCATGGCGACGTCCGGGTGCAGGAAGTTCACCGACACCGGGTAGCCCTTGACGTAGGCGCCCCGGTACGGGCCCGCGAACCCCTTGGTCATGAAGGCGCGGATCTCGTCGCGGCTGGTCAGCTGCTCGTCGCCCATGAGCAGGCTGCCGTTCTCCGCGAAGAGGTCGGCGAAGAAGTCCGGGTCGTTGGCCTTCCACGCGGCCTGGATCAGCTGCGGTACGGCCAGGACGGCCTTCTCGTCGTCGCTGACGAATTCCCGGTAGTAGGAGTGGTCCTCCGCGACGCGGGCGGCCTCGAGGATCTCCGTCGCGTCGCCCCACCGCGACGCTGCCTTGGTGGTCATGGGTGCTCCTTGCCGATCGTCACGGGGGGATGGACGGTCACCAGCGCAGCGTCGCGCCGGCGCCGCGCGGGCTGTTCTGGTAGCCGGCGAGCTTCCACTCGCCGTCGCGCTTGACGACGACCCACGTGGAGCGGACGGCGAGCTCCGGGGCGATCTCGGTCTCGCCCGGGGCGAGGATGCCGCCGTGGGTGCGCAGCAGGGCGACCTCGTCGTTGACGAACCGCACGTCGACGGGGTTGCCGGTGACGCCGGTGCCCTTGAACGGGCCGGCGTACGCGGCGGCCATGAACGAGTAGATCTCGTCGCGGCCCTTCTTGTAGACGTCGCCGGGGAGGATGAGGATGCCGTCCTCGGTGAAGCTGTCGGCGACGCCGGCGGCGTCGTTGCGGCTCCAGGCGGCGACCAGCCGCAGCGGAACGCCGAGGGCCTCCTTCTCCTTCTCACTGGTGAAGGGGCCGTAGTAGGCGTCGAGGTCGGGTCGGTTGGCCTGGGTGGTCGTGGTCATGGGGGTGCTCCTTCGTCGGTTCGGGCGGCGGGATGCGCCGACGCCGGGTACCGGTCGTGATCGCTACCCCGAATCGTTGCCGGGGCCCGTCACCGACTGCATCTCTCTGATTGCGCTGCCGGGCAGGCCGGGACGGGCCGTCGCGCCGGCCAAGGCACGCCGTTGAGCCGAGCGGTCGGGGCGGGAGCGGGGGGTGGGCGGCGGCTGATCCCGCGACACCGCACTTGCGGAGATGCGTCGACCTCCGGCGGGAGCAGACGATGCCAGGGCCACCCCAGGCGGGGCGCGCCCCGAGCGACCGCGCCGCCCGCCGCCGGTGACGGCTGGCCGGACCGGACGCGACCGGGGCGGATGCCCCCGCTGGCCCGGTCCCGTGCCGTGCGTCCGGCGGTCACGCGGCGGTGGTGTAACCGCCGAACCGACGATTTTCGAGGAGGTCAGGGTGGACGTCACCCAGACGGTGCCCGGCACGGAACTGGTGCGTCGCGCGACGGAGCTGGTGCCCCTGTTGCAGAAGCACGCGAGCTGGTCCGAGGAGAACCGCCGCATGCACGACGAGGTGGTCGAGGCGATGGCCGACGCCGGCCTGTTCCGGATGCGGATCCCGAAGCGGTACGGGGGGTACGAGTCGGACACCCGGACGCTGACCGACGTGACGGCCCAGCTGGCCCGGGGTGACGGCTCCGTCGCCTGGACCGCCTCGGTGTGGTGCATCCCGGGCTGGATGGTCGGGATGTTCCCCGACGAGGTGCAGGACGAGGTCTTCGGCACGCCCGACGTGCGGGTCTGCGGCACGCTGAGCCCGACCGGCAACGCGCAGCCCCGGCCGGGGGGTGTGCTGCTCAACGGCCAGTGGGGCTTCATCAGCGGTGCCCTGCACAGCCAGTGGCAGGAGATCATCGCGATGGGGGCGGCGCCGGACGGCACCCCGATGCCCCTCATGATGCTGGTGCCCATGTCGGACCTGGAGGTCGTCGACGACTGGCACACCGCGGGGATGCGGGGCTCGGGCAGCGTCACCACCGTCGCCCGGGACGTCTTCGTGCCGCAGGAGCGGGTGCTGCCGCTGCCGGCCGTGCTCCAGGGCCAGTACGCCTCGAAGCTCAACGCCGAGTCGCCGATGTACCGGGCGCCCCTGCTCGGCGTCGCCGCCGCGTCCTCGGTCGGCACCGTGATCGGGCTGGCCCGGGCCGCCCGGGAGGTGTTCTTCGAGCGGCTGCCCGGCCGGAAGATCACCTACACCGACTACGGCAGCCAGGCCGAGGCGCCGGTGACCCACCTCCAGGTGGCCGAGGCGACGCTGAAGGCCGACCAGGCCGAGTTCCACGGCTACCGGGTCGCGGACCTGACCGACAGCAAGGGCCGCTCGGGCGAGCCGTGGACGCTCGAGGAGCGGGTCCGCTCCCGCGCCGACGTGGGCGCGGTCTGCCAGCTGGGCCGCGAGGCGGTGGAGGTGCTGGCCCTGGCCAGCGGCGGTTCCTCGGTCTACAGCTCGGTGCCGATCCAGCGGATCGCCCGGGACGTGCACACGGTCAACCTGCACGCCCTGATGACCCCGCAGACCAACTTCGAGCTCTACGGCCGGGTGCTCTGCGGCCTGGAGCCGAACAGCTTCTACATCTGACACCGGGCCCGGGCGGCGGCACCCGGCGACGCCGGGTGCCGCCCCGGATCCGTACCAGCTGCGCTGATGTCACGCCTGCGGGCGGGCACGCGACGAGGAGGGGTGGATGTACGACTATGTAATCGTCGGGGCGGGATCGGCGGGCTGCGTGCTGGCCGCGCGACTGAGCGAGGATCCCGACGTCCGGGTCTGCCTCGTCGAGGCCGGCCCGGCGGACACGGCGCAGAACGTGCACGTACCGGTGGCGTTCGGCCAGCTGTTCCGCACCCAGCTCGACTGGGACTACGACACGCACGACGAGCCGCACCTGGACCGCCGCCGGATCTACCTGCCCCGCGGCCGGGTGCTGGGCGGCACCAGCTCGATCAACACGATGATCTACGTCCGTGGCCACCGGTCGGACTTCGACGGGTGGAACCAGCCCGGCTGGAGCTTCGACGAGCTGCTGCCGTACTTCCGGCGCTCGGAGGACAACGAGCGGGGCGAGTCGACCTACCACGGCGTCGGCGGCCCGCTGCGGGTCTCCGACGGGCGGGCCCGCAACCCGATGGCCGCCGCGTTCGTCGAGGCCGGACGACAGGCCGGTTACGGCGCCAACGACGACTTCAACGGCGCCGAGCAGGACGGCTTCGGGCTGTTCCAGCTGACCCAGCGCGACGGCCGGCGGGCCAGCACCGCCACCGCCTTCCTGCACCCCGTGGCCGACCGGCCCAACCTGACCGTCGAGGTGAACCTCCAGGTGCACCGGGTGCTCATCGAGAACGGCCGGGCGGTGGGCGTGGTGGGCCAGCGGCTCGGCGAGGACATCGAGATCCGCGCCGAGCGGGAGGTGGTGCTCTCCGGCGGGGCGTACAACAGCCCGCAGCTGCTCATGCTCTCCGGCATCGGGCCGGCGCCCCTGCTCGGCGCGCTCGGGGTGCCGGTCGTGCTGGACCAGCCGCAGGTCGGGCAGAACCTCCAGGACCACCTCCTGGTGCCGCTGATCTATGCCCACTCGCACCCGATCAGCCTGCTCGCCGCCGGCACGCCGGAGAACCTGGAACTGTTCATGTCCGAGGGGCGCGGACCGATGACCGCGAACGGCCCGGAGGCCGGCGGGTTCGTCCGGACCAGTGACGCACTGGCCGCGCCCGACGTGGAGTTCCTGGCCGCGCCGGTGATGTTCGCCGACAACGGCCTCGGGACGCCCACCGACCACGCGCTGTCCTACGGCCCGTCCATGTTGGCGCCCCGCAGCCGGGGTTCGGTGCAGCTCGCCCTGGCCGACCCCACCGCCAAGCCGAAGATCGTGCACAACTACCTCGCCGAGGAGTCCGACCTGGACGACGCGGTGGCGGCCCTGCGGATCGGGCTGGACATCGCCCGGCAGCCGGCCCTGACGCCGTACGTGGAGCGGCCGTACCGGCCGCCGGCGTCGGAGTCCGACGCCGACCTGCGCGACTACGTCCGCCAGTACGCGCACTCCATCTACCACCCGGCCGGCACGTGCGCGATGGGCGCCGTGGTCGACGCGGAGCTGCGCGTCGTCGGCGTCGACGGGCTGCGGGTCGCGGACGCGTCCGTGATGCCCCGCCTGGTCAGCGGCAACCCGAACGCCGCGACCATCGCCATCGGCGAGAAGGCCGCGGACCTGATCAAGGGGGTGGCCGCGGCCACCGAGCCCGCGCTGGCCGCCGGTGCGGCCGGCCCGGCGCGGTAGCGCGTCGGGCGGAGCCGCGGCCGGCGACGCGACCGGCCGTGGCCCGAGGCGGCGACCACCAGCGGTACCCGCGCCGACGCGACCGGAGCGCCGGCGACCACTCACATCCGACACCCGGCAGAGGAGCACACCATGACCAACAAGGCAGCGTCGCTGGTCGAGCAGTCCAAGCAGTGGGCGAAGCACTACGGGGCGTACAGCAACGGCGAGGAGGGCCACGCCTTCACCGCGCCGCTGCGGGTGCGGGCCAACTGGGACGCCAACGACGCCGACGCCATCGCCGAGATGTTCACCGACAACGGCAGCATGCTGATGGGCGACGACCAGCTGCAGAGCCGGGACGAGATCCGCGCCTGGCTGACCGACGCCTTCGCTGGCCCGTACAAGGGGGCCCGGATGACCTTCGAGCCCGTCGAGATCAGCATGCTGCACCGGGACTCCGCCCTGATCGTCGCCGAGGGCGGCATCCTGCTGGCCGGCGAGACCGAGGTCGCTCCCGAGCGGAGCAGCCGCATCGTCTTCGTCACCGTCCGCGTCGACGACGACTGGCGGGTCCTGTCCTACCAGTCGAGCCCGGTCAAGGGCTGACCCGGCCCACCCCGTCGACCCGGGCCCGGGCGCGGGAGGCGACGACCGGCTCCGGCCGGCCGCGTCCCGCTACCGGGCCCGGGTCGCGTCGTACCCCCGCGTCCGCCGCCGGCCTGCCGGCGGCGGTTCGTCGTACGTCCCGCGGCCCGGCCGCCCTCCGTCGCCTCCCCGGACGAGGCCCGCCGGGCCCGGTGGTTGGCGTGCTCGCGGCGCCCCGGCCTTGGCCCTGGCCGCGGCCCCGGTCCCGGCCCTGGCCTTGGTCCGCCGCCGCGCCGCGCCGTGCCCTGGTGCCGACCCGGTCGGCCGCAGGCGGTACGCGATGGTGGGGCCGGGCACACGGAAGCGACCACGGCGCTCGGCCGTGGTCGCGGGGTGTCCCGTGCGCCCCGGCGGCCCGGCCGGGGCGCACGGGACGTCAGGAGGTGGCGAACTGTCCCGGCCGCCGCCCCGGGCCGGCCGGGCCCCGGTACGCCTGGGCGATGTCCAGCCAGTGGTGGGCCTCGGCCCCGATGGCCTTCAGCGACAGGTCGTCGCGGTGCCGACGCCGGGTCACCAGCAGGCAGAAGTCCTCGGCGGTGCCGCTGACGATCTGCTCGGCGTCCGGCGGCCCGAACTGCCAGACCGCGCCCGACGGTGCGGTGATGACGAAGCGGAACGTGCTGGTCGGCACTTCCAGCCCTCGTGCCAGGTAGCCGAAGTCCCAGGTGCGGACCGCGAACTCGACGAGCGGCCGGAGCCGGTCGGTGCGGCGGCGGTGTACGCCGAGGGCGTCGGCGATGTCCTGGCCGTGCCCGAACAGCTCCATCATCCCCGCCGCGGCGAGCACCGGCGCCGGCAGCGGCCGGACGAGCCAGGGCACCGGCTGTCCCGCCGGGACGGCGGCGAGGGCCTTCTCGGCGAGGGTCCGCTCCTCGCGCCACCGGGCCAGCAGCGCCGCCGGCGCCTCGGCCAGGTACGGAGCCATCGCCGCGTGCACGTTCGCGTCGAAGTCGCCGCTCATGCGCGACATGAGGGCCTGGAAACCGTCCGGGTCGGCGGCGGCCAGGCCGGCCATCCGGAAGGTGGCGGTCAGGTGGGCGATCTGGTGCGCGACCGTCCAGCCCTCGGCGGGGGTGGGGGTCCGCCACCCGGCGTCGTCCAGCTCGGCGACCATGCGGTCGACGTCGTCGCCCTCGGCCTCCAGGGCGGCGAACACGTCCTGTTCTGCCACGCGCTCATCCTCTCGATGCGGTGCCGCCCCACCCGGACGGACGATGCGGGCCCCGGGCTTCGTCGCGGGGGGTGACCTCGACCGGTGCGGTGGCGCACGTCGCCGGCGCCGTACGGCCGGCGGTTGACGGGGGAGCCGGCCGATCGGGTCGGTGCCGGCGCATCAATCATGGGCGGGTGGCGTGGCGGGTGTCTTCTCCCACTGTGCGGAGCGCGACCGGCGGGCGCCCGCGCAGCCGCAGCGCGAACAGCCCGCCGAGCAGCAGGACGCCCACCACCACCCCCAGGGCCGGCCGGACGGCGGGCAGGAACGCGTCGGCGAACGCGCCGGCGGCCACGTCGCGGTACCGGTCGGCGAGCTCCGGCGGGGTCCCGGGCGGCACGACGAACCCGCCGGCCTGGCCGGCACCCAGCTTGACGCCCTCCCCGGCGGCCGCGCCGAAGCCGTGCAGGAAGTCCGCCCGGGCCTCGGGAGGCAGCTGCGCCGCCCCCGCGCGGGCGGCCTCGGGCAGGGTGTCGGCGAGCCGGTGTTGCAGGACGGCGCCGACGACGGCCGCGCCGAGCGCGCCGCCGACCTGCCGTGCGGTGTTGAGCACGCCCGCGGCGGCGCCGGCGAGTTGAGCGGGGACGTGGCGCATCGCCTCGGTGGTGGTCGGCGCGATGGACGCCCCCATGCCGATGCCGACGGCGACCAGCGGCAGGACGAAGGTGCCGGCCGTGGAGTGCGGCGTGACCAGCAGCGCCATGCCCAGCACGCCGAGCGCGTACACGGTGAGCCCGCCCGCGAGCAGGCGCCGGCCGCCGAGCCGGTCGGTGAGCCGCCCGGCGACCGGCGCGACGGCGCTGAGCACCACCGTCCAGGGCAGCGCGGCGAGGCCCGACTCCAGCGGGCTCATGCCGAGCAGCGCCTGCGTCTCGATCACGAAGACCAGCAGGAAGCCGTACAGCCCGAAGGAGCTGACGAGCGTGATCAGGGTCGCCGGGCCGAAGTTGCCGAGGCGGAACAGCCCGGGCGGGACGAGTGGCTCCCGCTGCCGGCGCTGGCGCAGCGCGAAGACCACTGCGCACAGCGCCGCGACGGCCAGGATCGCCGGGATGCTGACGGGCCCGCGTACCGTGCCCCAGTCGTGCCGTTCGCCCTCGATGAGGGCGTACATGAGGCCCACCAGCGCGGCGGTGGCCAAAAGCACGCCGACCACGTCGAGGTGGCGCGGCCGGCGGGTGCGCAGGTCGGGGACGAGCCACCAGGCGAGGGCGACGCCCGCCACGCTGAGCGGCACGTTCAGGTAGAAGATCCACTCCCAGCCGAGCCGGGTGATCACGAGACCGCCGAGGGTGGGGCCGCTGACGGCGGCCACGCCCGCGACGGCGGTGAAGATCCCGAAGGCGGCGCCCCGCCGCGCCGCCGGGAAGATGCCGGAGATGAGGACCAGCGCCTGCGGCAGCAGCGCCGCGGCGCCCACGCCCTGCACCACCCGCGCGGCGATGAGCTGCCCCGGGGACTGGGCCGCCCCGCAGAGCACCGAGGCCACCGCGAACACCGCCATGCCGGCCATGAAGACGGTACGCGGGCCGAACAGGTCGCCGAGGCGCCCGGCGACGATCAGCAGCGACGCCAGCGCCAGCAGGTAACCGTTCAGCACCCAGAGCATGCTGTCGATCCCGGTGTCCAGGGACCGCATCATGTCCGGCACGGCGGTGTTGACGATGCTCGTGTCGAGCAGGATGAGGAAGTTGCCGAGGCACAGCACCAGCAGGGCCGCCCACGGGTTGACCGGTCGCGGCGTCGTCACCGTCTCGGCGCCCCGCTGCGGGTCACGGTTGCTCCGCACGCGACGCCTCCTGCTCGGCGTCGGCGTCGGTCACGCCGAGCGGGGCGGGCCGCAGGCCGTCCCCGTACAGGGTCGCGCCGATCCGGCGGGCCGTGGTGAGGCTCGCCCAGGCCGTGACCGTGACCAGCGCGGCGTCGTCGGCGCCGCCGGCGCGGCAGGCGGCAACGTCGGCGTCGGTCACCCGGTACGGCGCGAGCGCGGTCAGCAGCGCCAGCCGGGCGACGGGTCGCTCGGCCGGCGCCAGTTCGGCGACGGCGGCGTCGAACCACCGGCCGCCGCCCGGCTCCGGGGGCGGCGGGCCGGCCAGGTAGGTCAGGATCCGCTGCCGGACGTGCTCCGGCAGGGCGGCCTGCCCGGCGTGCTGGACCGCCTGGCCGGCCCGGGCGAAGGCGGCGGCCACGTGCGGCTGGCCGACGGCCCAGGTCAGGTCGGCCTCCGGCGGCGCGGGCGGCAGCAGCTCCAGGGAGCGGCCGGGTGGCCGTCCGGCGCGCGCCAGCGCCCCCATGATGCGGGCGGCGGTCCGCCGGACCCCGGCGCGGATCCCGGCCGGCGCCGGCGGCAACGGGGAGTCCTGGAGGAAGACGCTCACCATCCGGTTCAGGTAGTGGAAGGCCACCGCCACGCCGATCAGTTCCGGCCCGTGCGCGGCGGGGAACGGCGGGGGACGGCGGCGCGCCGCGCTGGCGTCCCCGCTGTGCCGGGCCCACTCGGCCAGGGCCCGCAGCCGGGGGTCGCCGATCCCGCCGACCCCGGCGCCCGGCCACCCGCCCGGGTCGCCCAGCAGCCCGGCGGCCGTGGCGCCGTGCACTTCCACGCAGTACGGGCACCGGTTGCTCTCGGAGACGGCGGCGGCGACCACCTCCTTCGCCTCGCGGCCCACCAGCCCTTCGGCGAGCAGCGTCTCGCGCAGCATCAGCCAGCAGGCCCGCAGCACGTCGGGGGCGGGGGAGTGCAGCAGCACCGGGGGCGCGAGGACGCCGAAGTCGTCGGCCATCTGCCGGTAGACCCGCGCGACGGGCCCGTCGGCGGCCTCCGGGGCGACCGGCGTCACGTGCCGGACGTGGGTCAGCATGGTGCGGCTCGTCACCCGAGCCAGTCGCCTGCCCATCGGTTTCCTTCCTGGTCGGGCGGGCCGGGGCCGGGGGCGGGGCGCGCCCCCGGCCCGTCGTGGTCATAGGGCGTGTGTCGAAGTCCCTGGCCGGCCTGCGGCGGGCCCAGGCAGCGCCCGGCGGCGTTGGAGATCGGTCCGGATACGCCACCGGTATCCGGACCGATCTCCGCCTTGCCGGACGCCGCCTGGACTCCGCCTCGGCTCGACCGAGGACTTCGACACACGTCCTAGCTGGGCACGACCTGGGGCACCGCGGTGACCGTGCCGTCGGGCAGCGAGCCGTGGTAGGTGACGTCGATGCCCCGCTGCTGCGCCGCGCGGACGATGCCGGGCACGGCGCGTTCGGCCAGCGCGGCGATGGTGAGGGCCGGGTTGACGGTGAGCGCGCCCGGCACCGCCGAGCCGTCGGTGACGAAGATGCCGGGGTGCTGCCGCAGCTCGTGCCGGTCGTCGAGGGCCGACGTCGCCGGGTCGTCGCCGATCCGGCAGGACGACAGCGGGTGCACCGTGTACGCGCCGACCACGTCGTTGGTCCACGGCATCACCCGGGCCAGCCCGTCGCGCTCCAGGATGTCCCGGGCGTCCGCGTCGGCGGCGGCCCAGCCCCGCAGCGTGTTGGCGGTGGGCCGGTAGCGCAACGGGCCCCGGCCGAGCATCTGCTGGGAGATGCGGTCGGCGTTGCCGGTCGCCGGCGGCGGCCCGAAGACGCCCTCGTTGTCGTCCTCGGACATCGTGAAGAGCGTCAGCCACGACTGCCAGCGGCGCAGCATCTCCTTCTTCTCCAGTCCGAACCAGCTCGGGCCCTGCGCGTCGGGCACCTGGGCGAGGATCGTGCCCAGCCCCAGCGGGAAGAAGAGCTGCTCCAGCGAGTACCGCTCGTACTCGGGCAGGTCGGGGTCGAGCCGGTCCCAGGTCGCCACCGTCGGTCCCCGGCCGATCTGGTTGGCGTCGTAGCCCTTTCCGTTGGGCCGGCTGAGGCCGAGCACCTCGCGGACCCGGTCGTCGTCGAAGACGGCCGTGTTGAGCCGCTCGCCGTTGCCGGAGAAGTACCGGCCGACGGCGGTGGGCATCGTGCCGAGGGTGGGCTCCGAGCGTTGCAGGATCACCGGGGTCGCGCCGGCCCCGGCCGCGACGATCACGATCTTGGCGTCGATCGTCCCGCTGTCGTGCAGGATCCGGTAGTCCTCCGCGTCGACGATGCGGTAGTGCACCCGGTAGCCGCCGTCGTCGGTGCGGGAGAGGTGCTGCACCTCGTGCAACGGCCGGATCTCGGCGCCGTGCGCCAGGGCCGCCGGCAGGTAGTTGAGCAGCAGGGAGCGCTTCGCGTCGAAGCGGCATCCGGCCATCATCCAGTTGCAGTTGGTGCACTTGTCGACGTCCACGGCCGACGGCACCGGATTGGCCGTGCGCCCCGCGTGCGCGCAGGCCGCTGCGAAGAGGCCGCCAGCGTACGGCACCTTATCCCAGCTCTGCATCGTCACCGGCAGCGACTCGCAGACCCGGTCGTACCACGGGTCGAGCGTGGCGCGGGTGATGGCCGCCGGCCACATCCGGCGGCCGATGCTGCCCTGCCGCTCGAAGACGAACTGCGGCGCGCGCGGCATGGTGGCGAAGTAGACGACGCTGCCGCCGCCGACGCAGTTGCCGCCGAGCACGCTCATCCCGTCGCCGACGGTGAAGTCGAAGATCCGGGTGTACGACGAGCCGAGCTTGAAGTCGTGGTCGAACTCCTCGCTGGACAGCCACGGTCCGCGCTCCAGGACCACCACCCGCGCCCCGCCCGCGGCCAGGTGGTACGCCGGGATCGCGCCGCCGAAGCCGCTGCCGATCACCACGACGTCGGTGCTTGCGCTACTGGTCATGCCGGGCTCCCTGTGGGGGTGGTGTGTGGGTGCAGTCGCGACAGCGGGCGTCCGTACGAGTACTCGGGGAACCGCCACAGCCCGTCGTCGTCGGGCTTGGTGATGCCGATCGCCAGCAGCCCCGGGTGCCCGGCGGCGAGCGCGTCGAGCGTGTTCATGTGTGCGGCGCTGTCGTAGGCCATGTTGCTGAACAGGGCCAGCCCCACCCACATCTCCTTCTCCGGGTTGTCCGGGGCGAGCAGGTGGCTCAGCAGCGCGGTGCGGTGGTCGAACGCGAGCGCGACGAAGGGCGGCACCGCCGAGTCGAGGGTCAGGCCGTTCGCCTCGGCGTACCCGGTCGCGTGCGCGTTGAGGGCCTCACTGAGCGTCCCCAGCATCAGCGACAACCCGCCGGCCGGGTCCTCCATCAGGGCCAGTGCCCCGCACTCGACGGCGCCGCCGTCGGTCGAGACGCCGGCGATCGCCCGGTCGTCGGCGGACCGCTTCGCCCCGGGGATGATGGTGTCGGCGAACGCTTCCAGCGTCAGCACGCGTGCCTGCTGCTCCTCGGGTGTTTCCGGTTGCACGGCGGCTACCTCCTTCTGGGGCGGGCGCGTCGGTTACCGGTCCCGCCGGGACGTTTTTCGGGCAGCCTTGACCACCGCCCGCTAGGGCGACGGATGCAAGGGATGAAATGGTGGTCGCGCGGAATGCTTTCCGTGCGGCGTGGACGGTGCGCGAAGTTCTGCATCATCGTGGCTACCGGCGCAGGTGGGACGCATCTTCTGTTTTGCTGAGGCCGATGTCCCGACGGCCGGGACGATTGGCGCGGAAATTGCGAACGGCGGCGGGCGTGCAATTTCCGCGCCACGTTCCACGCGGGCGGCGCTGGCCGCTCCGCGCGGCGGACACGGCGGACCGTCCCGGGCGGCGGACACCGCGGCCGGGCCGCGGCGAACGGTGGGGCCGGGCCCACGAGCGGGCGGGCCCGGTGCCCCGCGGCGCGGCGCGTCCCGGCGGCGTGGTCCGCGCGGGCGGGCGGCCCGCGCGGGGCGCAGTCCGGACGGGGCGGGGGCCGGGTCGGGGCGGGGGTCAGGCCGGTTCGGTGGCGCGGCGCGGTGCGGCGGTCGCCGGGAGCGCGGCGCGCCCGGCCTGCCGGCGGCTCAGCCGCCCGGTCCGGTGCAGCCAGCGCACGGTGTCGGCCAGGGTCTCGTCCAGCGACCGGCTGGCCGGCCCGAGCAGCTCCTCGGTGGGCGTGCCGTCCATCGGGCGGGCCGTGGCGCACAGGTAGATGGCGCCGTGCTCGGCGGGCAGGTGCACGGGCGAGAGCCGCTGCGCCGCGCTGACCAGGTGGCCCATCGGCAGCAGGGCCGGGGCCGGCAGCCGGAGGGTGGGCAGGGCCCGCCCGGTGACCCGGCGCAGCGCGTCGACGAACTCCCGGGTCGTGACGTACCGGCCGGGGGCCGGGAAGCGGCGGGGGCCGCGCCCCGGTTCGAGCACCGCCGCGTGCAGCCGGGCCACGTCCCGCACGTCGCCGACGGGGAAGCCGCCGGTCGGCCACAGCGGCATCAACCCGCGCAGCACGTTGCGTACCCGGGTCGTCTGGTCGCCCAGGTGCGGGTCGTCGGGCCCGAGCGAGGCCAGCGGATAGGTGATGACCACCGGCGCCCCGTCGTCCTGGTGCCGGCGCGCCACGTGCTCGGCGGCGGCCTTGCTGCTCAGGTACGCCTCCCGGGGCGCGCCCACCGGGGAGTCGACGGTCAGCGGCGACCCCGTGGCCGGCAGCAGCGCGCCGAAGGTGGAGACGTGCACGATCGGGTCGAGGCCTGCCGCCCGCGCCGCCCCGAGCACCACCTCGGTGCCGCGGAGGTTGACCGCCCGCATCCGCGCCCGGTCCCGCGAGTCGAAGCTGTAGACGCCGGCGGCGTGCAGCGCGGCGGCGCAGCCGTCGGCGGCCCGGGCCACGTCGGCGGGGTCGGTGACGTCGCCGGTGACCAGCTCCACGCGCCCGGCGTCGGCGCCCAGCGCCGCCAGCACCCGCCGGGCGCGGGCGGGGTCGCGCACGAGCAGCCGGACCCGGTGCCCGGCGTCGAGGACGGCCGCCGTCGAGTGGGAGCCGATGAATCCGGTGCCACCGGTTACCAGGACCAGCATCGCGACTCCCGCGGGTGGGGGACTGGGTCGTCGCCCATCATGGGCGGGCGCCGCCGGGCCCTCCTTCTCCTAGGGTGCTCAACCGGCGTCGATGGCGTTGCCTGCGCCCCCGGACTCCCAATACTGGCATTGCCGCAGTCGTGGGAGCCGTCGTCGTGACCGTCCGGCGGGGCGGCGCAGAGCAGGAGGCAGATCATGATCGCTCGTCGGGTGGCCTCGTCGGTGGTCCAGCGCCAGGTCAACTACGTCACGCCGGTGCCCCAGGGGTCCGCACAGGGCCTGGTGGACGCCGTCTACCGGCAGGTCGCGCAGGAGATGCAACTGGTGGTGCCGCCGGCGCAGCTGCACTCCCCGTCGCCGGAGGTGCTGGCGGCGTACTGGATGGTGATGCGGGAGCCGCTGCTGCCGACGGAGAACGTGGACCGGGCGACCAAGGAGGCGGTGGCCGCCGCGGTGTCCGTGGCGAACATCTGCCCGTACTGCGTGGACATGCACAGCGTCGGGCTCTACGAGCTCTCCACGGAGCACGACGCGGAGGCGATCGTGGCCGACCGGCTCACCGAGATCGCCGACCGGCGCATCCGCGTGGCGGCGGAGTGGGGCCGTACGGCACACCAGCCGCAGACCTCACGGCCGGTCCTGCCGTTTCCGGAGCGGGACCGCCCGGAGCTGGTCGGCGTGGTGGTGGGCTTCCACTACATCGCCCGCGTGGTCAACGTGTTCCTCTCCAACTTCCTGCTCCCGCCGGGGCTGACGCCGCGGGCGCGCCGGCGCCTGAAGCGGGGCATCGGCTGGGTGTTGCAGGGGACGCTGCGCGACGCCCGCGAGCCGGGCCGCTCGGTGGAGCTGCTGCCGCCGGCGCCGCTGCCGGCGGAGGCGGCCTGGGCGGCGGGCAGCCCGCACGTGGCCGGGGCGATGGCCCGCGCCTACGCGGCGTTCGAGGCGGCCGGCGAGCGCGCCGTCCCGCCGGCGGTCCGGGAGCTGGTCGCGGAACGCCTCGACGCCTGGCGGGGGGAGGAGACCGGCCTGAGTCGACAGTGGTGCGAACGGCTGATCGCGCCGCTGCCCGAGGCGCAGCGGGCCGCCGGCCGCCTGGCCCTGCTGACCGTGTTCGCCTCCTACCAGGTCGACGAGGAGGTGGTCACGGAGTTCCGCCGCCACCAGCCGGGCGACGCGGCCCTGGTCGACGCGGTGGCCTGGGCCAGCTTCGCGGCGGCCCGCCGGGTCGGCACCTGGTACGCCCCCGCCGGCTCGCCCGAGCCGGTCTGACGGATTCCCGACCTGAACTGCGCAACATTGGAGACGTGTCGGCGTGTCGGAGCCGACACGCTGGGTGATGGGCGTGGTGTCTCTCGCGCCCGTGACCCTTCCAAGGAGGAAACGTGACCAGCTACCAGGCGACCCTGCCCGGAGCGTCCGGGCGTTGGGCGACACTCAACGGCGCGCACCACCGGGCGGCCCTGAACGCCTTTCTCGTGATCGTGCTGGCGCACTGGGCCGAGCACCTGGTGCAGGCGTACCAAATCTGGGGCCTGGGCTGGTCGCGGCCCGAGGCCCGCGGGGTGCTCGGCATGCCGTTCCCGTGGCTGGTCAGCTCGGAGTGGCTGCACTACGGCTACGCCATCGTGATGCTCGTCGGGCTGTGGATGCTGCGTCCCGGCTTCGTCGGGCGCAGCCGGAGCTGGTGGACCGCGGCCCTGGCGATCCAGTTCTGGCACCACATCGAGCACCTGCTGCTGCTGTTGCAGGCGCAGACCGGCCGGCACCTGTTCGACAGCCCCGTGCCCACCAGCCTGCTCCAGGTCGTGATCCCCCGCGTCGAGCTGCACCTGTTCTACAACACGGTCGTCTTCGTGCCGATGGTGATCGCGATGTACCTGCACCTGCGGCCCTCCCCGGCGGAGGCGGAGCTGATGTCGTGCAGCTGCCGGCAGCCCGAGGTCGCGGCCCAGCCGTCATGACCACCGTGGACGGCACCCGTCCGCCCGCACCGCCGACGTCCGCCGGGGCGGTGCAGCGGGCGGCCATCGCCGTCGCGGTCGGCATCGTGCTGTCGATCGTGGCGCTGCTGGCCTTCGGCACTCCGGCCGAGAGCCGGAGGTTCATGCTGAACCCGGGCGACGGGTCGGTCGTCGGGGTCGCACCCGCCGAGGTGACGCTCACGCTCGGCGGCGCCGAGTCGGCCGAGAACGTGCACCTGGCCGTCACCGGACCGACCGGGGCGGTCGTCTCGATCGGGAAGGCGGCCGTCCGCGACGGCCGCCTGGCCGTGCGGGTACGCGACGCCGGGCCCGGCGCCTACCGCGTGGCGTACCGGGCCCTGTTGCCCGACGGTCGGCAGGTCGCCGGCCTGGCCGGCTTCACGGTGACCCCCGGCGCCGTCCCGGCCGGGCCCGTCGCCGCGCCGATCGGGGACGAGGCCGCGAACGCCGGCCACGAACACGCCCGGATCGACGGCATCAACGGCGTGCTCCTCCTGCTCGACCTGGGCCTCGTCGCGGTGGCCCTGCTGCTGATGTTCCTTCGTCCACAGCGGGGAAGGGGGCCCGTCACCGGCCCGTGACCCGCCCGCCGGGCGGCCCGCCCGTGGCGGCGGATGAGCGCACAGCAGAAGACGCGGCCCCGGCCGGCGCGGCGTGACGATGAAGTCACCCGCCGGCCGGGGCCGGCGTCGTCGTAACGACAGGGGGATCTGCCATGCCGACGGTACTGGGCTCCATGCGTCGACTGCTGATGGCGCCGACGCTCGCGGAGGTGACCTTCGCGCGTCGGGGTTTCCCCGGCCCCGCCACGGAGGTCACCCGCCGGCTGGAGGCGGTTCCGCAGTCGGTCGTCTGCGGATTCGAGTGGGGCATCGACACCCGCGACCCGTGGGAGCTGGAGCGCCGGCTCGCGCTCGTCGACCGGGAACTGCTCGGCTTCGCCTACGAGGGCGCCACGATGGCCTGCACCATCCTCGACGTGATGGGGCCCCGGCGCGGCACCCGCACCCGGGACCTGCTGCGGGGCCCCGGCGCGCCGCACCTCTTCCTCGCCTACATCGGCATCGGGTTCGCGATGGCACGCCTGCCGCGACCCCTCTGGCGGCACGTCGTGCCGGACCTCACCGGCTCCCCGTACCACCCGACGATGACCTGGCTGGCCGTGGACGGCTACGGGTTCGACCGCGCCTACTTCGACCTCGACCGGTGGGTGACCCGGCAGGAGCGGCTCGCGACGTACCCGTGGCAGGGCCACAGGGACTACTTCCTCCGGGCCACGGACCAGGGCCTCGGCCGGGCGCTGTGGTTCATCCACGGCGCCCGTACCGCCGACGTGGCCGGAGCCGTGCGGGCCTTCGCCGCCGACCGGCACGGCGACCTGTGGAGCGGGGTGGGGCTCGCCGCCACCTTCGCCGGCGGTGCCGACGCCGAGGCGCTCGCCGCGCTGCGCGCCGACGCCGGCCCGTGCGCGCCGGACCTGGCCCAGGGCGCGGTCTTCGCCGCGAAGGCCCGTAGCCACGCCGGGCACGTGCCGGTGCACAGCGAGGCGGCGATGCACGCGCTCGGCGGCCGGTCCGTGGCCGCCGCCGCGGCGCTGGCCGACGACGTGGCGGTCCGCGCGGAGCCGGCCGGGCCGGTGCCCGCGTACGAGGTGTGGCGGCGCAACGTCCGCGCGCACTTCGAGCCGGCCGGCGTCAACCACGGTCGCTGAGAACCACCCGCGTCGTCCCCCGGACGGTCGCCGTGCCGCCGCGTGTCGGCGGTGCACGTGAATGTTCCGGATAGTTGCGACGAGTGCGCAAGGTTGAAGAAATCAATCCTTCCCGCGCTTGCCATCATCGAAATGGATGTCCATCCCCGGTAAACGGAAACACCGACCCTTTGGGGGAACGTGCCATGCAGAGCCTGCGTGATCTGCGGCGCAGAATCCTGACGCCAAATATCTCCGAGACGAAAATGGACGTGCGCGGATTCCACGTGAAGAACGAGGAATCGAAGGCGCTGCTCGAAACCGTCGGCGCCTCATTCCTCACCGGTTACGGATACGCCGCCGAGGCGCCGACGACCGAGGCGGCCGAACGCCGCCTGGAAACGGTGCCGACGCGTTTTCGTGGTTTCGCGTACGAGGGCGCCGCGATGGGCTTCGCCGTCCGGGACGCGCTGCGGCCGGGCCGCCCCCGGCACGTGGCGGGCCTGCTCGCCGGCCGGGGCGACGCGCACGTCTACATGGCGTACGTCGGCGTGGGCTGGGCGATGGCCCGGCTGCCCCGGATCCGCTGGGGCCAGCTGTACGCCCCGGACCCGCTGCTGCGGTGGCTGGTGCTCGACGGCTACGGCTTCCACCAGGCGTACTTCCACACCGACCGGTACGTGTACGGGCAGTACCGCCACCCGCGGTTCCCGTGGCCGGCCGAGGGCCCGCGCGAGTACGCCGACCGGGTCATCGACCAGGGCATCGGGCGGGCCACCTGGTTCGTCGGCGGCACCGACGTGGACCGGGTGACGGAGATCTTCGCCGCGTTCCCCGCGCACCGGCGGGCCGACCTGTACGCCGGGGCGGGTCTCGCCGCCACGTACGCCGGGGGAGCCACCGAGGCGGACCTGCACCGGTTCCGCGACCGGGCCGGCGACTACCGGGTGGACCTCGCCCAGGGCAGCGCCTTCGCGGCCGGGGCCCGGGTACGTGCCGGCCTGGTCGTCCCGCACAACGAGGTCGCCACGCAGGTGTTCTGCGGCATGTCCACCGCCGAGGCGTCGAAGGTGACCGACGTGACCCTGCCCCGCGGGCAGGACGGCGGCACGCCCGCCTACGAGCGGTGGCGCCAGGCCATCGCCGCCGAGTTCGAGGGGCGGTGCTGACCGTGGCGCCCCACCCCGCGGCCCGTCCCGCGCCCCGGCGGTCCACCACCGCACGCAACGAAGGAGAGACCTCGTGACAAGGATCGCTGTCGTGGGGATGGCGTGCCGCTACCCGGACGCCACGTCGCCCCGTGAACTGTGGGAGAACGCCCTCGCCGGGCGGCGGGCCTTCCGCCGGCTGCCCGACGTGCGGATGAGTCTGGACGACTACTGGGATCCGGACCCGGCCACGCCCGACCGTTTCTACGCCCGCAACGCGGCGGTCATCGAGGGCTACGAGTTCGACCGCATCGCCTACAAGATCGCCGGCAGCACCTACCGCTCCACCGACCTCACCCACTGGCTCGCCCTCGACATGGCGGCCATGGCGCTGGCCGACGCCGGGTTCCCGATGGGGGAGGGACTGCCCCGCGAGCGCACCGGCGTGGTCGTCGGCAACACGCTGACCGGCGAGTTCTCCCGAGCCAACCAGCTGCGGCTGCGCTGGCCCTACGTGCGCCGCATGGTCGCCGCCGCGCTCAAGGAGCAGGACTGGGACGACGACCAGCTCACCACGTTCCTCGACGACTTCGAGGCGACCTTCAAGGGTCCGTTCCCGGAGGTCGACGAGGACACCCTCGCCGGTGGGTTGTCCAACACCATCGCCGGGCGCATCTGCAACCACTTCGACTTCAAGGGCGGCGGCTACACCGTCGACGGCGCCTGCTCCTCGTCGCTGCTCTCCGTCGCCACCGCGTGCAAGACCCTCTCCGACGGCGAGGTCGACGTGGCGGTCGCCGGCGGGGTCGACCTCTCCATCGACCCCTTCGAGATCATCGGCTTCGCCAAGACCGGCGCGCTGGCGCGCGGCGAGATGCGGGTCTACGACCGCGGCTCGAACGGCTTCTGGCCCGGCGAGGGCTGCGGCATGGTGGTCCTGATGCGCGAGGCCGAGGCCCGCCAGGCGGGGCACCGCATCTACGCCACCATCGCGGGCTGGGGCATCTCCTCCGACGGCAAGGGCGGCATCACCCGGCCCGAGGTCGCCGGCTACCAGCTCGCCCTGCGCCGGGCGTACGACCGGGCCGGGTTCGGCATCGAGACCGTCGGGCTCTTCGAGGGCCACGGCACCGGCACGCAGGTGGGTGACGCCACCGAGCTCCAGGCCCTGTCCCTGGCCCGGCGCACCGCCGACGAGAACGCCGCCCAGGCCGCGATCAGCTCGATCAAGGGCATGATCGGGCACACCAAGGCGGCGGCCGGCGTCGCCGGCCTGATCAAGGCCGCGATGGCCGTCCACCACGAGGTGCTGCCGCCCACCATCGGCTGCGTCGACCCGCACGAGATCCTCACCGCCGAGCAGTCCGCGCTGCGGGCCCTGCGCAAGGCCGAGGCGTGGCCGCGCGACCTGCCGGTGCGCGCGGGCGTGACGGCGATGGGCTTCGGCGGCATCAACACCCACATCGTGCTGGAGAACGGGCAGCCGCGTCGCTCGTCCCGGCTGGACAGCCGATTCCGCAACCTCGCCGCCTCGATGCAGGACGCGGAGCTGCTGCTCGTCGACGGGGGCAGCCCGCAGGAGCTGCGTGAGCGGTTGCAGCGTCTCGTCGAGTTCGTGCCCACGGTGTCGTACGCCCAGCTGGGCGACCTCGCCGCCACCCTGCACCGGGAGTTGCGCGACCTGCCGTACCGGGCGGGCGTGGTCATCTCCTCGCCGGAGGACGGCGAGCGGCAGCTGCGCCGGATCTGCGACGCCCTCGACGCCGGCGAGGTACGCCTGTTCTCCTCCGACGGCCGCTGCTTCCTGGGCCACGTGAGCGGCCCGGGCCGCATCGGCTTCCTCTTCCCCGGGCAGGGGTCCGGCAAGGGCACCTCGGGTGGCGCGCTGCGCCGCCGCTTCGCCGACGTGGAGGAGGTGTACCAGCGGGCGGCGCTGCCGAGCAGCGGCGACATGGTCGCCACCGCGGTGGCCCAGCCGCGGATCGTCACCGGCTCGCTCGCCGGCCTGCGGGCGCTGTCGCTGCTCAACCTCGACGCGACGGTCGCCGTCGGGCACAGCCTCGGCGAGATCGCCGCCCTGCACTGGGCCGGCGTGCTCGACGAGGAGGCCCTGCTCCGGGTCGCCGGCGTGCGCGGCCGGACGATGGGGGAGCACAGCGCCTCCGGCACGATGGCCAACATCGGCGCCCCGCCCGAGCGGGTGGCCGGGCTGATCGCCGGCATGTCCGTGGTGATCGCCGCGTACAACGGGCCGGAGCAGACCGTGATCGCCGGCTCGGAGGCCGCGGTGGAGGACGCCTGCGAGCGGGCCCGCTCCGCCGGCCTGCGGACCACGCGGCTGTCCGTGTCGCACGCGTTCCACTCCCCGCTGGTCGAGCCGGCCGCGGACGCCTTCCTCGACGCGCTGGCGGGGGAGCGGTTCGGATCCGTCACCCGGCGGGTCGTCTCCACCGTCACCGGCGAACCGCTCGCCCACGACACCGACGTCTCCGCCCTCCTGCACCGCCAGATCACCGACCCGGTGCTGTTCAGCCAGGCCGTGGCCCTCGCCGCCAAGGAGGTCGACCTCTTCGTCGAGGTGGGCCCGGGGCAGGTGCTCTCCGGCCTCGCGGCGGCCAGCACCGACCTGCCGGCGGTGGCGCTCAACACCGACGACGAGTCGCTGGCGGGCCTGCTGCGGGTCGCGGCGGCCGCGTACGTCGTCGGCGCCGGCGGCGTGGAGGGCACCCTCTTCCACGACCGGCTGGTCCGGCCGCTCGAGGTGGGCCAGAACTTCCGCTTCTTCGCCAGCCCTTGCGAGTCCGCCCCGGTGGTGAGCCTGCCTCCGGCCACCGGCGTCCGGACGGCCGGTCCGTCCCGGGTGGACGAGGCCTCGCCGGCACCGGAGCAGCCGGCCGGCGAGTCGAGCCTGCAACTGCTGCGCCGGCTGGCCGCCGAGCGGGCCGAGCTGCCGCTGGAGATGGTGCACGACGGCAGCCAGCTCCTCGACGACCTGCACCTCAGCTCGATCACCGTCGGCCAGCTGGTCAACCAGGCGGCGCAGCAGCTCGGCGTGCCGGCCGCGCAGACCCCCACCAACTTCGCGACGGCCACCGTCGGGCAGCTCGCCGAGGCCCTGGAGCAGCTCGCCCGGACCGGTCGGGACACCGACGCGGCCGGCCCGAGCATCGTGCAGGGCGTCGCCGACTGGTGCCGGGCCTGGTCGGTGGACCTCGACGAGGCGCCGGCCCCGGTCGCCGCCCGGGCCGAGGCCGACGGAGCCTGGCAGCTGTTCGCCCCCGCCGGCCACCCGCTCGCCGAGCCGCTGCGCGCGGCCCTGCAGACCGCCGGACTCGGCGCGGGCGTGCTGGTGTGCCTGCCGGAGCGGTGCGCGGAGGCCGATCTCGAACTGGCCCTGCGCGGCGCGCAGGCGGCGACCGCCGCCGCCCCCGGCACCCGCTTCGTCCTCGTCCAGCAGGGACCGGGCGCGGCCGGGCTGGCCAAGACGCTACGACTGGAGGCGCCGCAGCTGCGGACCACCATCGTGCACACCCCGCCGGTGCCGGAGGCCGTGGCCCGGGTGACGGCGGAGGTCGCCGCCACCGACGGGTTCGCCGAGGTCCGCTACGACGCCGCCGGGCGGCGCCGGGTGCCGACGCTGCGCGGGCTGCCGGTGCGGCCCGCCGAGACGCGGGAGCCGCTGGGCGCCGAGGACCTGCTGCTGGTCACCGGCGGCGGCAAGGGCATCACCGCGGAGTGCGCCCTGGCGATGGCCGTCGACAGCGGCGCCGGCCTCGCCGTGCTGGGCCGCTCCGATCCCGCCCAGGACGACGAGCTGGCCGCGAACCTGAAGCGGATGGCGGACGCCGGCGTACGGGTGCGTTACGCCCGGGCCGACGTCTCCGACCCGGAGCAGGTGCGGCAGGCCGTCGAGGGGCTCGTCGCCGAGCTGGGACCGGTCACGGCGGTGCTGCACGGCGCGGGCCGCAACGAGCCGGCGGCGTTGACCGGGCTCACCATGGACGCGTTCCGCCGTACGTTCGCGCCGAAGGTCGACGGCCTGCGCGCCGTGCTCGACGCTGTCGACGCCGACCGGCTGCGCCTGCTGGTGACGTTCGGCAGCATCATCGGCCGGGCGGGTCTGCGCGGCGAGGCGCACTACGCCACGGCCAACGACTGGCTGGCCGAGCTGACCGTCGACTTCGGCCGGCGCCACCCGAACTGCCGCAGCCTCTGCCTGGAGTGGTCGGTCTGGTCCGGCGTCGGCATGGGTGAGCGGTTGTCCGTGGTCGAGGCGCTGACCCGCGACGGCATCACCCCGGTCACCCCCGACCAGGGCGTGCAGATGCTCCGGCGCCTGCTCGCCGACCCGCAGGCACCGTCGGTGGTGGTGGTCAGCGGGCGTACGGAGGGCATCGACACGGTCCGGATGGACCGTCCGGAGCTGCCGCTGCTGCGGTTCGTGGACCGCCCGCTCGTGCGCTACCACGGCGTCGAGCTGGTCGCCGAGGCCGACCTCAAGCCGGTCACCGACCTCTACCTGGACCACCACCGGCTGGACGGCAACCTGCTGTTCCCGGCGGTGTTCGGCATGGAGGCGATGGCCCAGGTCGCCGCCGCGGTGACCGGACGCGACGACACACCGGTGGTCGAGCGGGCCGAGTTCCTGCGGCCCATCGTGGTGCCGCCGGAGGGCAGCACCACCATCCGGATCGCCACCCTCGTGGTTGACGACGACGTCGTGGACGCGGTCATCTACAGCGCGGAGACGGAGTTCAGCGCGGCGCACTTCCGGGCGCGGCTGCACTTCACCGGCACGCGACCGCCGGCGGGCCCGCCCGAGCAGGTGCCCGCCGGGCTGCCGGCGGTGCCGCTGGATCCCGCCACCGACCTGTACGGCGACATCCTGTTCCAGGGTGGACGGTTCCAGCGGCTGCGCCGCTACCACCGGTCGGCCGCCCGGCACGTCGACGCCGACGTGGTCACGGCTCCGCAGACGCGCTGGTTCGCCGACTACCTGCCGGACACCCTGCTCCTCGGCGACCCCGGCGTGCGGGACGCCCTCATGCACGGCAACCAGGTCTGCGTTCCCGACGCGACGCTGCTGCCGGCCGGCATCGAGCGGCTGCACCCGGCGGGGACCCGCCTCACCGGGGCGGAGGAGCTCCGCTACTGCGCCGAGGAGCGCAGCCGCGACGGCGACACCTACGTCTACGACATCGCGCTGCGCTCCGCCGACGGTGCGGTCGTGGAGCGGTGGGAGGGCCTGCGGCTGCGGGCGGTACGCAAGAAGGACGGCCGTGGCCCGTGGGTGGCGCCGCTGCTCGGCTCGTACCTGGAGCGGGCGGTCGGCGACCTGGTCGGCGGCGACGTCGCCGTCGCGGTGGAGCCGACCCCGACGGAGCAGACCGGGCGCGGCGAGCCGTCCGGGCAGGGCACGCCGGACGAGACCCGTCGGCGGCGGGCCCGGACCGCGGTGGCCGCCGGCCGGGCCGCGGGTGGGCCGGTCGAGGTCGCGTACCGGCCGGACGGCCGCCCCGAGCTGGCCGACGGGCGGTCCCTCTCCGCCGCGCACGCCGAGGACCTGACGCTCTGCGTGGTGGGGACCGGGCCGCTGGCCTGCGACGTCGAGGCGGTACGCGCCCGGGAGGAGTCGGTCTGGCAGGGGCTGCTCGGCGCGCACGTCGACCTCGCCCGGCTCTGCGCCGCTGACGGCGGGGAGTCCCTGGACGCGGCGGCCACGCGGGTGTGGGCGGCGATCGAGTGCCTGCGCAAGGCGGGGCTCTCGCACCGGGCGCCGCTGGCCGCGGTGCCCTCGGAGCGGGCCGGCTGGCTGGTCTTCGCCTCCGGCGACCTGCGGATCGCCACGCTCGTCACGACCGTACGGGACCTGCCCCAGCCGATGGCGTTCGCGATCCTCACGGAAGGACGGGCCTAGGCGATGGACAAGTACTTCGAGTACCTGCACACGGTGGGCTTCGAGGAGACCAACCTCGTCGGCAACGTGTACTACGTCAACTATCTGCGCTGGCAGGGGCGCTGCCGGGAGATGTTCCTGAAGGAACGGGCACCGGACGTGCTGGCGGACGTACGCGACGACCTGAAGCTGTTCACCCTCCGGGTCGACTGCGAGTTCTTCGCCGAGATCACCGCGTTCGACGAGTTGTCCATCCGGATGCGCCTGGTGGAGCTGGCACAGACGCAGCTGGAGTTCAGCTTCGACTACGTCAAGCTCGACCGGGACGGCGGCGAGACGCTGGTGGCCCGGGGCCGGCAGCGCATCGCCTGCATGCGCGGCCCGAACACCCGCACCGCGCCGGCGAGGGTGCCGGAGGCACTGGTGACGGCGCTCGCGCCGTACACCTCGGCGCGGCGCACCTGACGGCGCGAGGAGGAGACGTCGTGGACGTACAGCGAACACTCACCGTCGGGACGCCCGACGTGACGGCACTGCGGCGGGCGTACGGCGCGTTCGCGACCGGCGTCACGGTGGTGACCGTCGGCGGTGCCACCCCGCACGGGATGACCGCCAACTCGTTCACCTCGGTGTCGCTCGACCCGCCGTTGGTGCTGGTGTGCGTCGACCGGAACGCGGTGATGCACGCCTGTCTCTCCGAGACCCGGGAGTTCGCGGTCTCGGTGCTGACCGACGCCCAGGAGAAGGTGGCCCGGTACTTCGCCGACGGGCGGCGACCGCTCGGCGGCGAGCAGTTCGACCAGGTGGACTGGCGGCCGGGCGCGACGACGGGGGCGCCGCTGATCAGCGGCGCCCTCGCCCACTTCGAGTGCGAGGTGTGGCGTTCCTACGACGGCGGCGACCACACCATCTTCCTCGGCCGGCTGCTCTCCCTGGAGCGCCGGTCGGACGGGGAGGCCCTGCTCTTCCTCTCCGGACGGTTCCGTCAGGTCGAGCGGGAGCGGAGTGAGGCGGCATGACGACGATCGAGGGAGCGGCCCGGCGCACGCCGCCGGGCCCGCCCCGCTCCGCCGGCCTGCACATGCTGGTCCTGATGGGCCGGGACCGGCTGCGGATGATGACCCTGGCCGCGGAGCGGTACGGCGACGCCGCCCGGCTGCCGGTCGGCCCCAAGCAGCTCTACTTCTTCAACCACCCCGACCACGCCAAGCACGTCCTGTCCGACAACAGCGCCAACTACCAGAAGGGCATCGGCCTGGTGCACGCCCGCCGGGCGCTGGGCGACGGCCTGCTCACCAGCGAGGGTGAGCTGTGGCGCAAGCAGCGCAAGGTGATCCAGCCGGCGTTCCAGAAGGGACGGCTCGCCCAGTACGCGGGGGTGATCGGCGAGGAGGCCGCGCTGCTGGTCGAGCGGCTGGCGGCGCGGGCCGGCGGCCCTCCGGTGGACGTGCTGGAGGAGATGACCACGCTGACCCTCGGGGTGCTCGGGCGGACCCTGCTCGACGCCGAGCTGAGCGGCTTCCACGGCGTCGGCGGGTCGTTCGCCGCCGTGCAGGACCAGGCGATGTTCGAGCTGGAGACGCTCAGTGCGGTGCCGCCATGGATCCCGCTGCCCCGGCAGTTGCGCTTCCGGCGCGCCCGCCGCCACCTCCAGCAGGTCGTCGACGAACTCGTCGCAGGCCGGGGCCGGGACGTGGACGGTCGCGACGACGTGCTCTCCCGCCTGATCATCTCGACCCGGCTGGAGAAGGACCCGCGGGTGGCCCGGCAGCGGCTGCGCGACGAGCTGGTCACGCTGCTGCTGGCCGGACACGAGACGACCGCCAGCACGCTGGGCTGGAGCCTGCACCTGCTCGACCGGCATCCGGAGATCCGGCAGCGGGTCCGCGAGGAGGCCGTGACGGTGCTGGGCGACCGGCTGCCCGGGTACGAGGACCTGCACCGGCTGCGGTTCACGGCGATGGTGGTGGAGGAGGCCATCCGGTTGTATCCGCCGGTCTGGCTCCTGCCCCGCAAGGCCCAGCAGGCCGACGAGATCGGCGGGTACCACGTGCCGGCGGGGGCGGACATCCTCATCTCCCCGTACACCCTGCATCGGCATCCCCGGTTCTGGGACGAGCCGGACCGGTTCGACCCGGACCGCTTTGACCCGTCGCGCAGCACGGAGCGCCCCCGGTACGCGTACATCCCGTTCGGCGCCGGCCCACGGTTCTGCGTGGGCAACAACCTGGGCATGATGGAGGCCACCCTCGTCCTGGCCATGCTGCTGCGGGACGTGCGCCTGGCGGGGGTGCCGGGCCGTCCGGTGGTGCCCGAGCCGATGCTGTCGCTGCGGGTGCGCGGCGGGCTGCCGATGACGGTGCACAAGGTCGACTGATCCCCGCGCAGCGGTCCCGCGGGCGCCACGGCGTCCGCGGGACCGCCGCGCGTCCGCACCGCCCCGGACGCCGGCTCCGCTTCGGCGTGACGTGGAGGCGTGGACGTGGGGCGTGACGCGGGGGCGGCGTGCACGGGGAGCCTGACGCGGTGGCGTGCACGGGAGCCTGACGCGGTGGCGCGCACGGAACGTGACGCGGGGGAGCGCCGCGACCGGGGCGTGCAGCGGCGCCGTGCACGGGGGTGGTCCGGCGGCGGGCATGGCGGCACCCCGGCCGCCGACGCGAAGCGTGCACGGCGGCGGCCGGGTGGCGGGCATGGCGGTACCCCGGCCGCCGACGCCGTTGCGGGCGCCGGCGGCCGGGGTGCCTCGTGGCCGACCGCGGGTGACGCGGCGGTGGGGAGCGCCGCCCGAGGGGTACGCGGTGCTCCGCCGGGGGCGGGTCAGGCCGCGTACACCTCGGCCCGGTTCTCCCCCAGGGCCTGGCGTTCGCTCGCCGCCTTCCGGCTGTCGAGCAGGGCCAGGAGCACCGGTGGATCTATCTTGGACACCTGCTTGAGGTGGGCGTCCGCGGTCAGGGTCTGCCGGCCGCGGACGACCAACGGCCCCACCGCGGACACCATCACGCTGTCCTGCTCGAGCCGGAGCACGTCGCCGGAGACGGAGTGACACAGCAGGTACCAGGTGCCGTCGGGCACGTTCACGAAGCGGTAGACGCCCGGCGACTCCAGGATGGCGCAGCGCGCCGGCGGGCCCTCGGGGATGCGGTGCTGGAACAGCCCCATGAAGATGAGCCCGGGCACCGGCCCGCGGGCGGGGGCGGTGACCCGCCCGGTGATGGTGCCATGCGTCTGGCCCGACGGGCGTTGGGTGGGGATGCGCGGGGTGAAACCGCCCATCCGCCGGTACGTGGTGGGTGGCAGGCCGACGCTCTTGGTGAACCTGGTGCTGAACGTGCCGACGCTGTTGTAGCCCACCCGGAGGCTGATGTCCGTGACGTTGAGCCTGGTCGTGGTGAGCAGCCGCTTGGCCTCCTGCAGGCGGATCGCGGACAGGAACCGACCGGGCGAGATGCCGGTGACCCGCTGGAAGATCCGCGTGAAGTGGAACTTGCTGAACATGGCTGCGCGTGCCATGTCGTCCACCGTCAACTGCTCCGATAAATTGCTGCGCATCGTGTCGATCGCTCGTTCCACTGCCTGCTCTGCGCTGTCGTGCATTTGTCTCCCCCGGATTGCGGACAATCCCAATGTGTGGATGTGGCGAATTGGGCCGAGTCATTTGGGAGCATCGACCGCCACTATTCCCCGCTAACCGCAGTCGATGCTAGCCGAGCCCGGACGGCCGGTCAACACGTTCTGCGTTCGGAGAGTAGCGCGGAGTGACGAGGGGGGGCTTATTAATTCTTGCCCAGAATTGGCAAGTGCCACTGTACGTTCCGGATGAAGATCGCTAAGATTGCGCTTCGTATTGTGGAACTCGCCAGTATCCGTGCCGCCTTCTATCAATCCTTAGCGTAATTTTTCGGACATCGGCGGCGCGTTCCGATGCGTGGCGATCAAGCTGCCTGGCGCCCTCGTCGCCAGCGTGTCCGATCCGCCGTGGATGAGCATCGATCAATGGCTAGCGATCGATCTCTATGGCAAGATTGCCCAAACGTTCGCCAGGGGCGGAGGACGCGTGCGTATCTCGGAGCTCAGTCGACAGAGTGGCGTGTCGGTCCCGACGATCAAGTTCTATCTGCGTGAGGGACTGCTTCCGGCGGGCCTGCCCACCGGTCGCAACCAGGCGGACTACAGCGAGCGGCACCTGCGCCGGATCCGACTGATCCGGACCCTGAGCGGGATCGCCGGGCTCGATCTCTCCTCGGTCCGGGAGATCCTGGCGGCCATCGACGACGACGAGGTCGGTCTGCGCGACGCGTACCAGGTGCTGGACCGCGCCCTCTACCTCGACGGGTCGGAGACGCTGGGCAGGGCCGCCGTGGACTGCGCACGCACGGAGGTGGCCGAGTTCGCCGACGCGCTCGGCTGGTCCCGCGAGACCAGTGCCTCCGGCGGTGAGGTGCTGGCGCAGGTGCTGGCCGGGCTGCGCAGCCTCGGCTGCGAGGCCGACGCCCGCTTCTTCCTCTCCTACGCCCGCGCCGCCGAGCAGCTCGTCGTCGCGGAACTCGACCTGCTCGCCGGCGACGGCGGGACCGAGAAGGGTCCCGCGATCGTGCGCAGCGTCCTGTTCGGGGTCGCCCTGTCCGCCCTGCGCCGCATGGCGCACGAGCACCACGCCGCCCTGCGATTCCCACTGAATGCGGTTGAGTGCGGTCCTCGAACGGGTGAGATGCCGGATCCAACCGGCCGGTAACGTGCGCGCCTCCTTCGGCCACTGAGCAACTTTTGAGAAGAACTCAAGCCGTGCTCCCGCGACCATAAGTGGGCCGGCGGCGACTTTCGCGGCCGGTTCACCAGGCATCGTGAAGGGACCGCACGCCATGCCTCGATCGGCTGAGAATGGGCAGCGCCGGCCACGTACGCCGTAGCGCCCCGCGTGAGTGAATGCCCCGTTCCTGCGGCAATGAACTGCCGATGGATGACAGCGAAAAAATTGTCGCCGGGACAATTCACTCCATTTCTCGGTCGGCGACACTGCCCGTCGCCAGACCCGGCCGCACGGCGAGATCAGCCGCTGCACGGCACGGGTGGTGGCCCAATCTGGAGGGGAACCCCTTGCCATCCCAACCCGTCGGCGCCATCCGCCGAATCATTCCCGCTGTCTTCGTGCTGGTCCTCGTGGCCGCGTTCTTCGCCGTGGCCCGGCTGCCCAGCGCGTCGGCCGAGGAGCGTCAGACGCTGGCGTCGCGGTTCGGCTTCACCGAGCTGCCGATCGCGCTGCCGCCCGGCCTTCCCGAGCGTTCCGTGCGACCGGTCAATCCCGAGTACGAGCACATCCGCGCCTGGGTGTCGTCGGTCGGCGCCGCCGTCGCGGCCAACGACCTCGACGGCGACATGATCGCCAACGACCTCTGCCTGGTCGACACCCGCAGCGACAGCGTCATCGTCACGCCGTCGCCCGACGGGCCCGCCCGGTACGCGCCCTTCGTGCTGGACCCCGCGCCCCTGCCCACCCACAAGTCGATGGCGCCGATGGGCTGCGTGCCCGGCGACTTCAACGGCGACGGCCGCACCGACCTGCTCGCCTACTACTGGGGTCGCACGCCGGTGCTGTTCCTGCACCGCGCCTCCGCCGCCGGACCGCTGGCCCTGGGGACCTACCACCCCACCGAACTGATCGGCCAGCCGTCCTCCTCCAGCGGCGAGTACCAGGGCAAGTTCTGGAACACCAACGCGGTCGCGGTCGCGGACTTCGACGGCGACGGCCGGCCGGACATCGGCGTCTTCAACTACTTCCCCGACAGCCAGGTGCTCGACCCGGCCGGCCAGCCGAACGTGGAGATGAACCACTCGCTGTCCCGCGCGCAGAACGCCGGCGGGGCGCACGTGCTGCGCTGGACCGCCGCCACCAGCGGCGACAACCCGACCGCGACGTACGTCGAGCAGTCCGCCATCCCGCCGCAGTACGCGACCGGCTGGACCCTCGGCGCGGGTTCCGCCGACATCGACGGCGACCTGCTGCCCGAGCTGTACCTGGCCAACGACTTCGGACGGGACCGCTTCTTCCACAACGTCTCCACGCCGGGCCAGATCCGCTTCGCGGTGGCGGAGGGCCGCCGCGGCGCGCTCACCCCGAAGTCCATGGTGGTCGGCCACGACTCCTTCAAGGGCATGTCCATCGAGTTCGGCGACCTCGGCGGCACCGGCAAGTTCGACATGTTCGTCAGCAACATCACCACCTCCTGGGGCCTGGAGGAGAGCAACTTCGTCTGGCGCAACAACTCGTCTAGCCTGGCCGACGCCCGCAAGCGGTTGAGCGAGGGCAAGGCCGTCTTCGACAACAAGGCCGCCGAACTCAACATGGCCTGGGTCGGCTGGGGCTGGGACGCCAAGATCGCGGACTTCGACAACAGCGGCGAGATGTCGGTGGTCCAGACCGCCGGGTTCGTCAAGGGCAAGATCAATCGTTGGTCCTGGTTGCAGGAACTGGCCATGAGCAACGACCTCATGCTCCGCAACCCGGCCATGTGGCCCAAGGCCGAGCCGGGCGACGACATCGCCGGCTCCGAGCCGTTCGCGTTCTGGGTGCGGGAGAAGAACGGGCGCTACGCGAACATCAGCGCCGAGCTCGGCATGACCGACAGCACCCCGAGCCGCGGCGTGGCCGTCGCCGACACCAACGGCGACGGGGGCCAGGACTTCGCGGTGGCCCGCCAGTGGGGCGCCCCGTCCTACTACCGCAACGACAAGCCCGGCAGCGGCAACTTCCTCGGCCTGCGCCTGTGCCGCCCCGGTGAGGACGGCCGCGGCACGCCCGCGTACGGGGCCCAGGTCCGGGTGAAGACCGCGGACGGTCGTACCCGCGTCGCCCAGCTCGACGGCGGCAGCGGCCACTCGGGCAAGCGCAGCTTCGACGTCTTCTTCGGTCTCGGCGACGCCGGCGCCAAGCCGGTCTCGGCGGAGATCGCCTGGCGCGACCTGAATGGTGGCGTGCACAAGCAGACCCTCGACCTCGCCGCGGGCTGGCACACGATCATGCTCACGGACAAAGCCCAGGAGATGAACGCCAAATGACCGACGTCCGAGACAGCGCCCGCACCGACACCGACGTGAGGGGGAAGGGGGGCACCGCGGTCGCCGACGCCCCGGTCGGCCCGGCGCCGACCGTCACCTTCGACCGCAACGCGTCGGTGGCGGCCACGCCCGGGGCGCCCCCGCGCATCGACCGGCGGGACCCCCGCTACCTGGCCCTGCGCAACTTCGCCATCTCCATGAGCATCTTCAACATCCTCGGCTACACGGTGCTCGGCTTCGAGCAGCCCTGGACCTGGCCGCTGCTCGCCCTGGCGGTCGGTTACGCCACCGAGATCGTGGTCGAGCTGGTCACCGCCCGCGCCAACAAGCGCCCCGCCGCCTTCACCGGCAACGGCGCCTGGGGCATGTACACGTTCCTGCTGCCCACCCACATCACGGCGCTCGCCGCGAACATGCTGCTCTACGCCAACGACAACTTCTGGCCGATCGCCTTCGCGGTGGTCGTCGCCATCGGCCAGAAGGCGATCTTCCTGGCGCCGATCAAGGGCCGCATGCGGCACTTCATGAACCCGTCCAACTTCGGCATCACGGTGACCCTGGTGGCCTTCTCCTGGGTCAACATCGCCCCGCCGTACCACTTCACCGAGGACGTCCCGGACATGATCCGGATCCTCGTGCCGCTGGTCATCCTGACGGCCGGCACGGTGCTCAACGGGGTGCTGACCAAGAAGATCCCGCTGGTCGTGGGCTGGGTGGGCGGCTTCGTCATCCAGGCGCTCGTGCGGCACTTCATCTGGGACGTCGCGCTCTGGGCGGCCCTGCTGCCGATCACCGGCGTCGCGTTCGTGCTCTTCACCAACTACATGATCACCGACCCGGGCACGACGCCCAGCTCGGGTCGGGCCCAGTTCATGTTCGGCGCGAGCGTCGCCGGCGTCTACGGCGTGCTGATCGCCTTCAACGTCGTCTACACGCTCTTCTTCGCCGTGACGATCGTCTGTCTCGCCCGGGGCCTGCTCTGGTGGGGCATCTGGCTGCGTGACCGCTCCCGGCGTGCGAACACGCCTGAGGTGCGGCCCGCCGTCACCTGACGCACGGGCAATCCGTCGCCGGCGCGGCCCCGGGTGGGCGCGCCGGCGACGGACCTCGTTCCGACCGACCCGCATGGCAGAGAGGAGAGCTGGGCGATGAGCGTGCACCGCAGCCCGCAGGCCCCACCGCGAGGTGTGCCGCCGGAATCCGTACCCCGGCCGGTGGCCCGCCCCGGACGGACGGCGGTGATCAGCGCCGCGGCGGGAGTGCTGCTCGCCGTGCTCTGGTCGTTCGAGCTGGTGGACTCGGTGATCGGCGACACCGTCGCCGACACCCTGCTGGGCCACGACGCGAAGGGCACCGCCATCACCGGCACCGCGGCGGGGCTGCTGTTCGCCTTCGTGTCCGGCTTCGCCGGGACCTTCACCGCCTGCAACATCGCGATGGCGGCCTCGGTCGGCCCGATGAGCCAGGCCGGCGCGGCCGGGCAGCGCCACGGCGTACGGTCGCTGCTGCGGCCCGTCGCCTGGTTGACGGTCGGCATGCTGGCGGTGTCGGCGACCTACGGCGCGCTCGGGGTGCTGCTCGGCGAACGGCTGCCGCAGCTGTCCACCGACACCGTGGGCGGGATGCCCGTACGCCTGATCCAGTCGTCGGTGGTCTTCGGCCTGATCGGTCTCGCGCTGACCTACCTCGGGCTGGCGGCCCTCGGCCTGCTGCCGGACGTCTTCGCGCGCCGGCCGGTGGCGCGGGTGGTCGTCATGGGCGCCCTGGTCGGGGGGTTCCTGGTCGGCCGGCCGTACCCGCTGTTCAACAAGCTGTTCCACTGGGCGGTCGACACCGGCAACCCGGCGTACGGGGCGCTCGCCTTCGCCCTCCAGTCGCTGGGCAACGTGCTGATCGTCGCGGCGCTCTTCGCGGTCCTCATCCTGGCCAGCCGGGGTCGGTTCCTCGCCTGGATGGCGTCGCCGCGGCGCGCCGCGACCGTGACCGGCGCACTGCTGGTCGCGCTGGGCGTCTTCACCGTCGTGTACTGGGACCTGCGCGTGCCCGCGATCTTCGGGGTGGGCTGGTTCCCGACGATGCCGTACAACTGAGCGGCGCGACGACCGACGGCGCCCCCGGTCCGGGATGGAGCGGGGGCGCCGTCGGCCCGGTCAACGGGCGTTGCCGGACACCGGCCCCGGGGCGCCCGCGGGGCTGCCGGTGCCGGCCGTGGGCCGGGCGCGCCCGGCGGTGGCCGCCAGCCAGCCGGTCGTGATCAGCAGCAGGGCCGCGATGTAGGTGGTCATCACGGCCAGGCCGTGGCCGGGGATCCGGGAGCCGGCGGCGTCCATCCCGATCAGCAGGTCGGAGACCAGGAACAGCCCACCGCCCAGGGCCACGCGCCGGGAGACGCCGGCCGCGGCGGCGGCCATCAGGCTGAGCGCGAGGCTGTAGCCGAGCACCGGCAGCCGCAGCGGGCCGAGGGAGTTCCAGAGCACCAGGTTGGCCGCCACCCAGCAGGCGAGGTAGGCGGCGACCGCGACGACCGGCGGGCGCCGGTGGCGCAGGAAGGCGGTCAGGAAGGCCACCTGGGTGCCGAGGAAGCATCCCATGCCGACGAGGAACGCCGTGTCGCCGGAGACCAGCAGCGCGATGTCGCCGCCGGTCGCGAAGACCAGCCCGACGGCCACGGGGTCGACGCGCCGGCGTACCCGCAGCAGGTGGGCCAGCAGCACCGGCGCGAGCAGGGGCTTCGCCAGCCACTGCAGGAGGGTCGAGTCGGTCGCCACGCCGATCAGCTCGACGGCGGCCACCACGCCGAACAGCCAGAGAAGGCTCATCGGGCCACCGCCGGCTGCGCCTGCGGGGTGGGCTGCCAGCCCGGCCGGCCCAACACGTGGCCGAGGCGGTGCCGCCAGGACGAGGCGGCCCGGGCGTCGGCCCAGATCGCCCGGTACTCGTGCGTCGCCACCCGCAGCGGGTTGTACGTGTCGATGTTCTTGGTCAGGCCGTAGCGGACGGCGGCCCGTTCGGGCTCGAAGGTGCCGAACAGCCGGTCCCAGACGATCAGGATGCCGCCGTAGTTGCGGTCGAGGTACTCGGCGTTGGCGCCGTGGTGCACCCGGTGGTGCGAGGGCGTGTTCAAGATCCACTCGACGGGCCGGGGCAGCCGGCCGACCCGCTCGGTGTGCAGGAAGAACTGGTACAGCAGGCTGACCGACTGCTGGAGGAAGATCATCCACGGCGGGATGCCGAGCAGCGCCAGGCCCAGCCAGAACGGCACGGACGTCATCGGGGTCCAGCTCTGCCGCAGGGCCGTGGAGAGGTTGAAGAAGACGCTGGAGTGGTGCACCACGTGCCCGGCCCAGAGCAGCCGCACCTCGTGGTGCGACCGGTGGAACCAGTAGTAGGCGAGGTCGTCGGCGAAGAACAGCAGCACCCACGTCCAGACGCTGGTGGGGGAGAGCTGGATCGGCGTGACGGTGTACGCGGCGGCGTAGAGGCCGATCGTCGCCAGCTTCCACGGCACGCCGATGACCTGGCTGCCGGCGCCCATGGTCAGGCTGGTGGCGGTGTCGCGCACCTCGTACCCGCGTTCGCCGTCGTCGGGGGCGAACCGGTAGGAGAGCGCCTCGACGACGATGAGGAGCAGGAACGCCGGTACGGCGTAGAGCACGGCGGGGATCATGCCCGGGCTTCCCTTCTCGGAGCTGCGGCGGGGGTCGTGAGGGGGGCGGTGAGCAGGGCCCGCGCCTCGCGGGCGGCGTCGGCGGCCCGGCCGGTGACGACGGCGTCGGCGAGCCGGCGGTGGCCCGCGACGTCGAGCAGCTCCGCGGCGCGCCGCTGCGGCGGCACCTCGCCGACGGCGAGCGCGCCGGCCACCAGGCTGTTGAAGGCCAGCAGGTAGGCGGTGTTGCCGGAGCCGGCGACGATGTGCCGCCAGAGCACGATGGTGGCCTCACCCATCCCGGCCAGGTCCGGTGCCAGGCCCGCGTACTCCTCGACGGCCCGCAGGATCGCGGCGCGCACCGCCGGGTCGCCGCGCTCGGCGCAGAGCCGCGCCGCGTCGACGCCGATGCAGGCCCGCATCTCCAGCATGTCGCGGACCAGGGTGTCCACCGGGAGGGTGTCGTGGAAGCGGGTGAGCGACAGGGCGAGGTCGAGCCCGGCGTGCACCCGCCAGTCCAGCACCCGGGTGGCGCCACCCTGGCTGACCCGCACCAGGCCGAGCTGCTGAAGGCGGCGCAGGGCCTCCCGCACGGCGTGCCGGTTGACCCCGAAGGTGGCGGCCAGCTCCCGCTCGCCGGGCAGCGCCTCGTCGGGGCGGTAGACGCCGCTGACGATCGCGTCGCGGATCTGGCCGAAGACGTGGTCGGAGACCGAGGAGCGGGGGACGGGAGCGAACGCCATGCCGAGGAGTGTGGCGCGGCGCACATCAACCCGTCAACTGGTTGGACCACCCTGGGCGGCACTTGCTATGCAACGAGTTGCATAGCAGGATGGCGGGCATGGCGCTCGAACACGCGATCCTGGTCTCCCTGCTCGAACGGCCGGGCTCCGGCTACGAGCTGGCCCGGCGTTTCGAGCGCTCCATCGGCCGCTTCTGGACGGCCACCCACCAGCAGATCTACCGGGTGCTCAAGCGGATGGAGGCCGACGGCTGGGTCACCGCCGAGGAGATCGGCCAGGAGGGCCGCCCCGACAAGCGGTCCTTCTCGGTGGCGCCGGCCGGCCGGGCCGCGCTGGTGGACTGGCTGCGCGCGCCCGTCCAACCCGAGGCGGTCCGGCACGAACTGGCCGTCAAGATCCGCGGGGCCGCCTTCGACGACGCCGCCGGCCGCGCCGCGCTCGTCGCCGAGGTCGAGCGCTACCGCGCCACCCACGAGGAGACGCTCGCCCGCTACCTGGCCGGCGAGCGGCGGGACTTCCCCGACGCCGCCGCGCCCGACGCCGCAGCGGCGCTCCAGCACGTCGTGCTGCGCGGCGGCATCGCGTACGAGCGGATGGTGCTCGCCTGGCTCGACGACGTGCTGGCCACCCTGCGCACCCTGGACGACTGACCCGACCCCACCGAAGGGAGTCCCGCCATGGCGGACTCGCTCCTGCTCAACCCGCACCGCTACGACCCCGCCCACCTCGACGACACCACCCGCCGGCTGCTGCGGGCCACCGTCGACTGGTTCGAGGGCCGGGGCAGGAAGGCGCTGCTCGACACCTACAACCGGCACGAGTGGTACGCCGACTTCCTGGAGTTCGCCGCGAAGGAGGGGCTGTTCGCCGCCTTCTGCACGCCCGCCGCCGACGGGGGAGGGGACCCGGCGAGGCGCTGGGACACCGCGCGCAACGCCGCGCTCAGCGAGATCCTCGGCTTCTACGGCCTCGGCTACTGGTACACCTGGCAGGTCACGGTGCTCGGCCTCGGGCCGGTCTGGCAGAGCGACAACGCCGCCGCGCGTGCCCGCGCCGCCGGGCTGCTCGCCGACGGCCACGTGATGGCGTTCGCCCTCTCCGAGCGCGCCCACGGCGCGGACATCTACTCCACCGACATGGTCCTCACCCCCGACGGCGACGGCGGGTTCCGCGCCACCGGCGCCAAGTACTACATCGGCAACGGCAACGTCGCCGGGCTGGTCTCGGTCTTCGGCCGCCGCGCCGACGTCGAGGGACCGGACGGCTACGTCTTCTTCGCCGCCGACAGCCGCCACCCCGCCTACCACCTGGTCCGCAACGTGGTGAACGCGCAGATGTACGTGAGCGAGTTCCGCCTCCAGGACTACCCGGTGCGCCCCGAGGACGTGCTGCACACCGGGCGGGCCGCGTTCGACGCCGCGCTCAACACCGTCAACGTGGGCAAGTTCAACCTCTGCACCGCCTCGATCGGCATCTGCGAGCACGCCATGTACGAGGCCGTGACCCACGCCCACAACCGGGTGCTCTACGGCCGGCGGGTCACCGACTTCCCGCACGTGCGGCGCGAGTTGACCGACGCGTACGCGCGCCTGGTCGCGATGAAGCTGTTCAGCGACCGCGCCGTCGACTACTTCCGCTCGGCGGGCCCGGACGACCGCCGCTACCTGCTGTTCAACCCGATGACCAAGATGAAGGTCACCACCGAGGGCGAGCGGGTCGTAGACCTGCTCTGGGACGTCATCGCCGCCAAGGGCTTCGAGGCGGACACCTACTTCGACAAGGCCGCCAAGGACATCCGCGGGCTGCCCAAGCTAGAGGGAACGGTGCACGTCAACCTCACGCTGATCATGAAGTTCATGGCCAACTACCTGTTCCATCCGGCCGAGCACCCGCCGGTGCCGACCCGGCACGACGCCGCCGACGACGAGTTCCTCTTCCGGCAGGGCCCGGCCCGGGGCCTGGGCGCGATCCGGTTCCACGACTGGCGCGCCGCCTACGACGCCCACGCCGAGGTGCCCAACGTCGCCCGCTTCCGCGAGCAGGCCGACGGCTTCTGCGCGCTGCTGGCCGCCCACGCCCCGAGCGAGGAGCAGCAGCGCGACCTCGACTTCCTGCTCGCCCTCGGCCAGCTCTTCGCGCTGATCGTCTACGGCCACCTGATCCTGGAGCAGGCCGAGCTGACCGGCCTGGACGGCGACGTGCTCGACGAGATCTTCGACGTCCTGGTCCGCGACTTCTCCGCGTACGCCATCGACCTGCACGGCCGGGCGGCGACCACCGGCGAGCAGGCCGACTGGGCGCTGGCGCACGTCCGCCGGCCCGCGGCGGATCCGGGGCGCACGGCGCGGATGTGGGCGCGGGTGGCGGCGCTCAGCGGCGCGTACGAGATGCGCCCCTGACCGGTGCGGCCCGCGGCGACCGACCGCCGTCTGCCCGGCGCGGGCCGGTCGGCCGCCGCCGGGCACCACCCGGCGCCGGTCAGCCGGCCGTGACCACCTGGTTCGCCGGCTGCGGCGCCGGCGCCTCGGCCGGGGCCCGCCCGCCGTCGCCGGGGGCGGTCGCCGCCGCGTCGTCGCTGCCCTCCGGGGTCGCGTCGCCGGCGGGTCGCACCGCCACCGGCACCGGCCGGTCCGGCCTCGGCCGGGCCGCGACCTGCGGATACTCGGCGGTCTCCGCGCCGCCCGTGGCGGCCGCCATCACCGCCGCCGCGGCCAGGTCGGCCACCCGCTTCGCCTCCCGCTTGACCCGGGCGCGGACCTCCTTGGCGTGCTGCTCGGCGGAGTCCGCGGCCCGGCGCGCCTCGTCGAGGCGGCGCAGCTCGTCGGTCAGCTCCTGCCGGGTCTCGGCGAGGCGCTGCTGCACCTCGGCGAACTCGTGCTCGACGCCCGCGCTCTCCTGCCGCGCCTGGGCCAGCTGCTGCTGGGCGGCGTCCAGCTCGGACTGCATCCGCGCCAGCGCCTCCCGCCGGTCCCGGATGCCCTGCTGCGTCGCGGCGAGCTGCTGCTGGTGGGTCGCGGCCTGCTCGTCCACGTGCTGGCGGACCTTGGCCGCGTACTGCTGGGCCTCCGCGATCAGCGTCGCGATCTCCTGCTCGGCCGCCGTACGCTGGGCGCCGAGCTCCCGCTCGGCGGACGCGAGCTGCTCGGCGATCTCCTGCTCGGCGGCGGCCCGGCGCTCGTTGATCTCCCGCTCCACGCCGGCCTGCCACTGGCCCAGCTCCTGCTGGGTCTTCGCACGCGCCGCCTGCACCTCCTGCTGGATCTGGGCGCGGGCCGAGGCCAGGAACGCCTCGGACTCGACGCGGGCCTGCTCGACCTGCTGGGCGGTCTGCTCGTCGATCCGCTTCGCCTCCTGCACCGCGTGGTCGTGGGCCGCCTCGCCCGCCGCCCGCAGCCGTTCCGCCGCCTCCCGGATCCTGGCCAGCTCGGCCTGGGCGTTGGCGCGGCGTTCCTCGTGTTCCCGGTCGTGCTCGTCGCGCCGCGCGGCCGCCTCCTCCGTCAGCTCCCGCAGCGTCGTGGTGGCCTGCTCGCGGGCCTCGGCGAGCACCCGCTCCGCCTCGGCCTCGAGTTCGGCGGCCCGCTGCCCGGCGGCGTCGGTGATGGCCCCGGCCTGCTTCTCGGCCAGGGCCAGGATCTGGTCGACCATCGGACCGAGGTCGCGGAAGGACGCCCGGTCCGGCTGCGCCGGCCGGTCCCGCAGCTCGGTCGCCTCGGCCCGCAGCCGGTGCACCTCGACGGTCAGCTCACGCAGCTGGGCCGAGGCCCGTTCCCGCTCCGCGGCCCGCGCCGACCGTTCGCCGTCGACCTGCTCGACGTAACGGTCCACCTGCCGCTTGTCGTAGCCGCGCAGCGCGAGGTCGAAGCTCGGCCGCGAGGCCGCGTCCTCGCGTGCCGCGAACGGGTCGTCGCCGTGGGACATGCATCCTCCTCCGTACGATCGCGAGCGCCGCGCCGGCGGGAGAGCCGCCCCACGGGCCGTGCTGAGGCGCCACGCTACCGTCGCGGTCGTACGCCCCCGCGAAAAGGGTGACCACAAGCGACGGCCCCGCGGGACCGGGTGGTCCGCGGGGCCGCCGCCGCCCTGGTGGGGGCTATCGCCAGGTGATGTCCGACGGCGAGTAGAGGCAGTTGGTGCCGTCGGCGCCCTCACCGATCTCGCTGGGCTCGCTGCCCTTGGGCACGCCCTGGTACTTCACGCAGATCCGGGTCGTGCGGACGGTCGGCCCGACCGCCACCCCCGGGTCCGGCTCAGGGGTTGATCCGACCGGCGCCGGCCCCGGCGGTCACGGCCGCCTTGACCCCGCTCGCGTCGTCGAGCCGGTACGGGTAGGGGATGGCGGCGACGTCGCCGGCGCTTTCCGGCGCGCCGGAGTTGGTGAAGATGTTGTTCCGCTGGACCAGGTCACCCGGGCCCGACTCGGCGTAGCCGACGGCGGTGGGCCGGGTCACGTTCTCGAAGTGGTTGCCCTCGACCAGCACCCCGGCGCCCATCGTGGACGCCACGCCGTAGTCCGCGCCGAAATAGTAGTTGTTGAACACGTGCACCGGGTCGCCGAACCGGACGCGCGGATGGCGCTCCCGGCTCCCGTCGAACCAGTTGTGGTGGTAGGTGACCCGCAGGTGGCCGATGTCGGCCGTGTGCCCGTCGTCGTGGCCGAGCAGCATGCTCTTGGTGTGGTTCGTGACCCGGTTCCACGAGACGGTGACGAAGTCGGAGGCCCGCTTGACGTCCACCGCGCCGTCGTAGCCGCCGTCGAAGGTGTTGTGGTCGATCCAGACGTTGCGCGAGCCCTGCACGTTGATCGCGTCGTCGTCCCAGCCCCGGAAGGTCAGGTTGCGGACGATGACGTTGCTCGCGCCGCTGATGTTCAGCCCGTTGTCCAGCGTCGCGTTGCCCACGCCGAGCACGGTCTTGTTGCTGCGGACGTCGTTCATCTTGTCGGGCATGGTCAGCGCGCCCTGCACCCGGATGACCAGCGGTGCCGAGGACTCCAGGGCGTCGGCGAGCGCCTGCCCGTCGGAGACGGTGACCGTCTGGCCGCCGGCGCCGCCGGTCGTGCCGCCGTTCTGGGTGGCCCAGCCGATGAGGTCCCCGGCCGGCGGCGTGGTCGGCGTCGGGGTCGGCGTGCCGGTCGGTGGCGGCGTGGTGGCGGGCGGGGGCGTCGGCCCGCCGGGCAGCCCGACGCGACCGACCCCGGCCTGCGCGGTGACCACAGCCTTCGTGTCGCAGGCCGGGCCCACGGTGTACGCGTACGGCGGGTTGGTCACACTGCCGCCGGTCTGCCCGGCGCCGGAGTTGACCAGGCAGTTGTTCCTGGCGACCAGCCGGCCGTCGCCGGAGGAGCCCTCCGCCAGGTGGTACGGGTCGTCGACGTTCTCGAAGTGGTTGCCCTCGACGATGACCCCGGCGTCCTCGGTGGACGCGACGCCGTAGTTGCCGGTGTTCAGGTAGTAGTTGTTGAACACGTGCACCTGGTCGCCGAAGCGGACCCGGGGGTTGCGCTGGTTGGTGTTGTCGAAGAAGTTGTGGTGGTAGGTGACCTTCAGCCGGCCAGTGTCCTGGGCGGCGTTGCCGTCGTCGTGGCCGAGCAGCATGTTCTTGTCAGTGCCGTCGGCGTGGTTGTAGGAGACCGTCACGTACGACGAGCCGCGCTTGATGTCGACGCCGCCGTCCGCCCCGGTGGTCCAGGTGTTGTGGTCGATCCAGACGTGGTGGGTGAACATCTGCACGTTGATCGCGTCGTCCGCCCAGTTCCGGAAGTTGAGGTTCCGGATAATCACGTTGTGCACGGCGTTGGCGGGCGGCGCGGTGACCGCGTTGTCGATCGGCAGGCCGATGTTCAGGCCGCCGCCGGTGAACCCGGAATTGGCGCCGACGCCGACGATGGTCTTGTCCGAGGTGACCTCGTGCATCGGGCCGGGCAGCGCGATCATGCCGCTGACCTGGATGACCTTGGGACCGCTCGATGCCGCCTCGGTGACGAACTGGCTGGCGGTGGTGACCGTGACGGTGGGGCCGCCCGCGCCGCCGGTGGTGCCGTTCTGGCCCCACGCGTCGACCGAGGCCCAGCCGTCGGCCACGTTGCTGCCGGGGTTGCCCGGGTCGCCGGTCGGCGACGGCGTGGGGTTGGTGGGCGTCGGCGTGGGGCCGGCGCCGCCCGAGTCGACCCGCACGTCGTCGAAGTCGGCGCTGGCGTAGAACGTCGCGACGCCGATCCGGCCGTTGGCATACGAGGTGTCGGTCGCCTCGGCGAGCAGGGCGCCGTTCACGTACCCCTTGAGCGAGCCGCCGGCCACGTCCAGCCGCACGGTGTAGGTCGTCCCGGTGTCGACCGACAGGGCGGCGGTGTCCAGCGTGGTGGCGGAGCCGCCGCTCAGCCGCTTCAGCTCGACGGTGTTGTTGCTGCGCAGGGCCAGGTAGTAGTAGCTGGTGCTGCTCTGCACCCGGGCGAGCAGCGCGACGAACCGGTTCGACCCGTTGAACGCGGTCGGCCGGACGGTCGCCTGGACGGAGTAGTCCGTCCAGCTCGACGTGCCGGCCAGCGAGCGGGCGTCGCTGCTGGTGCCGCCCTGCCGCAGCGCACGCGCGCTGTCGCCGGTCACCGACCAGCTGCCGCCGGAGGCCGTCCAGCCGGACGAGTTGCCGTCGGAGAAGTCGTCGGAGAAGAGCGTGTCGGCGTGGGCGGTGGCGGCCATGCCGACGGTGAGGGCGACCGCGAGGAGCGCGGCCCCGATCGCGGTGAGGAACCCTCGGCGGTGCCTCCGCCGACGAGTGTCGGAGTGGTGCACGGGACCTCCCTGGTGGTGATCAAATGATCGATGAGCATCGATCCCTGAGGGTGTGGTGCGCCGTGGACCGCCGGGCCGATGCCCGGCGCCGAACCGCGCCCGGCGGTCCGCGGAGGGGCGGTCAGTAGGGGAGCCTGCCGGTGCCGGCGCCGGCCGTGACGACGGACTTCACGGTGGCCGGCTCGGTCAGGGTGTACGGGTAGAACGTGCGCGGCTCCTGGACGGTGCCGCCCGCGTCGCCGGGCTCACTGGTGCCGGCGAGCACGTTGTCGCGGGCGATCATGCGGCCCCGGTCCCCGGAGTAGCTGATCGACCAGGGCACCTCGACGTCCTCGAAGTAGTTGCCCTCGACCACGCAGCCGGAGTCGAGCTGGCAGGCCACCCCGACGTCGGTGTTGTAGACGAAGTAGTTGTTGAACACGTGCACGGGGTCGCCGTAGCGGACCCGGGGGTTGCGCTGCGGCGTGCGGTCGAACCAGTTGTGGTGGTAGGTGACCTTCAGGTTGCCGACGTCCTGGGCGGCGTTGCGGTCGTCGTGGCCGAGCAGCATGTTCTTCGTGTGGTGATGGGTGTGGTTCCACGACACGGTGACGTAGCTGGACCCGCGCTTGACGTCGATCAGCCCGTCGTAGCCGTACGCCAGGTCGTTGTGGTCGATCCACACGTGGTGCGAGAACATCTGCACGTTGATCGCGTCGTCGACGGTGTTGCGGAAGTTCAGGTTCCGCACGATCACGTTGTGCACGGCGTTCGCCGGCGGGCTCGTCGCGTCGCTGACCGGCAGGCCGATGTTCAGCCCGCCGCCGGTGATGCCGGAGCTGGCGCCGACGCCGACGATCGTCTTGTCCGAGGTGACGTCGTGCATCGGGCCGGGCAGCGCGATCATCCCGTCCACCCGCACGGTCAGCGGGCCGGCCGTGCCGATCGCGGTGAGCAACTCGGCGGCCGTGTCCACGGTGACGGTCGGGCCGCCGGCCCCGCCGGTGGTGCCGTTCTGGCCGAGCGCGTGCACCGAGGCGAAGCCGACCGGCGGGGCGCCCGGGTCGATCGGCGGCCCGGTCGGCGGCAGGGTGGGCCCGCCGCTCGGCGTGCCGGTGGGCGGGGCGCCGGTGGCCGTGTCCACCTGGACGTCGTCGAAGGTGGCGCTCGCGTACGAGGTGGCCAGGCCGATCCGGCCGGCGGCGAACGCCCCGTCGGTGGCCTGCACGCGCAGCGTGCCGTCGACGTAGCCGCGCAGCGAGCTGCCGACCGCCTCCAGCCGCAGCGTCGCCCAGCTGCCGACGGTGATCCCGGCGGGGGCGGAGCCCAGCGACACCGGGTCGCCGCCGGAACGGCGGATCAGCTGCACGCCGCCGCTCGCGGTCACCACCAGCGCGTAGTAGCTGCTGCTGCTCTGCGCCCGGGCGATCACCCCGGCGTGCCGGTTCGCCCCGCCGAAGCCCGTCGGCCGGACCCGGGCCTGCACCCCGTAGTCGGTCCAGGTGCCCGCACCGGCGAGGGCGCGGGCGTCGCTGCTGGTGCCGGACTGCCGGTAGGCGTACGAGCCGTCGGTCACCACCGACCAGCTGCCGCCGGAGCGGGACCACCCGTCGGCCGCGCCGTCGGAGAACGTGTCGCTGAACAGGGTGTCGGCGTGCGCGGACGAGGTGGTCGCGAGCACCGTGCCGACGGCCAGGGCGCCGGCGGTGAGCGCCGCGCCGAGCAGCCTCGGTGTGCGCGTCCGGGAGCGGGATGTCCGGTTCATGGTGCACCTCCTGGTGGTGGGGGGTGTGCACCGGTGGGCCGCCGCGCTGAGCGCCGGACGCGGCGGCCCACCGGCCGTCCGGCCGCCGCGCGCCCCGGCGCGGCGGCCGGCGTCCTAGAGGAGCAGCCGGTCCGCGCCGGCCAGCGCCCCGACGACCGCCGGCACCGCGGGCGCCGGCAGCACCGGACCACGGCGCAGGGTCGGCGTCCAGCCGGCGTCCGGGGCCAGGTCCGGCTCGTGCGCCGCGTTGTACGCGCCCACCAGGTCGACCGGGCGGGCCCGGTCCCCGGCGGCGCGGACCCAGTTGCCGCGGGTGGTGACGGCGGTGCCGCCCCAGTCGTGGAGCAGGGTGTCGGCCGTGACGCCGGCGCCGAGAGTGAAGAAGTTGTTCTCGGCGACCACGGCGGACTGCACCCCGACGCCGATCGCGTACTCGAAGCCGTCGCCGGCCAGCCGGTAGTGGTTGTTCCACACGTCGACCTGGCCGAAGCGCACCCGGGGCAGCCGCTGGAGCACCCCGTCGAAGAGGTTGTGGTGCAGGCTCACCTTCAGCCGCCCGACGTCCGGGCCGACGGTGTTGGACGAGCCGATGAGCATGACCTTGTCCCGCCCGACGAACCGGTTGTACGACACGGTCACCAGGCTCGCGGTGTGCGTGACGTCCACCGACCCGTCGTGCACCTGGTACGGCCGGCCGAGGTGCACGGGCTGGCCGCTGTCCGGGTTGTCACCGTCGGTGAAGGTGTTGTGGTCGATCCAGACGTGCTCGCTGCGGCGCACCGAGATCTGGTCGTACTGGGAGTTCCAGTTGCCGGCGGCGCCGTCGGTGGGGGACCAGGCGGGGAAGCAGTCCCGGGCGTCGTCGAAGGTCAGGTTCCGCACGATCGTGTTGTGCGCGCCGTCGAGCATCAGCGTCAGGCCGGTCAGCCGGGCGCCCCGGAGGCCGACGATCGTGGTGTTCGGACCGACGTTGATCTGGGTCTGCCGGGTCTGGTTCGTCACCGAACGCACCCGCGCCGCCTCCAGCGGCCCGCTCGGCGCCACCCGGCCCCAGACCGCCGGGTCGTACGCCGCGAGGTACGCCGCCAGCGAGTACTCCGGGTCGGCGAGGTCGGCGCAGTCGAGGATGCTCCCGTCGGGCCCCTCGAAGCCGTCGACCGCGCCGTTGACGTAGATGATCTTCGGGGTGGCGTTGCCCCGGTTGGTGGCGTTGTCGCCGCCGAGGGCCGCGACCAGCTCGGCCCGGCTGGAGACCACGTGCACCTGCTCCGGGGTCGCCGCCGTGCCGCCGGTCGTGCCGGTCCCCTCAGCCGCCCAGCCGTCCCCGGCCGGCAGCGCCTGCCGGCCGAGGTGCCGGGCGAACCAGGAGAGCCCGCTGTCGGCCGTGTCGACCGCGCCGTTCTGCGCCGGAGCGGCCCCGCCGTCCGGGGCCGGGGCCGCCGTCACGCTCCCGGGTGTCGCCGCGAGCGTCACGGCGACCATCGCCGCGCCCACTGCCTTCTTCCACATCTATCGGACCACCTGTTCGTTGCCGGTCGGGTATCAGGCAACGGTAGGTTTCGCGTTTTATACGCGTCAATGACAAACGTGTGCAGAAGTGTTGCATCCGATCAAATCGGCCGGTATCGCCCCGGCCGCCCTCGGTCGGGTTGACGCCCCTATATCCGATATGGACCCGCCTCAGGCGGGCGGTTCAGTTGCAGTGGGTTGCGGTTCCTCCTGTCCCATCAGGTCCGTGCGGTGCGGCGCCACCGCCCATGGCACCGCCAGCTCCGACAGCAGCGCCCCCTCGTCTGCCGCCCGGCGCAGCAGCCGGTTGATCCCGCGCACCGTCAGTACCCGCTGCGGGCCGTCGCCCGTGGCGGTGACGAGGTCGCCGCCGAGCAGCGTCGGCTCGGGCGCGGTCGTGACGGCCTCCAGCACCGCGGTGAACGGGGCGGTCCGCGCCAGGGGCGCGATCAGCGGCACCGCCGGGTCGGCGCGGTGGGCGAGGAGGTTCTCCAGCAGCCCGCGCCGGCCCGGCACCTCGCGTGCGCCGGCGTCGCCGGGCAGCAGCAATTGGTCGGTCGGGTACTCCAGCACGGCCCGGCCGGCCGTGCCCGTCACGATCACCTCTCCCGCGACGAAGTCCTCCCCGGCCAGGGTCACGGCCGCGACGATCGGCGGTCCCGAACGGGACGACACCCGCAGGGTCGCCGTGTCGTCCACCTCGATCGGCCGGACCCGGTAGCGCTCCACCTCGATCCGCGCGGGGACCACCGGCCCGTCCCCGGCGGCCTCGGCGACCGCCAGGCACTGCATGACCGCGTGCGCCAGCGGGTTGGCCAGGGCGCCGTCCAGCACCGGGCGGCCGTGCAGCGTCCGCCGCCCGGCCCACGGCGCCCGCGCGTAGTAGGCGTCGGAGCGCTGCCAGGACGCCACCGTCGCGATGCCGGTGACGGCACCGAGCCGCCCGGCCCGCACCGCGTCGGTCAGCTCCGTCAGCGCCGCCGAGCCGAGCGCCTGGAAGCCCACCTGGCACGCCCGGCCCGTCGTGGCGAGGGCGTCGGCCAGCTCCCGGTGCTCGGCGGTGGACAGCACCGGCGGCTTCTCCAACAGCAGGTCGGCGCCCGCGGCGAGCACATCCAGGGCGATCGGCAGGTGGGTGTGCGGTGGGGTGCAGACCACCACCACGTCCGGCCGGGCAGCCCGCAGCATCTCCCGGTGGTCTGCGTGGACCAGGGTGCCGTCGGGCACCGGCGCCGCCGGCTCGTCCTCGATCGGACGTACGTCGACCAGGGCGACCAGCCGCAACCGCCCGGCGGCGTGCAGTGGGGCGACGACCCGCCGGTGCCAGCGCCCGTGCCCGTTGGCCCCGACGATCGCGACCCTCGGCACGGCGCCGGCCCGTCCCGGTGGCACCCCCGCGGCGGCGGCCGTCACCGGGCGCCCGCCAACGTCGCGGCCACCCCGTGCCGTTGCAGGGCGGTCAGCCACCCTGTCACCTCGGCGCGTACGTCGTCGTCCTCGGACACCTCGGCGGGGAAGACCTCGCGCAGCGCGAACACCGCGTCGACGGCCCCCGCCGGGGTCTTCGCTCCGGCGGCGAGCGCGGCGCGGATCTCCTCGGCGAGCGGGTCGGCCAGCGGCAGGGGGCTGCCGTCGTCGGCGTGGCCCTGCGCGAAGCGCAGCCAGGCGGCCACCACCAGCGTGGCCCAGTGCGCCGACCGGCCCGCGGCCCGCAAATCGGCGATGGTGTGCAGGATCCGCTGCGGCAGCTTCTGCGAGCCGTCCAGGGCAACCTGGAGGGTGCGGTGGTGGATCGCCGGGTTGGCGAACCGGGTCAGCACCTCCTCGCCGTACGCGACGACCGAGACGCCCTCGGGCGGGTCGAAGCTGGCCGCCACGTCCTCGGCGACCAGCTGCCGCAGCACGGTCGTCAGGTGCGGCAGGGTCAGCGCGTCGGCGATGGTCTCCCGGCCGGCCAGCGCACCCAGGTAGGCGGCGGCCGAGTGCACGCCGTTGAGGGCGCGCAGCTTCAGCCGCTCCCAGGATCCGGCGTCGGCGGTGAGCACCGCGCCGGCCCGTTCCCAGGCCGGCCGGCCGCCCGGGAAGTCGTCCTCGATCACCCACTGCCGGTACGGCTCGGCTACCACCGCCGCCAGGTCGGCCACCCCCAGGGCCCGCTCGGCGTCGGCGAGGGTCTGCGCCGTGCTGGCCGGCACGATCCGGTCGACCATGGTGCCGGGGAAGCTGACGTGCTCCCGGACCCAGCCGGCCAGCGGCTCCGGCACCCCCGCGTACGCCACCGACTGCTCGACCAGGCCACGCAGCCGGCGGCCGTTCGCGGGCAGGTTGTCGCAGCTGACCAGGGCCAACGGCGGGCCCTGCGCGGCGGCGCGGGCGAGCAGCCCGCGCAGCAGCAGGCCCGGGACGGTGACCGGCGCCCGGTCGGTGCGCAGGTCGGCGGCGACCTCCGGGTCGGGCCTCAACCGGCCGGTCACCGGGTCGAGCTGGTACGCCTTCTCCGTCACGGTGAGGGTGACCACCCGGATCGCCGGGTCGGCCAGCAGCGCCACCACGGCGGCGGGGTCACCGGCGGCGTGCCGGGTGCCCGCCAGCGCGCCGATGACCCGGGTGTGGCACCCCTGGGCGCTGGTGGTGGTGACGCTGAACAGGTTGTCCTGCGCGGCCAGCGTCGTCACCACGTCGGGATTGCGTGGCGCCACGCCGACGATGCCCCAGTCGCCCCCGGCCCGCGCCATCGCCTCCTCGGTGTAGACCGCCTGGTGGGCGCGGTGGAACGCGCCCAGCCCGAGGTGCACGATCCCCGCCGGCACGCTGCCCGGGCGGATCAGCGGGCGGCTCTCGGTCGGCAGCCGGCGTAGCGTCCCGAGACCGAGCCGGGCGGTGCCGGTCATCGCCACACCGGTCCGTCCGGGAAGCGGAACTCGGCGATCGACTCCGGCTTCATCGTGGAGCTGTAGCCGGGCGCCTCCGGCAGCAGGTAGCGCCCCTCGCGGGTGCGCACCGGGTCGACGAAGTGCTCGTGCAGGTGGTCGACGTACTCGACCATCCGGCCGTCGAGGCTGGTGCCGACCCGCAGGTAGTCGAAGACGGCCAGGTGCTGGACGTACTCGCACAGGCCCACGCCGCCGGAGTGCGGGCAGATCGGCACCCCGAACTTCGCCGCCATCAGGATCTCGGCGAGGACCTCGTTGACGCCGCCGACCCGGCAGGCGTCGATCTGCATCACACCGATCGCCTCGGCCTGGAGCAGCTGCTTGAAGATGACCCGGTTGGCGGCCACCTCACCGGTGGCGACCCGGCACCGGCCGTCGGTCAGGTCGGTCACCGCCCGCGCGATCCGGGCGTGCCCGAGGATGTCGTCGGCGTGCGTCGGCTCCTCGATCCAGTACGGGTCCACCTCCGCCAGGGCGGTCATGTTGGTGATCGCCTCGTCGACGTCCCACACCTGGTTGGCGTCCATCATCAGCAGCGCGTCCGGCCCGATCTCCTCCCGGATGATCCGCGCCCGCCGCAGATCGTCGGCCGGCAGCCCGCCGACCTTCATCTTCATCGCCCGCCACCCCTGCGCGTACGCCTGCCGGGTCAGTGCCCGGACCTTGTCGTCGGGGTAGCCCAGCCAGCCCACCGAGGTGGTGTACGACGGGAACCCGTCGCGCTCCAGCCCGGCCCGGCGCTCGTCCAGCCCGACCAGCCCCTTGTCGAGGATGGCCGCCGCCTCGTCCGGGGTGAGGGCGTCGGTGATGTGGTGGAAGTCGATGCTGGCCACCAGCTCCTCGGTGGGCAGCTCGGCGAGCAGCTGCCACATCGGCTTGCCGGCCAGCTTGGCCCGCAGGTCCCAGACCGCGTTGACCAGCGCGCCGGTGGCCATGTGGATGACCCCCTTCTCCGGGCCCAGCCAGCGCAGCTGCACGTCGGCGCTGAGCGAGCGCCAGAACGCCACCGGGTCGGCGAAGATCTCCTCCACGGTCCGGCCCCGCACGTGGTGGGCGAGGGCCTCGATCGCCGCGCAGGTCAGCTCGTTGCCGCGACCGTTGGTGAAGGTGAACCCGGCCCCGGTGACGCCGGCGTCGGTGCGCAGCTCGACGTAGCTGGCCGAGTAGTCGCCCCGGTTGATCGCGTCCGAGCCGTCGCCCGCGGCGGCGGTCGGGAACCGCACGTCGTGCACGTCGACGGCGGTGACGGTGACACTCACAGGACATTCTCTCCGATCTTGAAGACCTTCTTCGGCAGCCGGTACGCCAGGTCGACGATGGTCTCGGCGGCCTCGTCCTCGCCGAGGCGGTGCTCGGTGACCAGCCGGGCCAGGTAGGCGGCGTCGACCCGGCGGGCCACGTCGTGGCGTACCGGGATGGAGCAGAACGCGCGGGTGTCGTCGACGAACCCGGCGGTGTTGTAGAAGCCCGCGGACTCGGTGACCGACTCGCGGAAGCGGCGCAGCACCTCCGGCGAGTCCAGGAACCACCACGGCGCACCGAGGTACAGGGCGGCGTACCCGCCCGCCAGGGGGGCGAGTTCCCGGCTGAAGGTGTACTCGTCGAGGGTGTAGAGCACCACCCGCAGTCGCGGGTCGTTGCCGTACGCGTCCAGCAGCGGGGTCAGCGCGTGCAGGTACTCAGTGGCCTGCGGCAGGTCGCCGCCGACGTCGCGGCCGTGCCGCGCGTACAGCCAGCGGTTGTGGTTGCGCACCGAGCCGGGGTGCAGCTGCATCACGAGACCGTCGTCCAGCGACATCCGGGCGAACTCCAGCAGCATGTGCGCCCGGAACGTCTCCGCGTCGGCCGCGTCGGCCAGCCCCCGCAGCCCCTTGTCGTAGAGCCGGGCCGCCTCGTCCGCGTCCAGCGCCAGGGTGCGCGCGGTGGGGTGGCCGTGGTCGGAGCAGGTGGCGCCGGCCGCGATGAAGGCCGCCCGCCGCTGGCGCAGCGCCGCCAGGTAGCCGGCGTACGTGCCGGTGTCCTCGCCGGTGATCTCGCCGAGCCGCGCGACGTTGCCGGCCCAGTCGTCGAACTCCATGTCGACCACGTTGTCCGGCCGGAACGTGGTGATCACCCGGCCGCCCGGCCCGCCCCAGCCGTCGGCGGCGAGCTTGGCGTGCTGCCCGAGGTCGTCCAGGGGCGACTCGGTGGTGGCGAGCACCTCGATGCCGAACCGCTCGAACAGCGCCCGGGGCCGGAACTCCGGCTCGGCGAGCCGGGCCGCGAGTTCGTCGTAGACGGCGTCGGCGGTGGCCGGGGAGAGCGGGGTGCGCACCCCGAACACGTCGGTGAAGGTCTGCTCCAGCCAGAGCCGGGAGGGGGTGCCCCGGAACAGGTGCCAGTGCGCGGCGAAACGTCGCCAGATGGTGCGCCCGTCGGGCTCCGAGGGGCTGCCGTCGACGGTGGGCACGCCCAGGTCGGCCGGGGGGACGCCCTGGCTGAGCAGCATCCGGGTGAGGTAGTGGTCGGGCACGATGAGCAGCCGCGCCGGATCCGGGAACGGGCGGTCCTCGGCCAGGATCGCCGGGTCGACGTGCCCGTGCGGGGAGATGATCGGCTGGGGCGCGGCCAGCGCGTACAGCCGGCGGGCCACCGCGCGCTGCGCGGGGTCGGCGGGGAAGAGCAGGTCGGTCGTGGGCACGGGTGGGGCTCCTCGGAGGGTGTTCGTGGCTCAGGAGAGGTCGAGCAGGTCGGCGACCCGGACCGGGGCGCCGGTGGTGAAGGAGCGGTTCGCGGCCAGCCCGGTGAGCAGGGCGAGAGCGCCGTCGCGGGCGGTCGCCGCCCGCCCCATCGGGTCCGGCTCGCCGGCGATCAGGACCCGGGCCATCCGGGCGTCGGCGCCGCCGTGCCCGGAGCGGGTGTGCCCGGCCACGGGTACGACCTGCGGCGGCGCCCAGAACGGCCGCAGGGTCAGCGTGGCGGAGCCGGCCTCGGCGGCGGCCTCGTCGCCGTGCAGCGCCGCGCCCTTCAGCGCGCCGGCGGACGCCGGGCTGACGTGGTCGCTCTCCACGACCTCCAGCTCCAGGCGGCCCCGGCTGCCGTTGACCATCACCCGGTAGCCCTCGTAGGGGGCGTACGCGGTGAGGTGGTAGGTCATCGTCGCGCCGGTGGAGTAGCGGGCGAGCACCGCCATGTCGTCCTCGATGTCCACGCCCGGGGCGAAGACGTTGCGGTCGCGCTGGTAGCCGTCCTCGGCCTCGGCGTCGAGGTAGAGCTCGCGCAGTTTCGGGTGCGCGTCGAGCCGTAGCGCGAACGGGTCGTCGTCGGCGGCGGGGGAGCCGTGCGCCCGCTCGTAGTCGCGGGCGTAGCCGTGCCGGTGGCCGGCCTCGCCGTAGAAGAACAGCCGGCCGGTGGCGTACACCTCGACGGGGGTGGCGTCGAGCCACCAGTTGACCAGGTCGAAGTGGTGGCCGGCCTTGTGCACCATCAGCCCGCCGGAGTGCGCCTTGTCGCGGTGCCAGCGGCGGAAGTAGTCGGCGCCGTGCCGCACGTCGAGCAGCCACTCGAAGTGCACCGAGCCCACCTCGCCGATCGCGCCGTCGGCGAGCAGCTCGCGCAGCTTCTCGTGCAGCGGGTTGTAGCGGTAGTTGAACGCCACCCGCACCTGCCGCCCGGTGTCGGCGACCGCGTCGAGGATCTGCCGGCAGCCGGCGGCGTCCACGGTCATCGGCTTCTCGGTGATGACGTCGCAGCCGGCCCGCAGCGCCGTGTCGACGTGCGCGGCGTGGGTGTCGTCCACGCTCGTCACCACCAGCACGTCGACGCGCTCCTTGGCGAGCATGGCGGCCAGGTCCTCGGCCCGGTACGTCGGCACCGGCGGGTGGCCCAGCTCGCCGAGCCACCGGTTGTGGGCGTCCATCCGGGCCTGGTTGACGTCGGCGAACGCGACGAGTTCGGCGGTGTCCGCGTGGTCGCGCACCAGCGCCCGGACGAACATCTCGGCCCGGGACCCGGTGCCCACCAGGGCGTGTCGGACCCGTTGACCGGTGCTGGACGACATGTCGACCGCCTCCCGTGTTGCTGCAAAGGTTTGCAGCGAAATAACCACGCGCCGCGCGGCGGCGTCAACGATCGATGCCAAACCGGCGGCATAGATCCGATTTGATCCGTATTTCAGCGCATGGTGGGAGCGTGGCCGAAACGCATCTGTAACCATCGGCCGTTGACACCGGCACAACCGTTTGCATTAATTGGCGGCACCTGACGTGACCCCAGCCACACTGGACGAAGGGCCCCGCCGTGCCAGCCACCATCCGAGACGTCGCCCGGGCCTCCGGCGTGCACATCTCCACGGTCTCCCGCACGTTCTCGGCCCCGCACCTGGTCAACCCGGAGACCCGGGGCCGGGTGCTGGCCTGTGCCGAGGAGCTCGGCTACCGGCCCAACCGCGCCGCCCGCGCCCTGATCACCGGCCGTACGCACAACATCGGCCTGATCATCGCGGACATCGCCAACCCGTTCTTCCCGCCGCTGATCAAGGCGGCGGAGAGCCAGGCCCGCCAACGCGACTACCACGTGTTCGTGGCCGACACCAACGAGGACCCGATCGCCGAGGAGGAGCTGGTCCACGCCCTCGCGAAGCAGGTGGACGGGGTGCTGCTGTGCAGCCCGCGGATGAGCAACAGCATGATCGAGCAGCTCAGCCGCGAAGTGCCGCTGGTGGTGATAAACCGGCAGGTCGCCGGCCTGCCGTGCGTCACCATGGACGTCGGGCAGGGCGCCCGGTCGGCCATCGAGCACCTGCTCGGCCTCGGCCACCGGCGGATCGCGCTGCTCAGCGGGCCGCGCGGCTCGTGGACCAGCCGGGAGATCCGCCGGGCGGCCGGCGTCGCGGCGCGGGCCGGCGGCGCCGAGTTCACCGTCCTCGGGCCCAACCAGCCCACCGAGACCGGCGGCGCGGCCCTCGCCGAGCAGGTCCGCCGCAGCGAGGCCACGGCGGTCCTCGCCTACAACGACCTGATGGCGATCGGCCTGATCGAAGGGCTCGACGCCGTCGGGATGCACGTCCCGCAGGACGTGAGCGTCGTCGGTATCGACGACATCGCCCTGAGCCGGCTCACCCGGCCCAAGTTGACGACGGTGGCCACGCCCAACGCGGCCGCCGGCCGGACGGCCGTCGACATGCTCCTGCAACACGACACCGTCGCCGCCCGTGGCTCACGCGGCGGTCGGGGTGTCACGAGCGACGACCGTCGTACCACCGCACAGGTAATGCTCCAGACCGAACTGGTCATCCGCGACTCGACCGCCGCCGCGCCGGCAGACGGTCGGAACCGCCCCGACGCCGAGTTGGTCGTCCCGGGCCCGCATCGCCTTGCGGGCCCGGGTCGCCCGACCGCGGCCACCGGTGGCGTCGTCGCCTCCTAACGCCAAGGAGTGAGCGCACATGCACCCCGCAACGCCCCCCACCACTGGCACGCAGGCCGTGCCCGTTCACCGTACCCCCGTCCGCCGTCGGCGGTTGATCCGCGGCCTGCTCGCCACGGTCGTCGCCCTGCCCCTGATCCTCGGTGCCGCCGGCTGCGGCGGCGACGACGAGGCCAGCACCGACCCGAACGCCCCGGTCAAGCTCTCGGTCTTCTGGTGGGGCGGTGAGGCCCGGGCGAAACTGACCGAGGAGGCCCTCGCCCTCTACACCAAGAAGCACCCGAACGTCACGTTCGAGAAGACCTGGCAGGCCAACCAGGGCTACTTCGACAAGCTGGCCACCCTCACCGCCGGCGGCAACCCGCCGGACCTCTTCCAGATCGACGACAACTACCTGGCCGAGTACGCCTCGCGCAGTACCACCCTCGACCTGACGTCGTACAAGGACTCCGGCGACCTCGACGTGTCGAAGTTCCCCAAGAGCCTCTGGCAGTACGGCGTGGTCGACGGCAAGCTCGCCGGCGTGGCCTCGGGGGAGAACACCCAGGGCCTGGTCTACAACAAGACGCTGCTGACCAAGAACGGCCTGCCCGAGCCGACCACGGGGATGAGCTGGGAGGAGCACATCGCCTGGGCCGAGCAGGTCGCGAAGAAGACCAAGGTGCCCGGCACCCAGGACCCGAGCGCCGACTACAAGGCGTTCTGGGTGTGGCTGCGCCAGCAGGGCAAGGACCTCTACAAGGGCAAGGAACTCGGCTTCACCGCCGAGGACGTGACGAAGTGGTTCGACCTGTGGAAGGGCGCCCGGGACCGGGGCGCCACCCCGACCCCCGACGTCATCCACGAGGGCAACGCCACCGACATCACCAAGCAGCTCGTGGTCACCGGCAAGGCCGGCACCAGCTGGGTCTGGGTCAACCAGATGCCGGAGCTGAAGAAGAACACCAAGGACGAGCTGGGCGTCATCGCCTACCCCGGTGACCCGAGCGCCCAGTGGGCCCGCGCCTCCATGTACTGGTCGGTGTTCAAGGGCAGCAAGCACAAGGACGTCGCGGTCGACGTGATCAACTTCCTGGCGAACGACCCCGAGGCGGTCAAGATCCTCGGCACCGACCGGGGCCTGCCGTCGAACCTGGACCTGCGCCGGGTGGTCAGCGACGACGTCACCGACCCGGCGATGAAGCAGTCGATCCAGGTCGAGTCCGACCTGGCGGAGAAGTTCGGCGAGGCGCCGCAGGTCCCGCTCAAGGGGCACAGCAAGGTCCGCGCCGAGCTGATCAAGGCCGCCGAGAACGCCCAGTACGGCCGGATCAGCTCCGCCCAGGCGGCGGAGCAGTTCATCGCCGCCTGCAAGTCCGCCATCGCCTGACCCTGACGCTACCGAGAGGAACCGGCTCGTGGCCCTGACCACGGCGCCCGGTCCGACCCGACGACGTACCGGATCCGTCCCGACCCCCGCCGGCAGGCGCGGGGTCGGGCGGGCCCGGCACGGGGACGGTCTGGCCGGCTACGTCTTCCTGTCGCCCTGGCTGCTCGGCCTGATGGCCGTCACGGCGATACCCATGCTCCTGTCGCTCTACCTGAGCTTCACGAACTACGACATCCTCACCCCCTTCTCCGAGGTGGAGTGGGTCGGATTCGCCAACTACGAGCGCATGTTCACCGCCGACCCGTCGTACTGGCACTCGGTGCGGGTGACGCTCACCTTCGCCCTGGTCGCCGTGCCGCTGAAGCTGGCGGCCGCGCTCGGGGTGGCCCTGCTGCTCAACCGCGCCTGGCGCGGCGTCGGGCTGTTCCGCGGCCTGTTCTACCTGCCGTCGCTGCTCGGCGGCAGCGTCGCGCTGGCCATCGTCTGGGTGAACATGTTCAACCGCGAGGGCGCGTTCAACTCGCTGCTGGGCGTCTTCGGCATCGAGGGCAAGCCGTGGGTCAACGACCCCGACTGGGCCCTGGAGACCCTCATGGTGCTCGCCATCTGGCAGTTCGGCGCGCCCATGGTGATCTTCCTGGCCGGCCTCAAGCAGGTGCCCACCGAGCTCTACGAGGCGGCCTCCGTCGACGGCGCCGGCAAGTGGCGGCAGTTCGTCGCCGTCACCCTGCCGATGCTCTCGCCGGTGATCTTCTTCAACCTGGTGCTGGAGACCATCAACGGCTTCCAGGGCTTCACCGCCGCGTTCGTGCTCAGCAACGGCACCGGCGGCCCGGTCGACTCCACCCTGATGTACACGCTGAACCTCTACATCACGGGCTTCACCAACCTGGAGATGGGCTACGCCTCCGCGATGGCCTGGGTCTTCCTGCTCGCCATCGCGATCATCACCGCGATCTTCTTCAGCACCGGGCGGTTCTGGGTGCACTACTCGGACGGGGAGGACCGGTGACGGCGACGGCGACCCCGACGGCAACCCCGGCGACGACCGGCCCGCGCGGCCCGCGCCGGGCCAGCGGCGGCGGGCAGGCCGTGCGCCTGCTCATCCTGATCGCGATCGTCGCGGTCGTGCTCTACCCGCTCTTCTGGATGATCGGTACCTCCCTGAAGAGCCAGGAGGAGATCGTCAACAACATCGGCCTGCTGCCGAACGAGTTCACCCCCGGCAACTACGCCGACGGGTGGACCAACTTCGACTTCAGCTTCGGCCGGTTCTTCCTCAACAGCGCGATGGTCAGCCTGCTGACCGTGGTCGGCAACGGCGTCTCCTGCCTGCTCGCCGCGTACGCCTTCGCGCGGCTGCGGTTCCGGCTGCGGGGCGTCTGGTTCGCCGTGATGATCGGGACGCTCCTGCTGCCCGGGCACGTGCTGATCGTGCCGCAGTACATCCTGTTCCGCAGCCTGGGCCTGGTGGGCGGCGAGTGGCCGTACCTGCCGCTGCTGATCCCGCAGTTCCTGGCCACCGAGGCGTTCTTCGTGTTCCTGATGGTGCAGTTCATGCGGGGCATCCCGCGCGAGCTCGACGAGGCCGCCAAGATCGACGGTGCGAACGCCTTCGGCATCTTCCGGCACGTGATCCTGCCGCTGAGCCGGCCGGCGCTGGTCACCACGGCGATCTTCTCGTTCATCTGGACCTGGAACGACTTCTTCCGCCAGCTCGTCTTCCTCTCCGACCTCGAGGACTACACCGTGCCGGTGGCGCTGACCCTGTTCATCGACTCGACGAGCCAGAGCGCCGTCGGCCCGATGTTCGCCATGTCGGTGCTGTCGCTGCTGCCGGTGTTCCTGTTCTTCGTGGCCTTCCAGCGGATGCTGGTGGAGGGCATCAACACGAGCGGACTCAAGGGATGAGGCCGGACCGGGAGGACGGCCCGGACCGGGAGGACGGCCCGGCCCGCCGCGACTGGCGGGACGTGCTCACCGACGCCACGGACCTGGCCGTGGTCGGCATCGTCCTGACCCTGGCGGCGCTGCCGGTGCTCACCGCGGCGGCGGCCGTCGCCGCCGCGAGCGCGGCGGTGCACGACCGGTACACCATCGGTTCCTGGCCCTCTGCGCGGGAGAACCTGACCCGCTACGGCCGCGCCCTGCTGCCCGGCGCCGGGGTGAGCGTGCTGACGCTCGCCGTCTTCGGGCTGCTCGCCGTGAACGTCGCCGCGCTGGCCGGCGGCCGGGTCCCCGGCGGGGCGCCGCTGCTCCTGGTCACCGTCGTGCTGGCCGCCGCCCTGGCCGGGTACGCCGCGCTGGTGGTGGTGGAGGTCGGCCGTCGCAGTGGCCGCGGCTGGCGGGAGGCCGCCGGTGCCGCCGCCGGCGCCTGCCGCGCCCGCCCGGGCACCTGGGCCGCCGCCGGCGGGGTCAGCGCCGTCGCCGCGCTGCTCGCCGTCCTGATCATCCCGGTCGCGGTGCCCATCCTCGCCGGGTACCTGGTCGCCGCCCTGCACGCCGTCGCGCGGCGGACCGTGCCCGCCCCGGTGGGACAGTCGTGACCGGCGACGACCGGCGGGCCGGCGTGACCGAGAACGATCGGCAGCTCAGCGTCGACGACGTGCCGGTGGCCCGGTACGTCGTCGACCCGGCGATCGACCCCCGGCACGGCCCCCGCCCGTACCTGCATCCCGTGCGGACCCTCGGCGGGACGGTGGTCACCGACGCGTTTCCCGCCGACCACGTCTGGCACCTCGGCGCGTCCCTGGCCGTGCAGGACGTCGACGGCACCAACCTCTGGGGCGGGCGCACCTACGTCCGCGACACCGGCTACACGTGGCGCGACGACCACGGCCGCATCGCGCACACCCGATGGGAGACCCGCGACCCGCAACGGCTCGCGCACCAACTGGAGTGGCGGGACCGGAACGGGGCGGTGCTGCTCACCGAGCGGCGGGAGCTGGCCGCGCAGCGGGTCGGCGAGCGGGCCTGGGCCCTCGACGTCGGGTACACGCTGACCGCCCCCGCCGACCGGGACGTCACCCTGGGCAGCCCGGCGACCAACGGACGCCCGGGCGGCGCCGGCTACGGCGGCTTCTTCTGGCGGGCGGTCAGCGCGGCACCCGCGCGGGTGTGCACCGCCACCGCCGAGGGGGAGGACGCCGTCAACGGCAGCGACGCGCCGTGGCTGGCCTTCGCCGGCACCGGGCCGGACGGGGCCGCGTACACGCTCGTGCTGGCCGGGCTCGCGGAGGGCGACCGCTGGTTCGTCCGCACCGCGATGTACCCGGGGGTCTGCGTGGCGTTCGCCTTCGACCGGCCCAGGGTGATCACCGCAGGTACGAGTCGCGCCGGGCGGCACCGGGTGGTCGTCGCCGACGGCACGCTCGACCAGGCGACGGCCGCCGCGTTGGCCGCCGGCGCGACGGTGTGACGCGGCCCTCCCACCCCGGATTTGACGATCTTGTCGGGCGGGCGTAACTTTCTCTCTGCCAGCGCGGAACGGACGAACAGGGTGAAAGCCCTGGACAGGCCGGAGCGCGGTGGGACCATCGGTCCGGGTGGGGTGCTCCCACCGGGTCGACACGGGCGGTGCCCCGGATCCGTCGCGAGGCGGATTTGGCGAGGCGGAGCCGACCGGGTAAGGTTCACGGCCGGTAGGAAACCGGGCGAGCTCGCGGGAAACCGCGGAGCGGCCGGTCTGCCGAACTTCCCGGAGACCGTCGGCGAGAGTCGACGTCATCGGGATGCCCGGAAATTGGGTTGAAGTGGTGCGGATCGCTGCGAAGCGGTTTGACGCGGCGGAAACCACCGGGTAACGTAGTAAAAGTGCCCGGCGCGGGATGCGGCGGACATGATGAACGAAATGCCCCGGGTCGGGTGCTCCACGGTGTGGGGTTTCTGGGCGGTGTGTGGTTGTTCTTTGAGAACTCAACAGGGTGCTTGATAAGCCAGTGCCAATTATGATTTAT
>NZ_JAVRFL010000025.1:0-100855 GCF_031845925.1 Micromonospora reichwaldensis | reverse complement strand
GGCCCCGAGCGGCGCCCCACCCCGGACGGGTCGGGCGCCGCTCGTTGTCAGGCCGGGTCGGGTAGCCACCCGTCGAAGGGCGCCGGGGTCACCGGCTCGCCGTTGAGCAGCAGCCGGGCCGGCAGGTCCGCGCCGGCGACGCTGACGTGCGTCACCCGCAGCGGACCGTCGGTGTCCACGCGCAGGGTGTCGCCGTCGCGGGCCGCCTCGACGACCGTGTCGCCGTCGACGTCGTGCAGCACCGTACGGGCGTCGACCCCGCCCCAGCTCACCAGGGTCACGTCGCGGAACGGCCCGTCACCCACCGTGTCGCCCGGCGCGACCACCGGCACGAGCGCGCCGTGGCGGACGTAGAGCGGCAGCCGGTGCGGCGGCACGTGCACCCGCAGGTGCCGCCCGCCGGGGTGCCGCTCGCCGGTGGCGGCGTCGATCCAGTCGTCGCCCACCGGCAGGTAGACGTCGCGCCGCCCGGACGGGTCCGTGACGGGGGCGACGAGCAGGTCGGTGCCGAGGCGGTACTGCAGGTCCGTGGTCCAGGCGGTCGGGTCGTCGGGAGTGTCCACCAGCAGCGCGCGCATCATCGGCGTCCCGTCGGCGGCCGAGCGCACCGCCACCGACCACAGGTACGGCATCAACCGGTAGCGCAGCCGCAGGGCGGCCACCGCGTCGCGTTCGGTGTCGGCGGGGAAGTCCCACGGCAGCCGGCTGGTGGTGCCGTGCAGGCGGACCAGCGGCGACAACGCGCCGAACTGGGTCCAGCGCACGTACAGCTCGGGCGTCGGGGTGCCGTGGAAGCCGCCGGTGTCGTGGCTCCAGAACGGCACACCGGACAGCCCGTGCGACAGCCCGCCGCGCAGGGTGCTGGCCAGCCCCGGCCAGGTGGCGTTGACGTCGCCGCTCCACTGGACGCTGTGCCGCTGCCCGCCCAGGTACGACGAGCGGGCCCACACCGTGCGGTGCCCGGTCACCTCCTCGGTCACCTGCGCGACCACGTCGTTGAACAGCAGCGCGTACACGTTGTGCAGCTCGACGCCGGTCATCCCGTTGTGGGCGACGGCGTCGACGGGCACCCCCTCGGCGAAGTCGGTCTTGAACACCGCCACCCCCTGCTCCAGCAGGGGCCGCAGCAGCCCGGTGAACCACTCGACAGCCGCCGGGTTGGTGAGGTCCACGATGGCGCTCGCCGGGTGGCTGCCGTGCCAGACGTCGGCGACGTACGGGCTGCCGTCGGCGCGGCGCAGGAAGTAGCCGGCCCCGGCCGCCGCGGCGTAGAGCGGGCTGTCGGTCATCAGGTACGGGTTCATCCAGAGGCAGACCCGGAAGCCCTGCCCCGCGAGGGTCCGCAGCATCTGCGTCGGCTCGGGGAACGCCTCGGCGTCCCATTGCAGGTCCGACCAGCGGCCGGCGACCTGCCAGTAGCAGTCCAGGTGCAGCACGTCGCAGGGGATGCCCCGCTCGCGCAGCAGGCGGGCACGCTCGAGCACCCGCTCCTGGGAGTCGGGGAAGAAGCCGGAGGAGACCCAGGCGCCGAACGCCCACTTCGGCGGCAGGTAAGGCCGGCCGGTGAGCCGGTCGAAGCGGTCGAGCACCTCGGCCGGGGTCGGGCCGGCCAGCACGTAGTAGTCGAGCAGGTCGTCGGGGACGAGGAGCTGCACGCTGCTGTGGGTGGACTGGCAGACGTCGAACTGCACGGGCAGCCCGCTGTCGACCAGCACCCCGTAGCCCCGGTCGGAGAGGTAGAACGGCACGTTCTTGTGGGAGCGGTCCGACTCGCCGCCGAAGGCGTCGAAGTTCCACATCAGCGGCCGCTGGCCCCGCTTGTCCAGCGGGGTGAACTTCTCGCCGAAGCCGACGAAGCGTTCGTCGCCGGGCGCCACGAAGCTCTCGTGCCAGGCGACGGGCGCGCCGTCGACGGTGGAGCGGCCGAACGGCAGGGTGCGCCGCCGGCCGCTGATGTCGCGGGTGCCCGGGTCCTGCTCCAGCAGCAGCCGCCCGTCCGGGCCGAGGAAGCGCAGGTGCCACGGGTCCAGCCGGATCTCGGCGACCACGGCACCGGCGTCGACCCGGACGCGGGTGTCGTCGACGGTGACGGTGGCCGGGTGGGTGCCGGGGTGCACCAGCGACAGCGCCGGCGCGGAGCGGCTGCGGGCCTGCGGGTCGTCGGACAGGCGTACCCGGATCACCCCCTCGCCGGCGGCGTCGACGCGCACCACCATGCTCGCGCCGTCGGAGAGGGCGGCCTTGAACGTCACCCCGTGCGCGTCGGTCGCGACGACCTCGGCCCGACCGACGACGGCGGCCGCGTCCTCGCCGGGGCCGCGCACCGGCAGGTCGGGTGGGTCGGCCACGAAGGTCTCGTACGGGACCAACGGCGGTCGGTAGGGCATCGGCGTCTCCTCCAGGATGGTTCCGGCGGTTCCGTCAGTTTCTTTGCCTTCCCAACTAACTGTCAACGACAACCTGCGTCCGATCGGCGAAGCATCGGCGTTGACGGGCGCAAATCCCGTCAATATTTTGGATGCTCCCTCAACAAACTGGCGGTGGACGATGTGGGGTGACGGCTCGGGGCTGCGCTACGGCGGCGACTACAACCCCGAACAGTGGCCGGCCGAGGTGTGGCGCGAGGACGTCGCCCTCATGCGCCGCGCCCGGGTCAACCTGGTCACCGTCGGCGTGTTCGCCTGGTCGCGACTCGAACCGGAGCCCGGCCGGTACACCTTCGGCTGGCTGGACCAGGTGCTGGACCTGCTGCACGACAACGGCATCTCCGTCGCCCTGGCCACCCCGACCGCGTCGCCCCCGCCCTGGTTCTCGCTGGCCCACCCCGACGCCCTGCCGGTGACCGCCGACGGCGTACGACTGCACCACGGCAGCCGGGACACCTACTGCGCCGCCGCGCCCGCCTACCGGGCCGCCGCCCGGCGCATCGCCGCCGCCCTCGCCGACCGCTACGCCCACCACCCGGCCCTCGCGCTGTGGCACGTGCACAACGAGTACGGCACCACCTGCCACTGCCCGCACACCGCCCGGGCGTTCCGGCGCTGGCTGGCCGACCGGCACGGCGACCTCGACGCGCTCAACGCCGCCTGGGCCACCAGCTTCTGGAGTCAGCACTACACCGACTGGGCGCAGGTCGACACCCCGCGCGCCACGCAGTACCTGGCCAACCCGGGGCACCTGCTGGACTTCCGCCGCTTCTGGTCCGACACCCTGCTCGCCGCGTACGCCGAACAGCGCGACCTGCTGCGCGCGGCCAACCCGGCGGTCCCGGTCACCACCAACTTCGTCCTCGGCGACTGGGTGCCCGTCGACCACGCCCGCTGGGCCGCCGAGGTGGACCTGGTGGCGATCGACCACTACCCGGACGCCACCGACGGCGGCGCCGAGGAGCAGACCGCCCTCGCCGCCGACCTGGCCCGGGGCTGGGCACGGCACGGCGCCGGGCGGCGCACCGGCGACATCGGCCGCCCGGCACGGTGGCTACTGATGGAGAGCGCCCCCAACCAGATCCACAGCGGCGGGCGGATGCACGCCAAGGAACCCGGCCGGATGGCCCGGCACAGCCTCTCCCACGTCGCGCGCGGCTCACGGGGGGTGATGTTCTTCCAGTGGCGGGCCCCGGCCGGCGGGGCGGAACGCTTCCACTCCGCGCTGGTGCCGCACGCCGGCCCCGACGCCCGCGTGTTCCGGGAGGCCGTCGACCTCGGCGCGACGCTGGAGCGGATCTCGGAGGTCGACGACGGCACCGTCGACGCCGACGTCGCCATCGCCTGGGACGCCGCCAGCGGCTGGGCCCTGGGCCACCCGGGGATGCCGTCGCCGCTACTCAATCACCGCGACGAGGTGTCGGCGGCGCACCGGGCGCTGTGGCGCGCCGGCTTCGGCACCGACATCGTGCTGCCCGGCGACCGGCTCGACGGGTACCGGTTGCTGGTGCTGCCCGCCCTCTACCTGGCCTCCGACGCCACCGCCGACTGGGTGTGCGGGTACGTCCGCGGCGGCGGACACCTGCTGGTGACGTGGCTCAGCGGGGTCGCCGACGAGCACGCCCGCGTCCGGCTCGGCGGTCACCCCGGGGCGTTCCGCGACGTGCTGGGCGTACGGGTCGAGGAGTTCCATCCCCTCGCCGACGGCGAGACGGTGCCCCTGTCCGACGGCGGGACCGGTCGCCTCTGGGCCGAGACGGTACGCCTCGCCGGCGCGGAGCCGGTGGCCTCGTACGCGGGTGGCCCGCTCGCGGGGCTGCCGGCGGTCACCCGCCACCGCAACGACGCCGGCACGGCCTGGTACCTGTCCACCCGACCCGACGACGCCACCTACCGCCGACTGGTGACGCAGGCGGCGCGGGCAGCCGGCGCGACACCCGTCTGCCCGGCGGCGCCGGCCGGGGTCGAGGCGGTCCGCCGACGCGCCGCCGGGGCGAACTGGCTGTTCCTGCTCAACCACACCGACCGGCCGCAGCGGGTCCCGGCGGCCGGGGTCGACCTGCTCACCGGCGCGACGGCCGCCACGGAGGTGCACCTGCCCGCCGGGGGCACGGCCGTGCTCCGGGCGACCGGCACCGTCGTCCGCCCGGCGTAGCGCTCTGCCGGGGTGGGCTCGCTGGTCAGGGGTGGGTCTCGCGGTCAGGGCATGGCGACGGCGGCGCGGGACCGGTCGGCGGCGATCCGCACCGCCAGCCCCGCCAGCACCGTGCCCATCACGAGCCGCTGCACCCGCAGCCACAGCGGCCGGCGGGCGAAGAACCCGGCGAGCGCGCCGGCGCTGAGCACGATCAGCGCGTTCACCGTCAGCGCCACCGCGATCTGGGTCAGCCCCAGCAGCAGGCTCTGCGCCGCCACGTGGCCACGGGCCGGGTCGATGAACTGCGGCAGCAGCGACACGTAGAGGATCGCGATCTTGGGGTTCAGCAGGTTGGTGACCAGGCCCATGGTGAACAGCCGCCGGGCCGGGTCCGGCGGCAGCGGCGCCGGCGCGAACGGCGACTGCCCGCCCGGTCGCAGCGCCTGCCAGGCCAGCCACAGCAGGTACGCCGCGCCGGCCAGCTTGACCGCCGTGTACAGGGCGGGCACCAGCACGAACACCGTGGCGATGCCGGCGACCGCAGCGGCCAGGTAGATGCCGAACCCGGCGGCGACGCCCAGCAGCGACACCAGGCCCGCCCGTCGGCCCTGCGTCACCGACCGGGACACCAGATAGACCATGTTCGGCCCGGGGGTCAACACCATCCCCAGCGCCACCAGCGCGATGCCCACCAGTGCACCCGTACCGACCATGGTTCCCCCCGTTGCCGATGCTCGCGCTGACCCTACGCCGTACGCCGCCGCGCCACCGACCCGTGCCGCCGTGCCGCGCGCCCCCACGCTCGACACGGCGACCGGCACACTGGGCCGATGCTGCACGCCCCCGCCACCGCGACCCTGCCGGAGCTCCTGCTGCGTCCCTGGCGCGACGACGACGCCGACGCCCTGATCGCCGCGTACCGCGACCCGGTGCTGCTGCGCTGGACCCGGGCGCCGGTGACCACGACCGCCGAGGCGCGCCGGTTCCTGGCCGCGGCACGCCGGGACTGGGACGACGGCCACCGGTTCTGCTTCGCCGTGCTGGAGCCGCACCCGGTCGGCGAGAACCTGGTGGCGCAGGTGGTCCTCAAGAACGTCACCGAAGGCGGCGAGGACGCCGAGGTGGGCTACTGGACCGCCGCGCCCGCGCGGGGCAGGGGCGTCGCCCCGCACGCCCTGAGCGCGGTCACCGACTGGGCGTTCGCCCGGTTCGCCGGCCTGCGGCGGCTGGACCTGCTGCACCAGATCGACAACCCCGCGTCCTGCCGCGTCGCGGAGAAGGCCGGCTACTCCTTCCAGGAGGTGCTGCCGGCCCGCCCGCCGTTCCCCCGCGACGGCCACCGGCACGCCCGCTGGGCCCGGTCGGACCGGGAATGCCCGGCCGGGGCGGGGCGCTGACGTCTTCCGTCGGCCCCGACGCGGTGGCCGCGTTACCGTGGGGTCCGGGGGAGGTGGCGGCAGGTGGACAGCTGGGAAGCGACGGTCGAGGCGCGCATCCGCGCGGCGCAGGAGCAGGGGGAGTTCGACGACCTGCCGGGCATGGGCAAGCCGATCCCCGGTCGCGGCCAGCCGTACGACGAGTCGTGGTGGATCAAGAGCTTCCTGGAGCGGGAGAAGCTCCCCACCGACCTGCTGCTGCCGACGCCGCTGCAACTGCGCCGCCGCATCGAACAAGTGCCGGACGAGGTGCGGGACCTGCCGACCGAGGAGTCCGTGCGCGCGTTCGTCGCCGACCTCAACGCCCAGATCCTCTCCTGGCTGCGTACGCCCACCGGGCCCCGGGTCGCGGTGCGCCCGGTCAACGCCGACGAGGTGGTCCGCCGCTGGCGGGCCGAGCGGAAGACCATCACCGCCGCCGCGATCCCGGTCCCGCCCCCGGCGGCTGCGCCGCGCCGGCGGGGCTGGCGACCGCCCTGGCGCCGCCGGGTGGCGTAGCCCCGCTCAGTCCACCGCCGCCCGCCACGACCAGGACGTGCGCCGGGGGCGCCCGGGCAGTTCACCACGGCCGGTCAGCCACCGCAGCACCTGCGGCGCGGGCCCGGCGGGCGCGTCCGGAAAGAGCCGCCGCACCACGGCGGCGCTCAGTGCCTGCGGCGGCTGCCAGGACACCCCGAGGCCGCGGGCGATGTCGTCGGTGTGCAGCAGCGTCTCCGCCACCCCCATCGCCGCGAAGCCCGCCGGGTCGCAGGGCCCGTAGTGCCAGGCCCGCGCCCGCGGCGGGGCGGCGTCGACGGCCGCCCGCAGCAGGCCGCCGCAGGCGACGACGACCCGTAGCACCTCGGCCGGGCCGGCAGCGGGGGAGACGGCCAGGTCGAACGGCAGGTAGCCGTCGTCGGGTCGCCCGCTCACCTGGCCGGCGTACGCCAGCAGGTCGTGCGCGACGTGCGCGGCGGTGGTCCAGCAACTCCACTCCAGCCCGCCGGCCGGCACCGTCCAGTCCCGGCCGGTGTGCGGGCCGAAGACGGCGGTCATCTCGGTCACGGCGCGGTCCACGTCGACGCCGGTCAGCTCGGGCATGTCCCGACCGTGCCAGCGCACCACCGCTGCCGCAACCGGATGACGCTTGCCAGCCGTCGCCACCCGCACTACGGTCGGATCCGTGACTGCCGGGTCGGCCATGGGCCACGAGCGGACAGGGCACCCGGCCGTCAGGTGAGCCGGGGGCGGGCCCGTGGCCCGCCGTCCCCGCGATTGCCGGTGTCGACGCCACGTCCACCGCAGCGCGCTTCCCACCGTCCACGCCGGGTCGTCCGCCGGCGTATCCGCATCCTCGCCGCCACCGGTCGCCGGGCGGGCGATCCATCGTGGCCGCACATTCCTGCCCGAGCAGAGAGCAGAGCATTGCCCAACGACTTCAACCAGCAGATCATCGACGAGTTCCGCGCCAACCACGGCCGGGTCGGGGGTCCCTTCGAGGGGGCCCGGCTGATCCTGCTCACCACCACCGGGGCCCGTTCCGGCGCCCCGCACACCACCCCGGTCGGCTACCTGCCCGACACCGAACGCATCCTCGTCATCGCCTCGGCCGGTGGCGGCCCGAGACACCCGGACTGGTACCGCAACCTCCTCGCCGACCCGCTCGTCACCGTCGAGGACGGGGTCTTCACCTACCAGGCTCGCGCGGTCGTGCTGGCCGGCGCCGAACGCGACGAGATCTTCGCCCGGGCCGTGGAGGCCGACCCCGGTTGGGCCGCGTACCAGGCGAAGACGGCACGGGTGATCCCCGTGGTGGCGTTGCACCAGGTGGCGGGCGGGCCGCCGGAGGCGGCCTCCTGGGGCGCGGCGCTCAAACTCGTCCACGACGCGTTCCGCCGGGAACTGGCGCTGATCCGCGACGAGGTGGCCCGCTCGGGCCCGGGACTGGGCGCGCAGCTGCGGGTGAACTGCCTGACCTTCTGCCACGGCCTGCACCACCATCACCGCAACGAGGACGACGGCATGTTCGCCGGCCTGGAGGGGCAACGGCCGGACCTCGCCCCGGCGCTGGCCCGGCTGCGCGAGGAGCACGACCGCATCGCGGCCCTCGTCGCACGCCTCCAGCAGGTCGTCGGCGATCCCGACGCCGACCCCGATGAGGCCCGCCGGGAGGTCGAGCGTCTCAGCACCGAGCTGGAGGCCCATCTGACGTACGAGGAGGAGCAGCTCATCCCCGTTCTCGACGGCACCGGCTGACGGCAGGCGACTCCGCCCCGCGACCGGAGCCGGTCGCGGGGCGGAGTCCCCTCCGATCGTCGTGGGCCGCAAGCGTGCGACCAGAGTTGTGCCCGGATTTGAGGGTTCGCCGCCTACCGGCGGCCGGAAACCGGCGTAAGCCTCAAGAAGCACTTCAATGAAAAACTTGAGGCATGGACGTTGGGGACATGAAGCGGTACATCCGCGAGACCTTCGACGGGGTGAACGCACTGGAGGCGAACGGGGACACCTTCTACATCTACGACCCCGGCCGCGACCTGCCCGCCGAGCGACAGCTGCCGTTCGCGACGATCGTGACCGGCGACCACTACGACGACGCCTCCGACCTGGGCAGGCCGGGTGCGTGGCGGCTCAACGTCGGGCTGACCCGCTCGGCGTACGGGGCGCTGTTTGCGCAGGGACACGGGCCGGACGTCGACCACACGGTGCCGGACACCGTGCTGCCGCATCCGATCTACGCCCGGCAACACTGGGTGTGCGTCGTGAACCCCGGCGCGGCGAGCGTGGACGCGGTGCGGCAACTGCTGGCCGAGGCGTACGACTTCGCCGCCCGCAAGCACGCCAACCACCGGTCCCGGCGGGGCTCGTCCTGAGATTCGTGGCGGCCGGCGCGTCCCCCGCACCGGCCGTCACACCCCGGGGTTAGTTTCGGCAGGTCTGCCGTCGGGCAGGCTCGCCGAGACGAGGGGACACCGCGCGATGTCGCGTAACACGCAGACCGTCGAGACCTACCTGGACGGCTTCCGGAAGAACGACCACGCGCAGATTCTGTCCTGCCTCACCGACGACATCGAGTGGACGGTGTTCGGCGCCTTCCACCTCAGGGGCAAGGAGGCGTACGACGCCGCGATCGAGGGGCCGGGCTTCGTGCCGCCGCCCCGGCTGGAGATCGTACGCATGGTGGAGCAGGGCGACACCGTGATGGCGGAACTCGTCGGCTCGGTGCGGCGCGACACCGGCGAGGAGATGCGCATGTCGATGGCCGAGGTGTTCGTCATGCGCGACGGCAAGATCGCCGAGCGCCGCGCGTGGGTCATCGAGCTGAAGGAGAACGACCACCGCTGACGGGCGACGGGGTCAGCCGGGCTTGATCTGGCCGAGCACGCCAAGGATGGCCGCGTTCACCTCGGCCGCCATCAGCCTGCGGCAGCGCTCGTAGTCGTAGCCACCCGGATTCGTCTCCGTCGGGTGGACGATCCCGGAGATGCCCTCCATGTCTGCCGAGATCAGCACCGTGGGTTCCGTCGTCATCACCTCACCGTACCGACGCCGATCGGGCCGCAGGGGGCACCGCGAGCGCGCTGCGGTCAGCTCTGCTGGTAGTTCACCGCCGCGACGCCGCAGGGCGCGTGCAGGTGCAGGTAGTAGGCGCCCTCACCGAAGTCCACGTCGGCTCCGCCGACCAGGCCGAGATAGTCCATCGGCTGCTGGCAGGCGGGGCAGTCGACGTGTTCGGCGTCCTGGATCCAGTCGGGACGGCCGCCCAGGGTGGAGCCGCCCTCGTTCCACGCGCTGGCCTCGAACGGCGTGTCCCGGCGGGGGCCGACGGCCGGAAGCACGGCCGGCGGGTCCTCCGGCTCGGTGGTGACCGGCGCGTAGTCCGGGCGGCTGTTGCCCGCCCACCAGACGGCGTCGCCGTCGGGCGTGACCTGGCAGTACAGCGTCGTGTAGCAGGCGCAGAGGTGGCAGGTCACGATCCTCAGCCGGCCGGCCCAGCCGGTGTGGGCCAGAACCTCACCCACCTCGGCGGTGCCGGTGTCGAGGTCGGCGATGGTCCACAGCGGGGAGGCACACCACGGGCAGGTGGGGTCGCCGGCGGGCCGCGACACCTCGTTCATGACCAACCGGTACGCCGAAGGTGCGCACAGCTCCCGGCGGCTGCCGTCGGGGGCGACCGTCCAACCAGCGTCGCGGGCATAGGCCAGCGGTCCTACGTGCAGTTTGTCCGCGCCGGCCGGCGGCTGCTCCTGCCACCGCCGCAGGGCCTGCTCGGCGCGGGGGTCGGCGGTGTGCGCGAGGATCCGCAACAGATGGTTGAGCCGGAGAGGGGACTGGCCGGCGTCGACGTCGTCGATGATCCGGCGGACCACGTCTCCGGTCGCGCCGCGGTACAAGGTCGGCGGCCACAGTACGCCCGCGTCGAGCAGCTGACTCAGATGTCCGGTGAGGCGTGCCGGCTCGGCGGCGGCGATCTCGCTCAGTTCCTCGAGCGCGGCGTCGTCGCCGGCTCCGGCCGCCCGGACCAGTTCCTCGATCATGGGGAGCATGGTAGCCAGGGGGTACGTCAACTCACGGTTCAGCGGTTGTCGCCGCTGCCACCCAGCACGCCACGACCCTGGCGGCTGGCCAGCTTGGCCAGGTTGGCGGTCGCGATGTCGTCCAACGACAGATCGAGGTAGTCGGCGAGCACCGCCACGTACCAGAGGACGTCACCGAGTTCCTTGGCGATGTCGGCCCGGTCGATGCGCTCCTCGTCGCTGTCGAGGTCCCGGACCCACTTCTTGAACTTCTCGGCGATCTCACCGGACTCGCCGACCAGTCCGAGCACGAGGTGGAGCAGTTCGTTCCTCTTGTCACGCGGGGCGGCCGTACGGAGGGCCCCGCGCTGGTACTCGTCCAGGTTCATGGCGGACCAGTATGGACGATCCCCTCCCACCCACCCAGCCGGCTCTCCCGACGACCGCGCGAAGGCTGACCCGGCCCACCCGAGACGAGACGGGCACCCTCCTGACCGATTATTGGATTACCGGTAATGATAAACCCGTAAAGAGTCGTCGCGAAACGGGCAAACCGGTCGCACATCATAATGACTGTTATTGTGTAACGACGCTATGGAGTGTTGTTGTTACATGTCCAAGGTGCGCGGTGGATTCCCCTGACGCGGGTGGGCGCCCTGGACCGGTCCGTCGTCATCGACGTCGGGCTCGCGTTGCACCGTCGCGCGCCGCTCACCGGGCACGTGGAGCCGATCGAGGTCACGGGACCGCTGCGGCACTGACCGCGGCCGTGCCGAGGAAGCCGCCGGACTGCCGCGACCACAGCTCCGCGTAGAGCCCGCCGCGTGCCAGCAGCTCGGCGTGGGTGCCCTGCTCGGCGATGCGGCCGGCGTCGAGGACCACGATCCGGTCCATCCGGGCGATGGTGGAGAGCCGGTGGGCGATCGCGATCACCGTACGGCCGGTCATCACCTCGTTGAGCGTGTCGTGGATGGCGGCCTCCGCCTCGGAGTCGAGCGCGGACGTGGCCTCGTCCAGGACCAGGATCGGCGCGTTGCGGTAGAACGCGCGGGCCAGCGCGATCCGCTGCCGCTGGCCACCGGACAGGCGTACGCCCCGTTCGCCGACATGCGCGTCCAGGCCGGTGCGACCGTCCGCGTCGGTCAGCGCGGCGACGAACCGGTCGGCGGACGCCCGGCGTAGCGCTGCCTCGACCCGTGCGTCGTCGGCGTCGGGGCCGGCGATGTTCTCCCGGATCGAGCGGTGCAGCAGGGTGGCCTCCTGGGCGACCATGGCGATCTGGCCGCGCAGGCTCTCCTGCGTCACGTCCGTGATGTCGGTGCCGTCGATCATGATCGTGCCGGACTCCGCGTCGTGGAACCGCAGCAGCAGCCCGACCAGCGTGGACTTGCCCGCACCCGACCTGCCGACGATGCCGACGCGCTCACCGGCGGCGACGTCGAGGCTGAGCCGGTCGAGCCCGCCCCCGCCGCGGCCGTAGTGGTGGCTGACCTGCGCGAAGGTGATGGCCCCACCCCGTACCCGCAGCTGGGTCGCCCGGGGTTTGTCCGCGACCGCGAGCGGTTGCGCGACGGTCCGCAGGGCCCGCCGGAGCGCGCCGACGGACCCGAACAGCGACGACACGGCGTCCAGGAGCCACTCCGCCATCGCGGTGATCCGGAAGCTGAGCGCCAGCGCGGCTGCGACGAGACCCAGGGGCGCGGCATCGGTACGCCAGAGCACGATCCCGTATCCGACCAGTCCGACGAGCAGCGCGCTGCTGAGCGCCATCATGGCGCCGTTGATCGTCACCTCGACCCGCTGCAGGTCCAGGTGTGCGCGCCTGGACAGCGCGAACACCCGGCGGTCGTGCGCGATGCGGGTCTCCTGGCCGCCGAGCAACGCGAGCGTGTCGACGTTGCCGTACGAGTCGACGAGCAGGCCGGTCAGCGCGGACTCCGCGTCCTGCAGGCGTTCCGACGCGCGCCGGTAGCGCGGCACGATCCACCGCATGAGCAGCGCGTACGCCAGTATCCAGGCCCCCAGCGGGAGCAGCAGGCGCACGTCGATCGTGGACATCAGCCACACCGAGCCGGCGATGTAGACGATCACGAACACCAGCGTGTGCACGACCGAGTACGCGGCAGTGCTGGCGGCATCGCCGCCGTCGCGTACCAGGGTGGCGATGCGTCCGGCGAGGTCGTCGCGGAACCAGCCGACGGACTGCCGGGACACGTGCCGGTGTGCGCGCCAGCGGGCGAGGGGGCGGGCGTTGGCGCGGAACGCGATGTCGTCCAGCGCCTCGCCGACGAGGTGGATCAGCGGCCTGACCAGCAGCACGAACAGGGCGACGGTGAGCAACCCGGTGCCGTGGTCGGCCCAGAGCCGGTCCGGGTTCGCGGCGGCGAGCGTGTCGACGAGGCGTCCGGCGTACCCGATGAGCCACACCTCGATCGCGGCGGCCAGGACGGTGGTGGCGACGGCCGCCGTCACGACCGGTCGTAGCGGTCGCAACTCCTCCAGGAGGAACCGCCGGGCGCCGGCGGCCGGGATGCGGTCGTCGCCGGCCGGGAAGGGATCAACAGGGTTTTCGAACAGACCGAACACGAAGTGCCTTTCCGGCGGCGGAGACGGACAGGGAACCGGGGAAACCGCCGGACGTCCTCATGATCGATCTCCGCTTCGTGTCGGGTGGGTGTCCTCGCGAGGCTAGGCGACATCGCGGCGCGTCGCCTTCCATTTAGCGGCGGGGGCCGCCGAAGGGCCGCCCGGGTCAGGGCGCCTCGGTGCGGGTGCGGCGGGCGTAGGCGCGGGCCGCGCGGGCGCGATCGCCGCAGCGGACCGAGCACCAGTGCCGGCGGGCGTGGGTGCGCAGCAGGTAGCGGGTGCAGGGGGCGGAGCCGCAGGCGGCGAGGCGGTCGGCGTGGGGGCCGCTGAGCAGGTCGGCCGCGTCGGCCGCCAGGACCGCCATGGCGTGGTCGACGATCTGCGTGACGGGGTGCGCCGGCGCGCGGTACAGGCCGCGCGCCTCATCCCAGTGCAGCAGGTCGGCGGCGGGAGCCGTGGTCAGTGCGTCGTTCACCGCGCGCAGGGCGCCGACGGGGGCGGGTCGCGCGTCGATCCGGGAGGCGATCAGGGCTCGGATCTGTGCGCGCAGCGCACGCAACCGCTGCGCGCACACCTCCCGCAGCTCCGCCTCGGGCGGGGCGAGGTGGCGTTCGGCCAGCCACCGCGCTGCGGCCCCGGGGGTGCCGACGAGGTCGAGGGACTGGCCGCCGGGCAGCGTCGGGGCGCTGTTGGCAAAGTCCAGCGCGACGTGCCGCTCGGCTCCCGGCGCCGGGAGCAGAACGGCGGGGCCGGTGGCCTCGGTGGTCGCGGACTCCGTCACGGTTCTCATGGTACATCTTGCCTTTCTCCGTGAGAATCGATTACCGTTCCTCACGGCAAAGCCAATCCCCAACCGTGAGGAACAGTGGTGACCGACACCAGCACGACGACCGTCCCCGTCCGCGTCTTCGGCGGCCCGACCGCCCTCATCGAGTACGGCGGCCTCAGGTTCCTGACCGACCCGACCTTCGACGCCCCCGGCGACTACCCGCTGGGTCCCGGCATGGTCCTCACCAAGACGGCCCCCGCCACCGCCGGCGCGGCCGACCTCGGCCCCGTCGACGCGGTGTTGCTCTCCCACGACCAGCACCCCGACAACCTCGACCACGCCGGTCGGGCCCTGCTGGCCGACGTCGCCCTGACCGTCACGACCCCCAGCGGCGCGGATCGCCTCGGCGGCACCGCCCGGGGCCTGGCGCCGTGGGAGTCCGTCGAGCTGGAGCGCCCCGGCGGTGGCACCGTGACCGTGACGGGCGTGCCCGCCCGGCACGGCCCGGAGGGCTGCGAGCCGCTCACCGGCGAGGTCGTCGGGTTCGTCCTGACCGCCGCCGACCTGCCCACGGTCTACGTCAGCGGCGACAACGCCTCGCTGGACCTGGTGCGGCAGATCGCCGAGCGCTTCGGGCCGGTCGACACCGCCGTGCTGTTCGCCGGGGCCGTGCGTACCCCCATGTTCGACGGCGCGCTGCTGACCCTCGACGGCGCCCAGGCCGCCGAGGCCGCCCGCATCCTGGGCGCGCGGCGGGTCGTGCCGGTGCACGTGGACAGCTGGGCCCACTTCACCGAGGGGCGCGACGACGTGGTCGCCGCGTTCACCCGGGCCGACCTGGCCGACCGACTCCAGCTGAGCTGAGCGGGCCGCCCCCGGGGCAGGTCAGGTCCGCGCGCCGCCGAGTCCGAGCAGGACGGCGAGGCCCAGGGCGCTGCGCGGGGCGTACGGCACCCGCCACAGTCCACCGTGCGCGGCACCGTACGCCTCGTCCTGCCACGGATGCGGCAGCGCCGGAGCGCCCGTACGCAGGTGGTGCACCAGGAGCGCGGCCATCAGCGTGTTGCTGGTCGCCGGGTCGAACACCTCGATGCCGAAGCGGTGCGCACCGGCGTACGCGGCGGCCAGCGCCCGGTTGCGCAGCACCGAGCGGGTGCGGGTGGGCGGGGCGACGGTGAACGACACCGTCGCCCCGCCGTCGCGGGCCACCGTCGCCCGCCACCGTTGCAGGCGCTTCGCCAGCGCGTAGTTGGGGCCCTGCTGGGGGACGAGGCTGTCGTTGACGCCCGGGTCGACGCCCGGCGGGTAGTTGCGGTGCAGGAGCCTGCCGCCGGAGGCGACCCGCAACGACCGGCGGACGACGCCGCGCGCCGCGTAGCCGCGTTCGGCGTGGCGCACCGCGTCGCCGGGGACGGCGAAGACGTCGGTGGGGGTGGCCAGGAACGCGAGCGCCACGTCGTCGCGGCGGTCCTGCAACCGGAGGGTGAGCGCGTCGACCGCCGTGGCCACCCGGACGTTGGTCGCGCCGTCGGCGTAGACGTAGTTGCCCAGCACGAGCCGGCCGTCGACGCCGAGCAGCCAGTCGGCCACCTGCGGAAGGTTGTGCAGCAGGTCGGCGCCGGCCCGGGCGGCCAACGCGCCGTCGTCGGGGTCGGTGCCGGCGGGGACGGGCAGGTGCAGCCGGCCGCCACCACGGCGCGTCGTGTCCAGCAGGCGCCGCCAGATCTCCGGGCGCGGCAGGTCGACCGCGACGACGTCGCCGCCCCAGCGCAGCACGGACGGCAGCGGGCCCATCTCCGCGCCCGCGCCGAGTACCACGATGCGCTGGTCGCGCAGGTCGAGCCAGTCCGGGTTGGCCATGACGGCGCGTACGGCCTCGGCGCAGGAGGGCTCGACGACGCCGGCGGTCACCCACGCGTCGAGCCGGCGGCGCAGCTCGTCGCCGCGCAGCCGCCGGCCCCGGTACGGCAGGGAGAACTTGCGCTCGACCTCGCCGGTGCCGGCGACGGTGGCCGTGTGCAGCGGCTCGGCCCCGGTGGGCGCGTCGAACACCTCGCCGAGGCTGGTCTCGGTGCCGTCGGCGTGGACCACGGCCATCCGGCGGTGCAGCGAGGCGAGCCCGTCGCGGGCGATCGTCACCGCGGCCTCGCGGGAGAGCAGTCCGGCCTCGACGAGCCGCCGGAAGTGCCCGAGGTAACCGTGGCGCCAGTTGGTCTCGTGTTCCGCGGAGCGCGCGCCGACCGGATCGACGGCGCGCAGGGCGTCGGCGACGACCGCCCGCCCGAGCGTGGACGTACTGCGTCCCGCCCCGGTCTTCGGGAACACCACACCGGTCGGACCCTCCACGCGCAACCGCCCTTCCTCGCTCGCCGGCCAACGGTGTCACTCTGCCGCACCGGGGGCCGCCGCGCAGCGCCGGACCTGCGGAGCGGGCGCTCAGGCCGGGGTCGGCAGGTGCAGCCGGCCGTCGATCATCTCGGCGACCGCGTCGACACGGTGCAGGTGCTCCCGGTCGTGGGTGACCAGGACGGTGGCGGTGCCGCGCTGGCGGGTGAGGTCGGTGACCAGCTCGACGATCGCCGCGCCGCGCTCGTGGTCCAGCGCGCTGGTGGGTTCGTCGACCAGCAGCACCGCGGGATCGTTCATGAGGGCGCGGGCGATGTTGACCCGCTGGCGCTGCCCGCCGGAGAGCTGGTGCGGGCGACGGGCGGCCTGGCCGGTGAGCCCCACCGCCGCCAGCAGTTCGGCGGCGCGGGCGCGGCCGGCGCGGCGGGAACCGCCGGCGAGGTGGGCGATCACCTGCAACTGTTCGGCGGCGGTCAGCGAGGCGATGAGGTTGGGCTGCTGGAAGACGATTCCGATCTTCTCCCGCCGCAGCGCGGCCGTGCCCGCGCGGCCGAGCCCCGCGGTGTCGGTGCCGGCGACGAGCACCGTTCCCGAGTCGGGGGTGATCAGGGTGGCGGCCACCGCCAGCAGGCTCGACTTGCCGGAGCCGGAGGGGCCGATGACGGCGGTGGTGCTGCCCGCCGGCACGCACAGGCTGACCCGGTCGAGCGCGGTCAGCCGGGCGTCGCCGTCGGGGTAGGTCAGCGTGACGTCGGCGAGTGCGAGGCTCATCGGGCGCTCCCCAGGGCGATCAGCGGGTCGACGGAGGTGATGCGGCGGATGGACAGGGCACCGCCGGCCGCACCGAGCGCGATCGTCACGGCGGCCGGGAACAGCACCGATCCGGCGGTGAGCGCGAACGGCACCGTGCCGGCCGCCGCGGCGCCGAGCGCGACCGCGAGCGCGGTGCCGGCGGCGGTGCCGGCGAGCAGCAGCACCAGGGCCTGCCCGAGAGCGTCGCGCAGCAGGTGGCCGGTGGTGGCGCCGAGCGCCTTCAGCACGGCGACGTCGGGGGCGCGCTGGATGGTCCACACGGTGAAGAACGCGCCGACGACCAGGGCGGAGATCCCGAACAGCATCCCGCGCATCAGTTGCAGCGACCCGTTCTCGGCGGTGTAGGAGCCGATCGCGGACAGCGCCTGCGTGCGGGTGACCGTACGGGTGTGCAGGTGTCGGTCGGCGGCGGCCAGGTCGGCGTCGCGGGTGGTGCGCAGCGCCACGACCGTCGCGGTGTCGCCGTCGGCGCCGGGGGCCAGGGCCTGCCAGTCGTGCAGGTCGGTCCAGATCACCGGGGTGTGGCTGTGGGAGGCGTCGCCGGCCACCGCGTCGACGGTGAGGCGGTGTGTGCCGACGGACACGGTCTGTCCGGGCCGGGCGTGCAGCACGTCGGCCGCGCCCCGCGACAGCACGGCCCGTCCGGTGGCGGGGGTGGCGGGTGCCAGGCCCGAGCCGGGCGGGACGCCGAACACGGACAGCGCGGCGCTGCGCTCGCCCGCGTCGACGCGGGCGGTGGCGATTCCCAGCGGCGCGGCGGCGCTCACCCCCGGGATGTCCTGCCAGCGCAGCCACTGCTCGCGGCTGACGGTGGATTCGGTGAACGAGAGCTTCTGCCCGTCGGCCGGGGCGGAGAACACGAGGTGGTCGGCGGGCAGGTCGCTGATCGCCGAGGTGCTGCCGCGTCCCAGTCCGGCGGTCAGCCCGGACAGCAGGACCACCAGCAGCGTCATCAGCGTCACGACCGTTCCCATCAGGGCGAAGCGGCCCTTGGCGAACCGTAGATCTCTCCACGCGACGAACACGATCGCATCAGCCTTCCGGTAGGTGCCTGAAGCCGCGGTGGCGGCCCGGCACCAACCGTCGTCCGGATGGCGGCCGGTGCCATCGCGCCGCCGATCGGTTTCGGGGCGTCGCACTGCGTACGTCGGGATCAACCTTTTGGTTGATGGCGGCGGCCGTCGGCGTCCTAGCCTGGAGGCATCGTGAACGCGGAATCGCTCGCTCGTCCGCTGCGGGTGCTGCGCGTCTGCCTGCACCTGCTGGTCGGGCTCCTCCTCGCGGTGGCCGCCATGCGTGCCGTCACCGGGCCGGGCCCGCGGCGTGCCGCCGTGCTCGCCGCGGCCGTGGTGCTGGCCGTCGTCTACGCCGTCGGGGCGGCGCTGCCGCTGGTGCGCCGGCATCGACCTGCCGCGCTGGCCTGGCTGGCGGTGCTGACCGGCGGGTGGCTGGTGCTGCTGGCCCTGACCCCGGACGGGGTGTGGTTCGCGTTTCCGCTGTTCCTGCTGCATCTGCACCTGCTGCCCGTGCGCTGGGGGATCGTGGCGGTGGCGGCCACGACCGTGGCGGCGGTCGCCGGTGTGGCCGGCCACCAGGGGGCGCTCACGCCGGGCGCGGTGATCGGTCCCGCCATCGGCGCCGCGGTGTCGGTGGGCACGGTCCTCGGCTACCAGGCGCTGTACCGGGAGAGCGAGCGCCGCCGGCGGTTGATCGAGCAGCTGACCGCCACCCGCGCCGAACTGGCCGCCGCCGAGCACGCCGCCGGGGTCCTCGCCGAGCGGGAACGCCTGGCCCGCGAGATCCACGACACCCTCGCCCAGGGGTTGTCGAGCATCCAACTGCTGCTGCGTGCCGCCCAGCGTGGGTTCCCCGACCGGCTCGACGTGGCGGCGGGCCACGTCGAGCAGGCCCGCCGCACCGCGCAGGACAACCTCGTCGAGGCGCGCCGGTTCGTACGCGCCCTGACACCGCCGGGCCTCGACGGCGCTTCGCTGCCGGCGGCGCTGCGGCGGCTGTGCGACGCGACCGCCGCCGCGTCCGGGCTGACCGTACGCCTGCGGGTAGACGGGACGGCGGTGCGCCTGCCGACCCGCCACGAGGTGGCGCTGCTGCGGATCGCGCAGTCCGCGTTGGCCAACACCGTGCGCCATGCCGGGGCGAGGCGCGTCGACGTGACGCTGCGGTACGGCGCGCGCGACGTCGTCCTCGACGTGGTCGACGACGGGTGTGGCTTCGACGTGGGCGCGGCCGGCGACCGGCCGGACGGCGACGGCGGGTTCGGGCTGGCCGCCATGCGGGCCCGGGCCGAGGAGTTGGGCGGCAACCTGATCGTGGAGTCGGCGCCCGGGTGCGGCGCCCGGCTGGCCGTCGGCTTCGCGCGCCCGGGCACCGAGGAGGCGGGCGCGTGAGCGGTCCGATCCGCCTGTTGCTGGCCGACGACCATCCGGTCGTACGGGCCGGGCTGCGCGCCGTCCTGGCCACCGAGCCGGACTTCGAGGTGGTCGCCGAGGCCGCGACCGCGCAGCGGGCCGTCGCGCTCGCCGAGGGGGAGCGGGTCGACGTGGTGCTCATGGATCTGCGCTTCGGCGCGGGGATGGACGGCGCCGAGGCGACCGCCGCCATCACCGCCCGCCCCGGCGGTCCCGCCGTGCTGGTGCTGACCACCTACGACACCGATGCCGACATCCTCGCCGCCGTGGAGGCCGGTGCGATCGGTTACCTGCTCAAGGACGCCCCGCCCGAGGAACTCGCGGCGGCCGTGCGCGCCGCCGCCGCCGGCCGTTCCGCCCTCGCCCCGGCCGTCGCCCGTCGCCTCATGGGTCGGGTGCGTGCCCCGGGCACCGCGTTGAGCCGCCGCGAGACAGAGGTCCTGCAGCTCGTCGCCGACGGCCTGTCCAACCAGCAGATCAGCCGGCGGCTGCACCTGAGCCAGGCCACGGTCAAGACGCACCTGGTGCACGTCTACGGCAAGCTCGACGTCGACTCGCGTACCGCCGCCGTCGCCGTCGCCCGGGCCCGGGGGCTGATCCGTCGGTGACCGGGCCGCGCGGGCGGAATTGACGTGCGGTGCGCGTACGCCTGCTGGCAGGGTGGCCGGCATGACAGCGCAGGCTCTGGCGGGGGCACTCGCCGACGACGTACGGCGGCAGGTCTTCGCGGCGATCGTGCTGGGCGGCGCCGACGCCCCGGCAGTGGCCGACCGGACGGGCCTGTCGGCGCGGCAGGTGCTCACCGCGATCCGCCGGCTCGTCGACGCGGGCCTGGTGGCCGGCGGAGACGGTGACCTGCGGGTCGACGCCGAGCGGCTGCGGGAGGCGGCCCGTACGCCGGTGGCGCCCCGGCCGGCCGGCGACGCCACGGACCGCGTGCTGCGCACCTTCGTGCGCGACGACAGGCTGACCGGCCTGCCGGCGCAGCGCGGCCGGCGGCGGGTGGTGCTGGTGCACGTGGCGAAGTCCTTCGAGCCGGGGGTGCGCTATCCGGAGCGGGCGGTCGACGAGGTGTTGCGGCGCTGGTGCGAGGGCGGCGGCTCCGACCACGTGGCGCTGCGCCGGTACCTGGTCGACGAGCAGTTGCTGGCCCGGGAGCAGGGCGTCTACTGGCGCGTCGGCGACTGACCGCGGCGTCGGGCCCACCCTCGTCGCGGCCGGCGGATATCCCGTTGACCCGAGGGCGAGGATCGACGGGTGAGCGCGACAGACTGGACGACGGTGCCGGCCCGTCCCGACCGGCCCGAGGCGACGACCCTGCTCGAGGAGTACTTCGCGGAGATGATCCGCCGCTACCACGCTCGCCCGGTCCGGCCGGGTGAGGTCGCGGCGGCGATGGCCGAGGACCCGAGCGACGACCTGGCCGCACCCACCGGGATCCTCCTGCTCGCGTACCGCGACGCTCGTCCGGCCGGCTGCGCCGGGTTGCGGTACCGGCCGGGCTGGGCGGAGCTGACCCGGGTGTACGTACGCCCCGCGCACCGCGGCCACGGCGGCGGAGCGGCCCTGCTCGCCGCCGTGGCGCAGCGGGCCCGGGCAGCCGGCGCCGACCGGATCCGGCTGGACACCCGCAGCGACCTGGTGGAGGCCCGCGCCCTGTACGCCCGGCACGGCTACCGGGAGATCCCGGCGTACAACGACGGCCCCTACGCCCAGCACTGGTTCGAGAAGGTCCTGAGTTGACGACGCGGCCGGAACGCGCTAAATAAAGAACAGGAAGTTGAGTCCCATCGACTCAACTCAAGGACCTTCGGCCAGGAGAACCGAGGAGGCAGGCCATGTTGATGCGCACCGACCCGTTCCGTGAGATCGACCGGATCACCGAGCAGTTCTTCGGCACCGCCGCGCGCCCCGCGGTCATGCCCCTGGACGCCTACCGCGACGGCGACTGGTTCTACGCGGCGTTCGACCTGCCGGGCGTCGACCCGGACAGCATCGACTGCACCGTCGAGCGCAACGTGCTGACCGTGCGCGCCGAGCGCCGCCGGCCCGCCGGCGAGAACGTCGAGCTCGTCGCCGCCGAACGCCCGATGGGCACCTTCACCCGGCGGCTCTTCCTCGGCGACACCCTCGACACCGACAAGCTCGAGGCCGGCTACGACAACGGCGTGCTGACCCTGCGGATCCCCGTCGCGGAGCGGGCCAAGCCCCGCCGGGTCACCGTCACGGCCACCGCCAACGGCCGCAAGGAGATCAACGCCTGATCCCGGCGGGTGGGGGCGGGACGGCCGGTGCGCCGCCCGCCCCTCGCTCCTTCTCGCCACCGGCCGCCCCCGCCATCGCCACCGGGCGGCCCGGCACGATCGCGTAGGGCGCGCCTCCTCCCGTTCTCGACCCGAAGCTGAGAACCTTTTTCACATGCTCTCCCCGAACGCTCCGGCGCGGCCAAGCCGGCCCACCCCGCTGGCCCTGCCCGGGGGGCCCGTCGACTTCACCGAGGCGTGGCTGCGCAACCGGCGGCTGTCCGAGCACACCCGCGACGCGTACCGGCGGGACGTCGCCGGCTGGCTCGCGTGGTGCGTTGCCCGCGAACTGGACCCGTTGCAGGCGAACTTCCTGCACGTCAACGAGTACGGCCGGACCCTGGAGGCCACACTCGGCGCGCGCACCGGCAAGCCGCTGACCCCCGCCACCGTCGCCCGCCGGCTCTCCGCCCTGTCCAGCTGGTACGACTTCCTGGTCAAGCTGCGCGCGGTCGAGGCCAACCCGGTCGCCGGCGCCGACCGACCCCGCATCGACCGGGACCACTCCGCGACCGTCGGGCTCACCCCCGAGGAGGTCGACGCGCTGCTCGCCGCCGCCGAGGCCGACACCGGGCCGACCGCCGCCCGCAACCGGGCCGCGATCGCGTTGCTGGCCGACCTCGGCCTGCGCGTGGGGGAGCTGGTCTCACTCGACCTGGCCGACCTCGGCGCCGAACGGGGCCACCGCAGCGTGCGGTTCGTCGGCAAGGGCGGCAGGTCCCGCCGCCGCGCCCTGACCCCCGGCACCGCGTATGCCGTCGACGCGTACCTGGCCCAGCGGGCCGCCGCCCAGGGCGTGGCGGTGCACGAGCTGACCGGCCCGCTGCTGGTCACCGCCAGCGGGGCCAGGCTGGACCGGCACGCGATGTTCCGGCTGGTGCGCCGGCTGGCCCGCACGGCCGGCATCCCGGCCTGGGCGAGGCTGTCGCCGCACTCGTTGCGGCACGCGTTCGCCACGACCGCCCGCGCCGAGGGCGTGCCCCTGGAGGACGTGCAGGACGCGATGGGCCACGCCGATCCGCGCACCACCCGCCGCTACGACCGGGACCGGCACAACCTCGACCGCGATCCCGCGTACGCCATCTGGGCGGCCCGGGCCCGCCGCCGCGGCTGAGGTGCCGGTGGCCGGTGGATGCCGCGCGTGGGTGGCATCCACCGCCCGGTGCTCGCGGCCCGCAGGTCCGTGTGGAGCGGCCTACGGGTCCGTGTGGATCAGCGCCCGGCTCAGCGCCTCGATGCTCTGCTGGCCGCCGGCGACGATCAGGACGTCGCCGTGGGCGAGGACGTGCCCCAGCCCCGGTGCGGTGACCGTCCGCCCGTCGCGGACGACGGCGACGACGCTCACCCCGTGGATGCGCGCGACGGCCTCGGCCAGGGTCCGGCCGTCGTAGGGCGACGCGGCCGTCACCGGCAGTTCGACGACGCTGATCGCCTCCCGGTGGCGTTCCAGGTGCGTGACGTGGTCGATGGTGGCGATGGGGTGCAGCAGCTCGGCCACCTCCTGCGCCTCGGTCGGGCTCAGGGCCACGGACCGTTCCACCGTGTCCGGGTCGCCGGGGGCGTAGACGACGACGTCCCGCCGGCCGCCGCGATGGCAGACGACCCCGATCACCTGCCCTTCCCCGGTGTGCAGGGTGTAGCCGACCCCGATGCCGGGCAGCGGCATGCGTTCTATCTGCATCATTGCCTCCTGTCGTGTTGCACAGCGGACTGGTCTACGCCGCGAAGTAGCGCAGCCACACGTACACCCAGGCGATCACCGTGGTCATGATCGTGGTGACGATGCCGTACCGGGTGAACTGCCAGAAGCTGATCGGCTCCTTGGCGCGGGCGGCGATGCCCAGCACGACGATGTTGGCGCTGGCCGCCACGGCCGTGCCGTTCCCGCTCAGGTCGGCGCCCAGGGCGAAGGACCACCACAACGCCTGCCCGGTACCCGGGTCCGGGGCCCCCGCGACGAGGCCCTCCACGATCGGCGCCATGGTCGCCGCGTAGGGGATGTTGTCGAAGAACGCGCCGAGCACCGCCGAGCCGAAGACCAGGCCCGTCGCCGCCGCGAAGTAGTTGTCGCCGACGGCGTCGCTGGCCCGTTCGCCGATCCAGCTGATCACTCCGGTCTCGGTCAGGCCGGCGACCATCACGAACAGACCGGTGAAGAACACCAGCGTCGGCCATTCGACCTCGCCCAGATAGGCCGACTTGTCCGTCCCGGACACCAGGACCATCAGCCCGGCGCCGAGCAGCGCGACGACGGCCACGTCGATGTGGATCACCGTGTGGAGCGTGAACGCGAGGATCACCAGGCCGAGCACGACCAGGCAGCGGATCAGCAACCGCGGGTCGGTGATGGCGGCGCGGGCGTCCATGTCGCGTACCGCCTCGAACTGCTCGGGGCGGTGCACGAACGCCCGGCGGAACATGACCCGCGCCAGCACCAGGAACGCGAGGAACATCAGCACCGTGACCGGGGCCATGTGCCAGAGGAAGTCGTTGAAGCTCAGCCCCGCCCGGCTGCCGATGATGATGTTGGGTGGGTCGCCGATCAGGGTGGCCGCGCCGCCGATGTTGGCGGCGAGCACCTCGGCGATCAGGAACGGCGCGGCGGGCATGCCCAGCCGGCGGCAGACGGAGATGGTGATCGGGGCGACCAGCATGACCGTGGTGACGTTGTCCAGGACCGGCGAGGCGATACCGGTGATCGCGACGAGCAGCACCATCAGCCGGTACGGCCGCCCCTGCGAGCGCTGGGCGGCCCAGATCGCCATGAACTCGAACACGCCGGTCTGCTTGATCACCCCGACGATGATCATCATGCCGAGGAGCAGGAAGATGACGTCCCAGTCGATGCCAGCGTGGTGCGCGTAGAACACGTCCGAGCCGGGCACCAGCCCGAGCGCGGCCATCAGGCCCGCGGCGCCCAGCACCACCGCGACCCGGTTGATCTTCTCGGTGGCGATGAAGACGAAGGCGACCGTGAAGATGACGATCGCGGCGAGGGCGGGCCACGCGCTCACGGGCACCCGCCCGGCGGACCGTGCTCCACCCCGACGCGCCGCTGCGCGCAGGTGACCGTCTCAACTTCCGGTGGCGCGGGTGCGGTCACCATCGGATGACGGTTCACAGGGTCCTCCCGGGTTCGGCGCGGCGCGGCGGGGAACGCCCGCACGGGCGGCGACAGAGGGAGCCGCGCACGAGGGATCGGAGCCCGGAGCGGCTCCCGGCCCCGGGCTCGCGTTCATGGTCATCGGTCCGCTGCGGGTCGACATCGGGGCTGACACCCATTTGCCGCCGGCCCGGTGCCCGGCCCGTCGGCGGCCCGGCCGACCTGCGGCGATAATGGGTGCCGGCACGCATTTACAGCACGCGCCCCGGCCGACAGGCTGGCCATGACGAGAGTGATCACCGCCGCGGCGCGTGCCGGCCCGTCGCGTCACGAAGCGCGGACGAGCGCCGGAGTCGCAGGACGTCGGAACCGGAGCGGGAGGGGAGGTGCCGTCGTGTCGCTGTTCTGGCGGATCTTCCTGCTCAACGCCGCCGTGCTCGTCGCCGCCACGCTGCTGCTGCTCGGCCCGGTCACGGTGTCCACCCCCGTGCTGCTCACCGAGGCCCTCGTGCTGACCGTGGGCCTCGCCGCGATGCTGGTCGCCAACGCCGCGCTGCTGCGCGTCGGCCTCGCGCCGCTGCACCGGCTGACCCGGGCCATGACCACCATCGACCTGCTGCAGCCCGAGCCCCGCCCGGTCCCAGCCGGGCAGGCCGGCATCGCGGACCTGATCCGCGCCTTCAACGCCATGATCGACCGGCTGGAGGCGGAGCGGGCCACCAGCGCGGCCAGCGCCCTGTCCGCCCAGGAGGCCGAGCGCCGGCGCGTCGCCCAGGAACTGCACGACGAGGTCGGCCAGACCCTGACCGCGGTCCTGCTCGAACTCAAGCAGGTCGCCCGGCACGCGCCCGAGCCGGTCCGCGCCCAACTCGCCCAGGTGCAGGAGACCACCCGCGACAGCCTCGACGAGATCCGCCGCATCGCGCGCCGGCTGCGCCCCGGCGTACTGGAGGAGCTCGGCCTGACCAGCGCCCTCAAGGCGCTCGTCACGGAGGTCACCGGGCACACGGACCTGTCCGTGCGCCAGCACCTCGACGCCGACCTGCCCGCCCTCGACGGCGAGGCCGAGCTGGTGATCTACCGGGTGGCGCAGGAGGCCCTCACCAACACCGTCCGGCACGCGCGGGCCGCCACCGTCGAGCTGTCGCTGACCCGTCGACCGGGCCACGTGCAGCTGCGGATCCGCGACGACGGCCGGGGCATCGGCGACGCTGCCGAGGGCGCCGGCGTACGCGGCATGCGGGAGCGGGCCCTGCTCATCGGCGCCCAGCTCAGCGTGGGGCCCGGCCCGGGCGGCGGCACCGAGGTGCGGCTGCGGGTGCCCGTCGGCGACCGGGAGGGCCGGCCGTGACCACCCGCATCCTGCTCGCCGACGACCACGCCCTCGTCCGCCGTGGCGTGCGCCTCATCCTCGACAGCGAACCGGACCTGACCGTCGTGGCGGAGGCCGGCGACGGCGCGGAGGCCATCGCCCTGGCCCAGACCGAGCGCCCCGACCTGGCCATCCTCGACATCGCCATGCCGCGGCTGACCGGCCTCCAGGCGGCCCGGGAGCTGTCCCGGCAGCAGCCGGGCCTGCGCATCCTCATCCTGACCATGTACGACAACGAGCAGTACTTCTTCGAGGCCCTCAAGGTCGGCGCCAACGGCTACGTGCTCAAGTCCGTCGCCGACCGCGACCTGGTGGAGGCCTGCCGCGCCGCCGTACGTGACGAACCGTTCCTCTATCCCGGTGCCATCAACGCCCTCATCCGCACCTACCTGGAACGCAGCGCGCGGGGCGAGAGCGTGCCGGCCAGGGCCATCACCGAACGCGAGGAGGAGATCCTCAAGCTCGTCGCCGAGGGCCACTCCTCCAAGGAGATCGCCCGCCTGCTGTTCATCAGCGTCAAGACCGTCGAGCGGCACCGGGCCAACCTGCTGCAGAAGCTCGGCCTCCGCGACCGGCTGGAACTGACCCGCTACGCCATCCGGGCCGGGCTCATCGAGCCGTGACCGCGCGCGGCCCGGCCGGGCTCGGCGCCGGCGGCGACCGTGATCCGGCCGGCCGGTACGGGGGGCGACAGGGCCGACTTTCCTGCGGGCGGGCCCACCGGTTCTCTACGGTCGACGGGTGGGCGCTGAGCAGCCGTGGAGCCGGCCGGCCCGTCGGAGCCGCCCGGTGCGTACCGGGTTGGTGTTCGCGGGCGTGACCGTGCTGCTGTGCTGCATCGGGGTCGCCGGGCTGGGCGCCTGGAACGTGCAGGTGGTCACGCAGGCCAGCGGCCCGGTGCGGGAGACCGCGGACGGGTTCCTGCGGTCGGTGGCGGCGGGCGACACCGACGGCGCGTACGACCGGCTCTGCGCCGACGCGCGCAGCCGGTGGAGCCCGATCGGGTTCACGAGCTGGCTGCGCACCCCGCCGCTGGTCAACGGCTACGAGATCGTCGACGTGTCGGTGGCGACCCGGGGCGGCAGCCCACGCGGCACGGTGGCGGTGCGGCTGACCCGCGACAGCGGCCTCACCGAGGAGCGGAAGCTGTCGGTGGTGCGCGAGGACGGCGACTGGCGGGTGTGCGGCGACCCGTACTGACGCCTCAGCGGCGGGGGCCGAGCTCGCCCGCGCGGTAGTGCCGGCGGCAGAGCACCTGGTAGCGCACCTCGGCGCTGTCCACGGTGTCCCCGATGACCACCTGCAGGCCCTCGCGGACCACCCGGCCGTCGACGACCCGGGCGTTGAGCAGCCCTTCCCGGCCGCACCAGCAGAGCACCTCGACCTGGATGCGGGCCACCTCGTCGGCCAGTTCGAACAGCCGCTGCGCGGCCGGGAACAGGCACGAGCGGAAGTCGGTGGCCAGCCCGAACGCGTACACGTCGACGTCGTAGCTGTCGACCAGCTCCGCCATCTGCTCGATGTGCTCCAGGTTGTAGAACGACGCCTCGTCGCAGATCAGGTAGTCGACGCGGACGCCCTCGGCCCACGTGTCGCGTACCAGGGTCCGCAGGTCCAGCTCGTCGGTGACCTCGACGGCCTCGTGCGCCAGGCCGATGCGCGTGGTGACCTGCGGGCCGAGCGAGCGGTCGATGCGGGTGGTGACGAGGCCGCGGCGGCCCTGCCGGGAGTGGTTGTAGTTCATCTGCAACGCCATCGTGGACTTGCCGCAGTCCATCGGCCCCCAGAAGAACTTCAACGCCGCCGCGTGCAGCGGACGCCCGTCCACGCCCCGCGCCGCGGCGCACCCGGCGGGGGAGTCGTCGGGGCCCAGCGGTGGGCGCGCCAGGCAGGTCGGGGCGGTGGCGTGGACGGTCACGGTCGGGCAGCCTAGCCGATCGACGCCCGCTGATCCGGCCGGTGCGGACGGGCCCGCGTTCCTCAGAGCACCCGGGGCGGGGTGTTGCCGGCGGCGACGATCGCCCGGCGGATCGGCACGGCCAGCAGCAGCAGGAACCCGACGACGAAGAAGATCAGCAGGGAGACCAGGCCCACCCGGTAGGAGTTGGTGAGCTGGAACACGATGCCGAAGGCCAGCGGGCCGAGCCAGCTGGTGCCCTTGTCGCTGATCTCGTAGAAGCCGTAGTACTCGCCCTCCTTGCCGGCGGGGATGAGCTGGCTGAACAGCGACCGGCTCAGGGCCTGGCTGCCGCCGAGCACCAGGCCGATGGCGGCGCCGAGGATCATGAACGGCACCGGCGCCTCGGCGGGCAGCCGGAACGCGCCGAGGATCACCCCGGTCCACAGCACCAGGCTGATCAGCACGGTCTTCCAGGCGCCGATGCGCTTGGCGAGGGCGCCGAGCAGCAGCGCGCCGCCGAAGGCGAGGAACTGCACCAGCAGGATGGTGACGATCAGGGTGCTCTGCCCGAGCTTCAGCTCCTCGGTGCCGTACTGGCTGGCCAGGGCTATGACGGTCTGGATGCCGTCGTTGTAGACCAGGAAAGCCAGCAGGAAGAACAGCGTCAGCGGGTACGCCTTGATCTCGCGCAGGGTGCGGCCGAGCTGCCGGAACCCGTCGGTGACCGGGTTGCCGCCGGCCCGCGCGGCGGCCGTGGGGTGCTCGCGCAGCCAGCGCAGCGGGATCAGGGTGAACACCGCCCACCACACGCCGGCGGACACGATCGACCAGCGGGCCAGGTCGAGGGTGCGCTGGTGGTTGCCCTCCTCGCCGAGCAGGCTGACCGCGACGAGGTTGAGCGCCAGCAGCAGGCCGCCGCCCAGGTAGCCCAGCGCCCAGCCGCGGCTGGAGATGCCGTCGCGGTCGTCGGGGCCGCCGAGCTGCGGCAGGAACGAGTTGTAGACCACGACACCGGCGCCGAAGGCGATGTTGGCGACCATGAACAGCGCCCCGCCGAGCAGGTACCGGTCGCCGGTGACGAAGAGCATGCCGACGGTCGCGCCGGCGCCGATGAAGGCGGCGGCGGCGAGCAGCCGCTTCTTGTGCGCCGAGCGGTCGGCGATCGCCCCGACGATCGGCAGCGCGAACACGGTGAGGAACACCGACAACGACACCAGGTACGGGAAGTACGAGCCGGCGGCGACCTTGATGCCCAGCGGGTACACGTAGCCGCCGCAGGTGTCGGCGCCGAGTTCGCAGCCGGCGGCGAGTTTGGTGACGGTGGTCAGGAACGGGCCGAGGAAGACGGTGATGACGGTGGTGGAGAAGGCGGACATCGCCCAGTCGTAGAAGTACCAGCCGCTGCGTTCGCGGCGGGTGCTCGCCGGGGCGGGGGTGTCGTCCACGGCGGGGGTGACGGTCTCGGCCATCGGGGTCCTTCGAACGGTTCAGGCGGCCCAGTGGCCGCGGCTGTGATACACGTCGCGCAGCACGCCGACGTGATCGGTCATGATGCCATCCACTCCGAGGTCGAGTAACTCGTGCATCTCGGCAGGTTCGTCGATCGTCCAGACATGCACGTGCAGTCCGAGTCGGTGGGCGTGTCGCAGGAACCGGCGGTCCACCACGGGCACCCGCCCGTAGCGCACCGGCACCTGCGCGGCGACCACCGACGGGGGCAGCCGCAGCGCCCGCCCGGTCAGCGACGCCATCCGCAGCCGGGCCACCCCGCGCATGCCGAGGCTGCTGGCGACGCGTCCCTGCGTGAGGGCGCGCAGCCGGGCCAGTCGGGCGTCGCTGAACGAGGCCAGTAGCACCCGGTCGCCGGCCCCGACGCGCGCGACGGTGGCCACGGTCGGCTCGACGCCGCCGTCGGCCTTGACGTCGATGTTGAACCGCACCTGCGGCCAGGCGTCGAGGACCTCGTCGAGGCGGGGGACCACGGCGGCGCCGCCGACGCGTACCGAGGCCAGGTCGGTCCAGCGCAGGTCGGCGATGCGCCCCGGCTCGCCCGTGACCCGGGCCAGCGTGGCGTCGTGGAAGACCACCGCGACGCCGTCGGCGGTGCCGTGCACGTCGGTCTCGACGTACCGGTAGCCGAGCCCGATCGCCCGGGCGAACGCCGCGGCGGTGTTCTCGTCGCCCTCGGCGGCGCCGCCCCGGTGGGCGAAGGCCAGCGGTGCGGGGCCGTCGAGGTAGGCGTGGGTCACGCGGGGAGTATGCCCGGCCCCGTCGGCCGCCGGGTGGCCGCCCGGTTGCCACCGCGTCGACGCGCGGCTGGCGGATGTCGGACAGTGACGACGGTGTCGCGCTGCGGTGCGGTGAAGATGTCCGGGTGATGCCATGGACGCCTGCGCCCCGGTCGGGAGTGGCCGGGGAGCCGCCGGCGCCCGCGCCCGCGGTGGCGGCCCGGGCGTTGGACCCGCTGCCGGCCCGCATCGTGCTGCCGCCGCCGGAGCGCCCGCACCGGCGCGTCCCGCCGGAGGTCCGGCCGCTGCTCTGGCTGGTCCTGCTGGTCGGTAACCCGTGGGCCGCCCGGCTGATCATCGAGTGGCGCTACCGACTGCCGCGGGGCGACGGACCGGCGGGGCTGGTGGGGGCGCTGGGCGAGGCGATCCTGGCGGGGCTGGGCTGGCCGAGGTGGGACGTGCGGCCGCTGCGGGCCGACCATGTCGCCTGGTGGCTGGCGGAGAACGCCCGCACCGTGCTGTTCGTCGTGATCGCGGTGGCGTTGCTGCGTCGGCTGGCCACCCCGGCGCTCGCGCCGCGGCGTACGCACCGGGTGCTCGGGGTGATCGGCGCGAGCGTGACGGCGGCGGTGCTCGCGGCGGCGGGCGGCGTGACGATGCACGTCCTCACCGACAGCGGCATGCTGCGCGGCGCGGATCTGACCTCGACGGTGCGCGGCGCGATCTCCGGGGCGCTGTACTGCGGCTTCGTCGTGGGTGTCCTGCTGGCCTGGGCGGCGGTGCGCGGACCGGGGCCGCGCCGTGAGGGATTCCCGGCGACCCGGCACGGAGGTGGCTGACATGGTGGTACGGCAGCACAGCGGCCCGCGCGACGAGGCGCCGTCGGCACGCTCGCACCCGGACGCCGGCAGCGAGGCCACCCGCTACCTGTGCGCGGCCGCCCACACCGACGACGCGTTCACCGAGCGGGTGCTGGCCGAGGTGTTCGACGACGACCTGCGCGCGGTCGCCCCGTCGGTGGGCTTCGACCTGGGCACGGTGCTGCGGCACTGCCTGTCCGCCCGCCGGCGGCGTCGTCTGCGTGACGTCGGGCTGCTGGTCGCCGGTGGCCTGGCGGTACTGCTCGCCCCGCTGGCGACGGTGCTGGTCGGGGTCACGATGGCGGTGGGCAGCTCACTGGCCCCGCTGCGGCCCGGCCGCAACGGCCCGGTGGGCCCGTTGCTGTCGATGATCGCGATCGCGACGGTCTCGCTCGTGCTGGTCTTCCAGCTCGGCGCGGCCACGCCGGGCGACGACCCGGCGGGCCTGCCCGGTTGGTTCGTCGGCCGGCCGTGGCTGGCGTTGCCGGCCGGCCTGGTCGCCTACCTGGTGCTCGTGGGGCACCTGCTGGGCACCCGGCGGCTGCTGGTTACCCGGTTGCGCCGGGCCCGGTTCCGGCCCGGGCCGCCCGACGTGGCGTCGCTGCCGGCGCGTGACGCCGAGCGGCTGGCCGCCGTCGACCGCGCCCAGGGCGGCAACGTGACGGTCTACGGCGGCTACACCCCGTTCGTCGGGCACGGCACGCCGGTGGCGGGGTGGTCGTTCGCCCTGCCGATCCTGGCGGACGCCCACGGGCCGGCCGGGACCGCCCTCACGGGCGACGTGTCCGCCCCCGCGCCGTTCACCGTCGTGGAGCTCATCGACCACGTGCGGGCCCGGCTGGCGGCGATCCGGCTGGACCAGGCCGGCGATCCCAGCCCGGAGCGGCTCGCGGGGCTGCTGCTCGAGGACCGGGTGTTCGTCTGCGGCGACCGGCTCACCGGCGACGCGCGGCTGCTGCCGCACCGGGAGCGGATGCCGCGCCAGCGGTGGTCCGACGACGAGGTACGCGAGGTCGCCGGCCGCCCGCAGGGCGCGGCGCGGCACTACCTGTGCGCCCTGGTGCCGTCCTGGGGCGGGGAGGTCGTCGCCTCCACGTTCCTGCACTTCTCGACCGACGGCCAGGTGCTCTATCTGGAGTGCGCCCGCACCGTGCTGGAGCCGCCGCGGCAGGGGTACCACGACGTGGACCGGCTGACCGAGTGGCTGCCGGTGAGTCAGCTCGCGCAGGTGCTGGCCGCCGGCACCGAGCGGTTGCTGCCCACCGCGCTGGGTGCACCGCTGCGGCTGCTGCGGGACCTGGTGCGCGGCGCCGCGCGTGGGCGGCGTCAGGCGCGGCTGCGGCAACTGGCCCGCGAGGACCTGGGCTACGACTACGGTGCCCGGGTCGGCGTGCGGGAGGTCGCCTCCGGCGCCGAATACCACAACTACTTCCAGGTGCTCGACGCCGCCAAGCACCTGAAGGTCGTCGAGCGGCACGTGCTGGCCGCCATCATGGACTTCCTGGACGCCCGTGGGGTGGACACGGCCGAGTTCCGTAACCGGCAGACGACGATCCTCAACCAGGGTGTCATCCAGACCGGCGGCCTGAGTGTGGTCGGCAACCAGGCGGTGGGCCAGGGCGCCCGGGCCGAGCAGCAGGCCGAGGGGGCGCCGCCGCGCGGCCGTCGGCCGCGTGACGACTGAATAGAAGGGGAGGACGGGCATGCCCGAGGCGACCAACTACGGCATCCAGCAGTCCGGCGGGGTGAGCCAGGTGGGCAACCAGGCGGTGGGTTCGGGCGCGTACGCCAGCGGCGGCAGCCTGTGGGCGGCCGCGCCCCCCGGTGTCGACGCCACGGCGCTGGTCCGGCAGCTGCTCGAGGTGCTCGACCGGCACCGGGGCGAGCTGTCGGAGCCGGCCCGGGTGACGGCCGCGCAGTTGCGCGCGGAGCTGACCCGCCCGGACGCCGAACCGGGCCGGGTCACCGGGTTGTTGCAGCGGCTGGCGGTGGTGGCGGCTCCGGTGACGCCGGTCGCGACGGCGGTCGGCGAGCTGCTGCGGCTGGCGCAGGCGCTCTGACGGCGCGCACGGGCGGCGGCGGCCCGGCGGGTCAGCCGGGCGAGCGGTGCCGGCGGTGCGCGCGGCTGGTGTCGGTCGGGCGACCGGGGTCGACGTGGCGGGGGCGCTCCGGTTCGTCGGGGCGCAGCGGCACGAGGGCGTCGGTGATGGCGTCGATGATCCGGTCGGTGGCCTGCCGGGCGGCGCCGGGCGCGCCGTGGGCGAGGTCGGTCAGGTCGACGGGCTCGCCGAAGTGCACGCGCAGCACCGGGCGGCGCCACACCGCGCGGGCGACCCCGCGCAGCAGCCCCTTCGGGGCGCGGTAGGGCACCAACTCGTGGGAGCCCCACTGGGCGACCGGGATGACCGGCGCCCCGCAGGCCAGGGCGAGGCGGGCGGTGCCGGTCTTGCCGCGTTCGGGCCACAAGCCGGGGTCGAGGCCGATGCGGCCCTCGGGGTAGACCAGGATCACCGAGCCGCCGGAGACCGCCGCGGCGGCGTCGTCGAGGGCGCGGCCGACGGCGGCGGTGCCCCGGTCGACCCGCAGGTGCCCGGCGCGGCGCATCGCGGCGCCGATGACGGGGGTGCGGAACAGCCCGCCGGTGGCCATGATCCGGGGGGCGACGCCCCGGGTGCGGCAGGCGGCGGCGAGCACGACGGGGTCGCACGGGCTGATGTGGTTGGCGGCCAGGATCAGCGGGCCCCGGCGCAGCGCCTCGGGCACGTCGCCGCTGACCTCCAGGCGGGCCAGGAGCGCGACGACGACGCGGGCGAGCAGCTGCGCGGCACGCCAGATCAGCGGTGGCTGCCAGGTCGGGCGGGTGGTGTCCATCAGCGCGCATGGTCGCACGCGCGGGCCACCCCGCGTGGCGCGGGGCGCGGACAGTCGGGGCCGTCCGGCAGAGGGTGATCAGGGTCATTGGTCCCGGGTCGCTTCGGGACCCCCGCCCCTGCCGATTCTTCTACGACGAGCAGTAGTATTTACTACGTCTCGTAGTATGCACAGCCTGGGGGGTTACTGGTGGACGCGTTGGACGTCGCCCGCTGGCAGTTCGGTGTCACCACCGTCTACCACTTTCTCTTCGTGCCGCTGACCATCGGCCTGTCCGTGCTGGTGGCGATCCTCCAGACGATGTGGCACCGCACCGGCGACGAGAAGTACCTGAAGCTCACCAAGTTCTACGGCAAGCTCTTCCTGATCAACTTCGCGATGGGCGTGGTGACCGGCATCGTGCAGGAGTTCCAGTTCGGCATGAACTGGAGCGACTACTCCCGCTTCGTCGGCGACATCTTCGGCGCCCCCCTGGCGATCGAGGCCCTGGTCGCGTTCTTCCTGGAGTCGACCTTCATCGGCTTGTGGATCTTCGGCTGGGACCGCCTGCCCAAGCGGCTGCACCTGGCCGCCATCTGGGCCGCCGCGATCGGCAGCAACCTCAGCGCGTACTTCATCCTCGCGGCGAACTCGTTCATGCAGAACCCGGTCGGCTACCGGATCAACCCCGACACCGGCCGCGCCGAACTCACCGACTTCGTGGCCGTGCTGACCAACAAGGTCGCCATGATCACCTTCCCGCACACCATCGCCGGCGCGTTCCTGGTGGCCGGCTCCCTGCTGGTCGCCGTCGCCATGTGGCACCTCGTACGCAACCGCGACTCCGCCGACACCCCCGCCTACCGCTTCGCCGCGAAGTTCGGCTCCTGGGTCACCCTGGTCTCCGCCGCCGCCGTCGCCATCACCGGCGACATCCAAGGCAAGATCATGACCCAGGTGCAGCCGATGAAGATGGCCGCCGCCGAGGGCCTCTACACCACCGAGAGCCCCGCCTCGTTCTCCGTACTCACCGTCGGCAGCCTCGACGGCAGCCGCGAACTGTTCGCCCTCAAGATCCCGCACCTGCTGTCCTGGCTGGGCACCGGCGACCCCAACGGCACCGTGCAGGGCATCAACGACCTGCAGGCCCAGTACGCCGCCCAGTACGGCGCCGGCAGCTACACCCCGATCATCCCGGTCACCTACTGGAGCTTCCGCTTCATGATCGGCTTCGGGATGGCCGCCGCCGCCATCGCCCTGCTGGTGCTCTGGAGCCAACGCAAGGGCCGCACCCCCACCAGCAAGTGGCTGCTGCGCGCCGGCCTGGTCATGCCCCTGCTGCCCCTCGCCGCGAACTCCTTCGGCTGGATCTTCACCGAGATGGGCCGCCAGCCGTGGATCGTCTTCGGCGAGATGCTCACCCGCGACGGCGTCTCCCGCAGCGTCTCGCTCACCGAGGTGCTCACCTCCTTCACCGCCTTCACCCTCATCTACGCCACCCTCGCCGTCGTCGAGGTCAAGCTGCTGCTGCGCTACGCCAAGGCCGGCGTACCCGACCTGACCCCCGATCCCGAGATCGACGACACCCACGACGACGCCGAGCGCCCGCTCGCGTTCGCCTACTGATCACCGGAGACACACCGTGGAACTCACCACCATCTGGTTCCTGCTCGTCGCGGTCCTGTTCACCGGGTACTTCATCCTCGAGGGCTTCGACTTCGGCGTCGGCATGCTGCTGCCCGTACTCGGCCGCGACGACCGGGAACGCCGCGTTCTGATCAACACCATCGGCCCCGTCTGGGACGGCAACGAGGTCTGGCTCATCACCGCCGGCGGCGCCATGTTCGCCGCGTTCCCCGAGTGGTACGCCACCCTGTTCTCCGGCTTCTACCTGCCGCTGCTGCTGATCCTGCTCGCCCTGATCATCCGCGGCGTCGCCTTCGAGTACCGCCACAAGCGCCCCGAGGCGTCCTGGAAACGCCGCTGGGACACCGCCATCTTCGTCGGCTCGGTGGTGCCGGCGATCCTGTGGGGCGTGGCGTTCGCCAACATCCTGCGCGGCGTGCCGCTCGACGCCGACCACGAGTACGTCGGCGGCCTGCTCGACCTGCTCAACCCGTACGCCCTGCTCGGCGGCGCGACCACCGCGGCGCTGTTCCTCACCCACGGCGCCGTGTTCATCGCCCTGAAGACCGTCGGCGAGGTCCGCGAGCGCGCCGCCGCCCTCGCGGTACGCGTGGGCCTGGCCGCCGCCGTGCTCGCGGTGGCGTTCCTGACCTGGACGCTGAACATCCGCTCCAGCACCGCCGCCGTCGTCTTCGCCGTCGGCGCGGCCCTCGCCCTGCTCGGTGGTCTCGCCGCCGCCCGCGCCCGCCGGGAGGGCTGGGCGTTCACCGGCACCGCCGTGGCCATCGCGTTGGCCGTGGCGACGCTCTTCGCGGCGCTCTTCCCGAACGTGCTGCCCTCCACGCTCGACGCGGCGGGAACGCTGACCGCCACCAACGCCGCCTCCACCCCCTACACCCTGAAGATCATGACCTGGGTGGCGGTGGTGTTCACCCCCATCGTGCTGGCCTACCAGGGCTGGACGTACTGGGTGTTCCGCAAGCGCATCGGGGTGGCCCACATCCCGCGGCACTGACCCCCACGGCGGGTGGCGGTGAGGTCCCGCCGCCACCCGCGCCGGCCGCGGGGTCGACGCGATTCTCCTTCCGCGTCGTCACTCCTGCCGGAGCGTGATGTCGCCGAAGGCCGCCGCGAACGCCTTCGCGATCAGGTCGGGCAGATCGGTACGCCCGTCGTCCTCCGCCCACCGCACCAGCGCGGTGTGCATGGCGGCCAGGCAGGCGCTGGCCGCCGCCGTGGCGTGGAAGGCCGTCTCCGGATCGGCGGCCTCGTCCCCGAGGCCGTCGACGATGGCTTGTTGAAGCACGTAGTGGTTGTCCAGGTGTCGGGCGCGCAGGGCGGGCGTCGAGATCATCAGCCGCAGGCGGGCCAGCAGGAGCCGGTCGTCGCCGGCGGTCAGCGTCCGCGCCGAGTCGACGAGCGCGCCGCCGATGCGGCGCACCAGGGGCTGCCCGGCCGGCGTCGCGGCGATCCGTTCGGCGACCAGCGGACCGTTCTGGTCGACCAGCACGAGGTCCTCCTTCGTCGGGAAGTGCCGGTACACCGTCATCGCAGACACGCCCGCGGCCGCTGCGACGTCGTTCACGGTCGTGCCGTCGTACCCGCGCTCGACGAACAACCGCACCGCGTGCGCCTGGATCACGCGCTGCGTCTCGGCCCGTCGTTGCTCCCGCAGTGTCGAGTGTCGCTCCCTCATGTGGTAGACACTATCGCACTGGTAGTCACTAACAAGTTGGGAGTACCTAACATCATGGGTGATCTGGTCGGCAGGACAGCCCTGGTGACCGGCGCGTCGCGCGGCATAGGCCAGGCGATCGCGATCCGGCTGGCAGCGCGGGGAGCGGTCGTCATCGCGCACTTCGGCACGGACCGGGACGGCGCGACGGCGACGGTCGACCAGATCGTGCGCGATGGTGGAACGGCGTACGCCGTCGGCGCGGAACTGGGCGTGGACGCAGACGTCGAGACGCTGTTCGCGGGCGTCGAGGCCAGCCTGGCCGGGCGAGCACTCGACATCCTCGTCAACAACGCGGCGGCGCCACCCGCAGGCCCGCTCGGCGCCACGACACGAGCAGCCTTCGACCATCTGTTCGCGGTCAACGTACGGGCGCCGTACTTCATCATCGAGCGCGCGTTGCCCCTGCTTGCCGACGGCGGCCGGATCATCACGATCTCGTCCGCGGCGACCCGGATGGCCAACGCCACCCAGACGTCGTTCGCCATGACCAAGGGCGCGGTCGAGACGATGACCCTGACATTGGCCAACCAGCTCGGCGCCAGGGGAATCACGGTGAACGCGGTCGCGCCCGGCGCCACCCGGACCGCGACCAACGGGCCGGTCTTCGAGACACCGGGCCTGGCCGAGCTGATCACCGCGATGACGGCACTCGACCGGCTCGGCGAGCCCGGCGACGTCGCCGACGTGGTCGCGTTCCTCGCCTCCGACGCCGCACGCTGGGTCACCGGGCAGGTCATCGACGCCAGTGGCGGCCTGTTCCTGGGCCCGCGCCCCTGACCACCCCAAGGCGCCCGCCAGGCCGACCTCGCCCCGCGCACCGCCACCGGACGCGTCGGCAGGCTCGTCGACCAGCACACCCGCCCGCGCCGGCGGGGCGAGCGGCACCGCCACCCACCCCGCCGGCCGTCCGCGTCAGCGCGCCTCGCGCAGCTCCGCCAGACGCGCCTCGATCTCCGCCAGCTCCGCGCGCAGCTTCTCCGCCTGCTGCTCCGCCTCGGCCCGCTCGGCCGCCATGATCTGCTCCACCGCCTCATGCACGCCCGGCACGTCCACCAGCGCCACCATCCGCAGCGCCTCCGCCGGCTTCACCACGTACGGCTTCGCCAGCGACTTGCTGCCCTGCTGGGCCGCGACCGTCCACTCACCGTCGGCGTACGCCAACGTCACCGTCAGCCCCGCCGGCCCCTTCGGCTTCACGGCCTTCACCGCCTTACGCGCCGGGGCGGGCTTCGCCTCCACCGACTCCACCTTCGGCTCCTCCCGCCGCTGCTGCGGCACCCGGTCCAACACGAACTCCGGCTCCGCCGGCGCCGCCGGCTCGGGCTCCGGCGTCTCCGGCTGCGGCTCCGCCGCCTTACGCCCGGCGCCGCGCGGGGCCACCGCCACGTCAGCGGGGGAGAAGGGCAACTCGTCGCGACCGAACCGGACCACCACGAACTCGTCCGACACGGCCGGGTCGGTCAGCTCCACCACCTGACCCACCTGCCCGGCGATCTGACCCGCCGAGGCGGTGAACACCACCTTCGGCTTGCGGCCCGCCGCCAGCGCCTCCCGGATGCTCTGCACCTCGTCAGTGGACAAACCCTGGCCAGCGGCACCCATCAGCAACCTCTTCCCTCGTACACCTGTTCAGACGCCTGCCTTGATACCAGCCCACGCCGACAAGCGGAAGATCAACCCCCCCAGCGCCCGCAACGCCGCGTCCGCGTGGTCGTTCATGTTCAGCTCACTGTGGACCACCTCGACGATCCGCCGGTCGGTGCCGATCACGAACGTCATCCGCCGCGTGCTCAGCGCACCCAACGGCAGCCGCCGCCGCACCCCGAACAGGTCGGCGACCGTACCGTCGACGTCCGACAGCAGGGGATAGTCGAACCCGTGCCGGCGGGAGAACTCCGCCTGCTTCTCCACCGGATCCCGGCTGATGCCCACCCGCGTCGCGCCCACCGCCGCGAACTCCGCCGCCAGGTCCCGGAAGTGGCAGCTCTCCGCCGTGCACCCCCGCGTCAACGCCGCCGGATAGAAGAACAACACCACCGGACCCGTGGCCAGGAACTCCGACAGCCGCCGCGGCGTACCCGTCTCGTCGGGCAACTCGAAGTCCCGCACCACGTCACCGACACCCACACCCGCCACCGCGCACCTCCACGTCACCGTCCACCGACGCGCCCGAGCCTATGCGCCCACCCACCGGCCCGCCCCACGCCGCCCGCCGGTAGCGTCGGCCCCGCAGCCACGACAGGGGAGAGGCACATGCGACCGGTCACCGTCATCACCGGCGGCAGCCGCGGCATCGGCGCCGCCACCGCCCGCCGCCTCGCCCACGCCGGACACCACGTCGCCTTCAGCTACCGCCGCGACCGCGCCGCCGCCACCGCCGTGCTCGCCGACATCGAAGCCACCGGCGTACGCGGCCTCGCCGTACCCGCCGACACCCGCGACCCCGAGCAGGTCACCGCCCTGTTCGACGCCGCCGCCGACCTCGGCCCGATCACCGGCCTGGTCAACAACGCCGGCGTCACCAGCCCCATCGGCGCATTCGTCGACCTCGACCCGGCCGACCTGCGCCACGTCGTCGACGTCAACCTCATCGGCTACGTCCTCTGCGCCCAGCAGGCCGCCCGCCGCATGGACCGCGGCGCCGCCATCGTCAACGTCTCCTCCGTCGCCGCCACCCTCGGCAGCCCCGGCGAGTACGTCCACTACGCCGCCGTCAAGGCCGCCACCGACACCCTCACCACCGGCCTCGCCAAGGAACTCGCCCCCCGCGGCATCCGCGTCAACGCCGTCGCCCCCGGCATCATCCGCACCGACATCCACGCCCTCTCCGGCCAACCCGACCGCCCCGACCGGGCCGCCGCCCGCATCCCACTGGGCCGCCCCGGCGAACCCGACGAGGTCGCCGGCGCCATCGCCTGGCTGCTCGGCCCCGACGCCAGCTACACCACCGGCACCGTCCTGCGCGTCGCCGGCGGCCTCTGACCCCGTCCGCCGCACCCCGAACCGTCACCGTCCGTGCGACGATGCGCGCTGTGACCGGTGTCTTCGGCGACGTCGCCGACCTCTACGACGACGCACGTCCCGACTACCCGAGCGCCCTCGCCGACCTCATCCGCGACTACCACGGCGGCACCCCCGCCACGGTCACCGAGATCGGCGCCGGCACCGGCAAAGGCACCGCCGTGCTGCTGCGCCTCGGCACGCCCGTCACCTGCGTCGAACCCGACCCCCGCATGACCGCCCGACTCACCGCCACCTTCCCGCAGATCCACCCCGTCACCGACACCTTCGAGCGGTGGCAGCCACCCACCGGCGGCGTACCCCTGCTCGCCTGCGCGTTGGCCTGGCACTGGCTCGACCCGGCCACCCGCAACCCACGCGCCCACGACGCCCTCACCCCCGGCGGCACCCTCGCCGTCTTCGGCCACGAATACGGCTACGCCGACCCCGAGCACGCCCGCGCCGTCGACACCACGCTGCGCGGCGTCGACCCCACCGCCACCCGCCGCCGCACCGACTGGTTCCACCAGGACATCACCGACAGCGGCCTGTTCACCGACGTACGCGCCCACACCCTGCACCGCGACCTCACCCTGACCACCGACGGCTACCTGCGCCTGCTGCGGACCTTCGGCCCGTACCGGCAGCGCACCGCCGCGCAGCAGACCCGGGCGGCCACCGCGATGCGCACCCTCGTGGACGGCTTCGGCGGCAGCGTCGTGCTGCGCCTGCGCACCACCCTCGTCCTCGCCCGCCGCCCCCACCGACCCTGATGCCACCGACCGTCCCACCCGGCACCCCGACGGCGCATCCCGCTGGGTCACGCAACCCGCCGGCCGCGCCGGCATGCCGGGTTGCTGTCGGTGGGCTCCTCTACCGTCCGCCGACGTGAGCGCAACGCAGACGTACCGGTACCTCGGATCCTCCACCCTCGCACGCGGCGGCCTCGGCCTGCAGACCAGCGGCGGGCCCACACCCCACCCCCGGTTCTTCACCGGGTTCCTCACCACGCCCCAGGCGGCGGCCGTCGGCCTGCTCGCCGTCGCCGAGGTCGCCCGGACCCGCTACCACCGACCCGTCAGCCCCGCCAGCCTCGACCCGGTGGTCACCGGCAGCCGCGACCGGCTCCGGTTCGAATCCTTCTCCGGCTGCTGCGGCGTCTACGCCCGCCTCGACACCCTGCCCGCCGGCCTCGACGGCGACATCATCGAGCACGGCACCACCAACGTCGACGTCAACAACCCACTGCGCGAGGCACTGGCCCGCGTCGGCGGCCTCGACCCGCTGCACCTGTCCGTCGGCCCCGACGACCTGACCGTCTCCACCATGGACGGCCCGATCGTGGAGAAGAAGGTCCCTCTCCCGGCGCGCTGGCTGCGCGGCTTCGCCGAGGTGCAGATCCTCTCCGCCGCCTTCGAACCCCGCGCCGAGATCCCCGCCACCGAGGCGGCCACGTTCCTACGCCGACTACCCACCACCAACGACCGGTCGGTGCTCTGGGCGGTGCCGGCCGGCCGGTCCCTGCGACTGACCTCCCGACCCGTTCCCGGCGCCGTCTGCCTGGCCGGAGCGAGCCGACTGACCGCCCTACGCGGCATGCTGCGCTTCGCCGAGACCCTGCGCGTGTACGGACCCACCGTCGCCACCGGCTCGGCACCCGTACCGAGCACCTGGGAACTGGACACCGGCGCCCTGCGCCTCTCCCTCACCCTCTCACCCGAGCCGTACCGCGGATTCTCCGGCGAAGGCGCCGCCCTCACCGCCCTGGCCGGCGACGACGTCGTCGACGACGCCGACCTCGTCGCCGCCGTACTCTCCTGGGACCCCACCATCGACGTCGACCGGCTGGCCACCGACACCGCCATCGACCCGGCCCGCGTCCGCGCCGCGCTCGCCCAACTCGGCACCGCCGGCCGCGTCGGCTACGACGTCGCCGAAGCCGCGTACTTCCATCGGGTCATGCCCTACGACGCGGGCCGCGCCGAACGCGACAACCCGCGCCTGGTTGGCGCGCGGGCGCTGCGCGACGCCGGAGCCGTCCACCTCGACACCGCCACCACCGCCGCCGTCCACAGCGGCGACCAGGTCTACCGGGTCCGCCAACTGCCCGGCGGCGACCTCACCTGCACCTGCCCCTGGTGGGCCAAGCACCGCGGCCAACGGGGACCGTGCCGGCACGCGCTGGCCACCCGGATGTCGACCGCCGAGCGGGCGGAGGAGCGGGTGTGAGACACGCACAGCAGGCGTTCCTCAAGAGCACGGTACGACGGCAACGGGAACTGGCCGCCGGCGGCACCAGCGACCTGTTCGACCTCATCCAGAACAGCTCCGCCGGGCAGATCGTGGCGGCCCTGGCCGACCTGCCCGAACAGCGCCGCCGGGAGATCGGCGCCGACCTGACGACCTGGTTCAGGCAGCGCCACCGCACCACCTGGTGGACCGCCGGCTCCGGCACCGCCCTGGCAGTCGCCGTCGTCGGCTGCCTACCCACCGCCGCACAGGCCGCGACGATCCTCGCCCGCAACACGGTCAACCCCCACGGCGAACGCGCCGCCGCCCTGATGACCAAGGTCGCCGAGGACCGCGGCATCACCTGGCTCGGCGACCTCGCGCACCGGCTGGCCACGAAGGTCAACCAGCAGACCGGCATCGAACACTGGCGCTTCCTCACCGCGCTGCTACGGGCCACGGCAACGACACCACCGGCCAACGACCGGTTCGTCGAACTGTGGCTGAACTCGCTACAACTGCCGCAGCGGGGGCACGCCGGCCCACCGGCACCCCTGACCGCACGGCTCCGCGACGACCCGTTCCTCCACGCCATGCTGCCCCGCCTGTTCGAGATCGACGGCCTCGGCACCCGCATGACGTTCGACGAGGTCACCACGAACTGGCCCGAACGACGACGGCACATCCTGCCGACCGCCCTGGCCCGACTCGCCGCCGAAGGCACCATCGACCGGACGTTCCTGATCGACGCCTCCATCGGCCGGCTCCTGCGCGGCGACCGGGCGGCCGCCCTGCGCGCCTTCACCATCCTGCTCACCGAACTCCAACCCACCACCACCGAGGTCGCCACCCGCGCCACCGACTACCTCCGCCTGCTCACCGACGCACCGGCCCCGGCCGCCACCATCGCGCAGAAGGCCCTACGGGACCTGCCCGACCTCCAGATCGACACCATCCTCGACACCTCCCGCGACGTGCTGCTCCGACCGGACAAGGCACTCGTCAAAGCCCAGCTCACCTGGCTCGACCGCCTGGCCCGCCAACACCGCGACCGGGCGGCCCAGGTCGCCGAGGTCATCGCCGTCGCCGCCGAACACCCCGCCGTCGAGCTACGCGACCGCGCCAACACCCTGGCCACCCGCCACGGACACGACCCGACGGCGGGCGGCATCGGCCCAGCGAAGGCCCGGCCACGCGGCGACGACCTGCCCCCGCCCGCACCACCGGCGCCGGCACCCACCCTCATCACCGACGTCGACGAACTCGCCGAGGAGGTCGCCGCCCTGCTCGGCACCCAGTCGCAGGGCACACCGCTGGACCGCATCCTCGACGCGCTGGTCCGGCTCACCGCCACCGACGGCGCCCGGGTGCACGCCGCCCTCGCCCCCGTCGTCGAACGCTGCCACTGGTCCTGGGGCAACGCACGCGTCGACGACCCCCTCTCCCTGTGCGAGGTGGTCGTCGACGTCCTCACCACCGCCCCGACCACCGACCAGCAGGCCCGCCGCCGCAGCCGGTGGGACACACTGCTCACCGCGCTGCGCCGCACCGACCGGCAGACACCGCAGCCGGAACTGGTCACCACCGACCCCCGGGTGCCCGCACCGCACCGGCTGCTCCGCGCCCGCCTCGCCGAGATCGGCGCCCACCTCAACGAACCCGGACACCCCGGCCTGCTCGCCACCCCCACCCACGCCAACGGCGCCCTCGACCCACTCGCCCTGATCGAGCGCCTCGCGGCCCTCGGCGACCGCACAGCCTGGCACTGGGACCTCACCCAGGCCCTGCTGCGCCTGCCCGCCGACACCGACGAGACGGTCGCCGGCAAGGCGGCGGCGCTGGGCACCCCGGCGGGGGAGCGGCTCGCCGCCTGGCTCCGCGCCGGCGGACTGCCACCACCCGTCATGCGCGTCACCACCCTCACCCGGCGACCCCGCAGGAACGGCTACGACTGGGAGCACGACCAACTACCGCCGAAACGCATGGCGGTCGAGCTGCGCCCACCCGACGGCTACGACGACCGGTACGGACTGCTGACCGTCGACCCCGCACCGATCGGTGTCGAACACTCCGACTGGGCGAACCTGTGGCCGTCGATCCTGCCGGGGCACCGCGCAGTGGTCGCCGCGTACGCCCTGCCGATCGTGGCCGCCACCGCGGACATGGACCAACGCGGCGGCACGACCATGCTGCCGCTGCTCGCCGAGAGCACCGGCCCCGGCGGAGCGGCCCTCGACCTCGCCCTGTCCTACGGACTCGCGGCCCGCCACGGCACCGACCGGATCGCCGCCCTGGACGCCCTGCTCAACCTCGCCGCAGCCGGGCAGCTCGACCCCACCGCCACGGGCGGACACCTCGGCCGACTCGTCGCCGGGCAACTGGTGAAACTGTCCAGGGCACTCGAACCCCTACGCGACGCCGCCCAGGCCGGAGCACCGCTGACCGTGTGGCGACTGGTCGCCGCCGCACTGCCCCCGGTGCTCGCCGCGCCCCAGCCCCCGCGCGGCCTGCCGGACCTGCTGAGCCTAGCGGCCGAGACGGCCGGCACGACCGGCGTCCGCATCGAGGTGCCCGGCCTGGCCGACGTCGCCGGCCGGGGCGGATCGAGCCGCCTCGTCACCGAGGCCCGACGCCTACGCCGCGCGCTCGACACGGCCTGACCCGTCGCTCGCCCCAGCACCCCGGAAACCACCCGCCGCAGCCGCTCGGGGCGTACGGCGTGCCGTCGCGGCACCGCGACGGCACGCCGCCGGTCCTGCTGGGCAACCCCGGCGCCACGTGGCACGATCTTGCAGGTGACCAGCAGAGACGCCGCCGAACAGCACCTACGCGACCTCGCCCGGCTGCGCCGCGTCCGCGACCGCATCGACCACGAGTACGCCAAGCCGCTCGACGTCGAGGCGCTCGCCCGGGGCGCCAACATGTCGGCCGGGCACCTCAGCCGCCAGTTCCGGCAGGCGTACGGCGAGTCGCCGTACGCCTACCTCATGACCCGGCGCATCGAACGCGCCATGGCGCTGCTGCGCCGCGGCGACCTCAGCGTCACCGAAGTCTGCTTCGCCGTCGGCTGCTCCTCGCTGGGCACCTTCAGCACCCGCTTCACCGAACTGGTCGGCGTGCCGCCGAGCACCTACCGCGCCCGCACAGCTCACGCGCCGGCGGAGATGCCCGCGTGCATCGCGAAACAGGTGACCAGACCGATCAGGAATCGAGAAGCACGCGCCAGGCGGCCGCAACTAGCCTGACCGGCATGGACATCACCATTCACTACGCCTTCCTCCCGCACACCGACGCGGACGCCGCCCTGAGCTTCTACCGCGACACCCTCGGCTTCGAGGTCCGCAACGACGTCGGATACGACGGCATGCGCTGGCTCACCGTCGGCCCCGCCAACCAGCCCGGCACGTCCATCGTCCTGCACCCGCCGGCCGCCGAGCCCGGCATCACCGACGACGAACGCCGCACCATCCTCGAACTCATCGCCAAGGGCAGCTACGGCGCCATCACCCTGGCCACCGACGACCTCGACGGCCTCTTCGACCGGCTGCAGGCCAGCGGCGCCGACGTCGTCCAGGAGCCGACCGAGCAGCCGTACGGCGTGCGCGACTGCGCCTTCCGCGACCCCACGGGCAACCTCATCCGCATCAACGAGCTGCGCTGAGCCCTCCGGCGCACCCAGACACCACCCAGACAAACCTCGACGCGGGGGCCCCGCGCAGCAGATGGAGACACGATGAGCACCGCCACGGGGACGGACACCCAGGCACCCACCCACATCGCCGACAGCCACGACCTGATCCGCGTGCAGGGCGCCCGCGTGAACAACCTCAAGGACGTCAGCGTCGACATCCCGAAACGCCGCCTCACGGTCTTCACCGGCGTCTCCGGCTCGGGCAAGAGCTCACTGGTGTTCGGCACCATCGCCGCCGAGTCACAGCGGATGATCAACGAAACCTACAGCGCCTTCCTACAGGGCTTCATGCCGTCACTCACCCGACCGGAGGTCGACCTGCTGGAAGGGCTCACCACGGCGATCATCGTCGACCAGGAACGGATGGGCGCCAACCCCCGATCCACCGTCGGCACCGCCACCGACGCCAACGCCATGCTGCGCATCCTGTTCAGCCGCCTCGGCCAACCCCACATCGGCTCGCCCAACGCGTACTCCTTCAACATCCCCACCGTCCGGGCCAGCGGCGCGATCACCGTCGAACGCGGCACCAAGACCAAGGCCGAGAAGGCGACGTTCCACCGCCTCGGCGGCATGTGCCCCCGCTGCGAGGGCATGGGCACCGTCAACGACATCGACCTGACCGCCCTCTACGACGCCAGCAAGTCACTCAACGAGGGCGCCCTCACCATCCCCGGCTACAGCATGGACGGCTGGTACGGGCGCATCTTCCGCGGCTGCGGCTACTTCGACCCCGACAAGCCGATCAGCAAGTTCACCAAGAAGGAACTGCACGACCTGCTCCACCGCGAACCCACCAAGATCAAAATCGACGGCATCAACCTGACCTACGTCGGCATCATCCCGCAGATCCAGAAGTCCTTCCTCGCCAAGGACGTCGACGCCCTCCAACCCCACATCCGCGCCTTCGTCGAGCGCGCCGTGACCTTCCAGACCTGCCCGGACTGCGACGGAACCCGACTCAGCCCGGAAGCCCGCTCGTCGAAGATCAACGGCAAGAGCATCGCCGACGTCTGCGCCATGCAGATCAGCGACCTCGCCGAATGGGTACGCGACCTCGACGAACCCTCGGTGGCCCCCCTGCTCAAGGGCCTGCAACACCTCCTCGACTCGTTCACCCAGATCGGCCTGGGCTACCTCTCACTCGACCGCCCATCGGGCACCCTGTCCGGGGGAGAGGCACAACGCACCAAGATGATCCGCCACCTCGGCTCGTCCCTCACCGACGTCACCTACGTCTTCGACGAACCCACCATCGGCCTGCACCCACACGACATCGAACGGATGAACAACCTGCTGCTGCAACTGCGCGACAAGGGCAACACCGTCCTCGTCGTCGAACACAAACCCGAGACCATCACCATCGCCGACCACGTCGTCGACCTCGGCCCCGGCGCCGGCACCCACGGCGGCACGGTCTGCTTCGAAGGCACCGTGGAAGAACTGCGGGGCAGCGACACCGTCACCGGCCGCCACCTCGACGACCGGGCCGCCGTCAAGAAGACCGTACGCACGCCCACCGCCGCACTCGAGATCTGCGGCGCGACCGAACACAACCTGCGCGACGTCGACGTCGACATCCCGCTCGGCGTACTGTGCGTCATCACCGGCGTCGCCGGCTCCGGCAAGAGTTCACTGATCCACGGCTCCGTCGCCGGCCGCGAAGGCGTCGTCGTCATCGACCAGGGCGCCATCCGCGGCTCACGACGGAGCAACCCCGCGACGTACACCGGCCTGCTCGACCCGATCCGCAAGGCGTTCGCGAAGGCCAACGGCGTCAAGCCCGCACTGTTCAGCGCCAACTCCGAAGGCGCCTGCCCCACCTGCAACGGCGCCGGCGTCATCTACACCGACCTCGGTGTCATGGCGACCGTCGAGACCACCTGCGAGGAATGCGGCGGCAAACGGTTCCAGGCGGCCGTCCTGGAGTACACGCTCGGCGGCCGCAACATCGCCGAGGTGCTCGCCATGTCCGTGGCCGACGCCGAGGAGTTCTTCGGCACCGGCGACGCGCGCATCCCCGCCGCCCACGCCGTCCTGAACCGCCTCGCCGACGTCGGACTGGGCTACCTCAGCCTCGGCCAACCCCTCACCACGCTCTCCGGCGGCGAACGGCAGCGCCTCAAGCTCGCCACCCACATGGCCGAGAAGGGCGGCGTCTACGTCCTCGACGAACCGACCACCGGCCTGCACCTCGCCGACGTCGAACAACTGCTCGCCCTGCTCGACCGGCTCGTCGACTCCGGCAAGTCGGTCATCGTCATCGAGCACCACCAGGCGGTCATGGCACACGCCGACTGGATCATCGACCTCGGCCCCGGCGCCGGCCACGACGGCGGCCGGATCGTCTTCGAGGGCACCCCCGCCGACCTCGTCGCCAAGCGGTCCACCCTCACCGGCGAACACCTCGCCGCCTACGTCGGCGCCTGAGCAAGGCCGCCGGCGGGCACCGGTCCGGCGGGCGCTCCCGCGCTGCGCCGGGCCGGGCTCGCCAATCGCGCCGACTGCGAACGCTCCTCGCCTTCATGGCGGCGGGGGAGCAGCGCCCGGCGGGCCGGGATCCGGCCGCTCGGCATGCGTACGCTCGCGTCCATGCCGACCGCGATGATCGAGATGGACGACGGTGCACAGCTGCGCACCTGGACCACCGGCTCGCCGGAGCACGCCGACATCCCCTTGGTCTTCCTGCACGGGGGGCCGGGGCTGCCGGACTATCTCGGACCGGTCGCCGCCCTGGTCGAAGACCTGTGCCTGGTCCACCGCTACGACCAGCGAGGCACAGGCGGATCGGCCTGGGCGGGGGAGCACACGATCGCCCGCCACGTCCGGGACCTGGCGCTGTTGCTCGACGCGTGGGGACACGACCGGGCGGTCCTGGTGGGGCACTCGTTCGGAACCAACATGGCCGGCTACTTCACGCTGGCGCATCCCGAGCGCGTGGCGGGATCGATACAGATCGCCGGGCCCTTCCTGGACCCCTGGCGGGACGCCGACCGGGCGGCGCAGCGAGCACGACGCACCGACGAGCAGCAGGACAGGTTCGACGAACTCGAAGCGATCGCATCGCGCACCGACGCCGAAGAGATCGAGTACCTCACCCTGGCGTGGTTCACCGACCACGCCGACCGGGCTCGGGCATGGGACTGGGCGCTGGCATCGGCCCGCGCGCTGCGACCCGTCAACTACGCGATGAACAGCCAGCTCAACGCCGCGAAGAGGGCGGACCCGCTCGAATCGCACGTGGATGAGCTCCGCGAGCGCCTTCCCGCCGGCACCGTGATCATCGGTGGGGCAGACGACAGCCGTCCCGCCGAGGCCCTGCGACGACTGGGAGCACGCCTGGGGTGCGAGGTCGTCCTCATCCCGGACGCGGGACACCATCCCTGGCTGGAGGCGCCGGAACAGTTCAGCGCGGCGTTCCGCGCCGCGGTGACGAGAGCGTGCCTGACGAATCACCGGGACGCGGCGAAGGCGCGGCGCCATAGGCCTCGAAACCACAGGCAGGCCGACTGTGGTTAGTGATTCGATAATGTACATTATGTAAAGTAGACCGGATCGGGCCCTCCCTCGGCCCGGTCCGACGGCAGGTCGGCGAGGCGCCGCAGGTGCGCCTCCACCAGCGCGACCCGCGCCCGTACCGGCGCGGGCGGCACTGCGATCAGGCGGTGTCCGTGCGCCCGGTAGACCTCCTCGTGCACGCGGGCGAACGCCAGCGAATCGGCGTAGCCGATCCGGCGGGCGGCACTCGGTGTCACGAAGCCCAGCGGCTCTACCAGGAACACCTGCCGCTGGTAGGCGCCGTCGCGCAGCACCCGCCGCACCTCCTCGGTGAGCGCGCGCCCCGGCGGGCGCCCCAGATGCCGCGCGAGGGCCAACGTGCACAGCGGCGAGCGGTCGTGGACCTGCACCGACCCGTACGCCCCGGGCGCCTCGCGGCGCTCCCGCTGGAGCCGCGCGACGGCGTCGACGAAGCCTGCCTCCCGCCACGGTTCGGCGACGCCCCGCCCCTGCTGGGCAGCGATGACGTCGGTGGCCGCCTCGGCGACGACGTCCCACCCGCGTCGGTGCAGCGCGTCGGCGAGTGTCGTCTTGCCCGCCCCCGGCGCACCCGTCAGTACGTACCGCCGCATGCTCTCCCCCTCTCCCGCCGTTGCCGGCGAACCCGAAAATGCTGCATAATATCCCTTATGCATGACAAACAGGACGAATCGGTACAGCGGCTCATCGAGGAGTTCCTGACGGCCCGCGCGACCCGCAAGCCCTCCCCCCACACGCTGGAGGCGTACCGGCGGGACCTGCGCGCCGTCGCCGCGCTGGCGGCCGAGGAGAGCACCCCTCCCCTCCCCCTCGACGCGCTGCCCGTCGCCGCCCTCACCGCCCGCGTCATGCGCGCGGCATTCGCCCGGTTCGCCGCTCCCCGCGCGGCCGCGTCGGTGCACCGGGCGTGGTCCACCTGGAACAGCTTCTTCTCCTTCCTGGTCGCCGACGGGGTGGTCGCCGGCAACCCGATGCCGGCGGTCGGTCGTCCCCGGGCGCCTCTCCCCCAGCCCAAGCCGCTGCGCGGCGCGGACACCCCTGAGCAGTTGCTCGCCTCGGTGGCCCGGCAGGAGGGCCGGCAGCGCGACCCGTGGCCGGAGCGCGATCTGGCGGTGCTGGCGTTGGCGCTCTGCGCGGGGTTGCGGCTGTCGGAGCTGCTGGCGCTGCGGGTGGGGTCGTTGACGGGCCGTGCGGGCGAGCGGCGGGTCGACGTGGCCGGCAAGGGTGGGCGGCCGAGGGTGGTGCCGATCGAGCCGGAGCTGGACGGGGTGCTGGTGGGCTACCTGGACAGCCGGGTGCGGCGGTTCGGGTCGCGTACGGTGCGGCCGGACGCGGCGCTGTTGGTGGACCGTCAGGGTGAGCCGTTGCGCCGGGGCGGGCTGCAGTACCTGGTGGAGTCCTGCTACCGGCGGGCGGGCATCACCGACCGGGTGCCGCGGGGGGCGCGGTTGCACGCGTTGCGGCACACCTTCGCGACGCGGTTGGCGGAGGACGGGGCGAGCGCGGCGGAGATCATGCGGTTGCTGGGTCACGCGTCGTTGGCGTCGTCGCAGACGTACATCGAGGTGACGGCCGGACAACAGCGCGACGCGGTGCGGTCCAACCGTACCAATCGGGCGTTGGCGGGGTTGGTGGCGGCGGAGCGCGACGGGCGGTCGTGAGGCGGGGCCCGGCGGGTGTCGTCGCGTCCGGCGCTGCCGGGGTCTTACGACGGGCCCTGGGGTGGCCGGCGGTGGTCCGGGCGTCGAGGTCGTCGACGCCCGGTCCGGGGTGGTCAGGCGTTGCCGGTGGCGCGGCGGGCGGCGTCGAGGGCGTTGCGGAAGAGCATGGCGACGGTGGTGGGGCCGACGCCGCCGACGCGGGGGGTGATGGCGCCGGCGACGTCGGCGCAGGTTTCGGCGACGTCGGGCAGGAGGCGGCGGCCTTCGTAGCGGACGCCGCCGCCGATGACGACGGCGCCGGGGCGGACGTGTTCGGGTTGGATGATGCCGGGGACGCCGGCGGCGGCGATGAGGATGTCGGCGCGTCGGGTGTGGGTGGCCCAGTCGGGGACGCCGGTGTGCACGACGGTGACGGCGGCGTTGGCGGTGGGTCGTTTCTGGGTGAGCAGCAGGGCGAGGGGGCGGCCGAGGGTGGCGCCGCGGCCGAGGATGACGACGTCGCGGCCGGCGACGGGGATGTCGTGGAAGGCGAGCAGGGCTTCGATGCCGGCGGGTGTGCAGGGCAGGGGTCCGGGCAGGCCGAGGGCGAGGCGTCCCATGTTGAGGGGGTGCATGCCGTCGACGTCGAGGTCGGGGTCCATGGTCTGCAGGGCGCGGTCGTAGTCGAGGTGTGCGGGGATGGGGTGCTGGATGAGCAGGCCGTGCACGTCGGGTGCGGTGTTGAAGTCGGCGATGGCGTGGTGCAGGTCGGCCTGGGTGGCGGTGGCGGGCAGGTGTACGTGGGGTGAGGCGAAGCCGAGTTCGCTGGCCTGGCGTTGCTTGATGCGGATGTAGCCGGCGCTGGCGTCGTCGTCGCCGACGAGGATGGTGGCGAGGCCGGGGGTGGTGCCTGCGGCGCGTAGTGCGGTGACGCCGGCGGCGACGTCGGTGAGGATGTGGTCGGCGACGGGGGTGCCGGGCAGGAGTCGGGCGGTGGGCATGGTGCTCCTCTGGCGGCGGGGCCCAGGCGGTCGACCTCCGCGCGTGGAGCTCCCCGATGGTTTGGTGCCCATCCTCTGGCCGCCAGTCGCGTCTGGGGTCAGCTTGCCACAGGGGGTCGGGTGTGGTGTGTCCCGGTGGTGGTTGCGGCGTCGGCGTGCTGACTGTGGGTGTCCCGTTGGTCACTGGTTCGGGCTACCCTGTCGGCCTGTCGGTGTCGGGCGCTCGCCCGGGTGTCGTGAGTGGAGGCCGTGGTGCCGGTGCTGGTCGGCGGGGATGGTGTGGTGTCGGGTCCGCGGTTGGGGGTGGAGGAGGAGTTCCTGCTGGTGGATCCGGTGAGTCGGGGTGTGGTGCCGGGGGCGGGGGCGGTGGTGGATCGGGCGGTGGCGCGGTTGGGTTCGCGGGTGTCGGGTGAGATCACGACGTTGCATGTGGAGACCAGGACGGATCCGACGGCGTCGGTGCGGGGGTTGTTGGAGCAGTTGGTGCAGGCGCGGCGGGTGGTGGCGGAGTGCGCGGCGGTCGACGGGTTGCGGATCGTGGCGACCGGTACGCCGGTGTTGCCGGGTGCGACGTCGCCGCCGGTGACGCGGGGGCCGCGGCAGGATCGGGGTACGGCGACGTTCCGGGGGTTGCACGACGAGTTGGCGATCTGTGCGTTGCATGTGCACGTGGAGTTGCCGGATCGGGAGCGGGCGTTGCTGGTGAGTAATCATCTGCGGGCGTATCTGCCGTTGTTGATCGCGTTGACGGCGAATTCGCCGTACTGGGAGGGGCGGGATTCGGGTTATGCGGGTTGGCGGTCGATGATCTGGTCGCGGTGGCCGGTGGCGGGGCCGCCGCCGCGGTTCACGTCGGTGGCTCACTACGAGCGGGTGGTGGAGATGTTGTCGGCGGCGGGGGCGGTGGTGGATCCGGGGACGTTGTTCTGGGACATCCGGCCGTCGGTGACGTATCCGACGTTGGAGGTGCGGGTGTCGGACGTGCCGGTGTCGGCGTGGGAGTCGGCGTTGGTGGCGGCGTTGGTGCGGGCGTTGGTGGTGCGGGGGTTGGAGGCGGTGGACCGGGGTGATCACGGTCCGGAGTTGCCCGGGGAGTGGCTGCGGGCGGCGTACTGGCGGGCGGCGCGGGACGGGTTGGAGGGTGCGCTGCTGGAGGTCGGTACGGGCCGGTTGCGTCCGGCGCGGGAGGTGTTGGGTGAGGTGGTCGCCTGGTTGGCGCCGGTGTTGCGGGCGGGTGGGGACGAGGAGCTGGTGCGGGGGTGGTTGGGGCGGTTGCTGGCGGTGGGCAGTGGTGCGGTGCGGCAGCGGGAGGCGGCGGCTCGTCGGGGTCGGCTCACGGACGTGGTGGATTTCCTGGTCGCGGAGACGGCGGTGGACGCGCGGCAGCCGGCGTAGCCGCGTCGGACGGGGGTGCGCGGGCCCGGGTGCCGGCGTGGTGGCGGGTGCCTCTGCGGATCGCCGTGCGCGACCGGGCCTCCACCGGCGTGGTGGGGGTCAGCGGTCGCGGTGCAGTTCGCGGGTGAAGTAGTCGCGCAGGGGTGTGACGTGGCGGTCGGGGCGGCGCCATTCGGCGAGCAGGTCTTCGAGGAGGTGGAGTTCGTCGACGAGGGTGTCGCCGTGGTAGCGGCGGATGACGGGGTGGATGAAGGCGCTTTCGGCGGCGCGGTCGGGTTGGGGGTGGCGTTCGATGGCGAAGACGTCGCCGTAGTCGTCGCGGCCCCAGCGGAGGCTGACGGTGTAGTAGTGCGGGTGGTCGTGGAAGCGGGCGCGGACGTGGTCTTCGGGTAGGTCGGTGTAGTGGCGTAGCTGGCCGTGGGGGTCGACGACGAGGGCGTCGCAGAGGAATTCGAACTGGGTCCAGAGGGCGGAGCTCCAGTTGATCCGGTCGAGGACGAGGGTGGTGAGGGTGTCGGGGTCGGGGTCGACGAGGGTGTGTGGCAGGGGTACGCCGTCGTAGCGTTCGCGTAGCAGGGCGGTGAGGGTGCGCAGGTTGTAGCGGAATCCGTCGATGAAGGCGGAGGAGGCTTTCTTGAGGTCGCGGTCCTGGGCGAGGGTGCCGGCGAAGTAGAGGCCGTCGATGTTGGTGGACTGCCAGTCGCCGGTGGTGGTGGGCATGCGGCCGTTGGGGATCATGTCGGGTCGGCAGGTGGGGTCGAAGGGGCTGGTGTCCATGGTGAAGCCGGTGCAGCGCAGGACGGTTTCGTAGTCCATGACGGCGGTTTCGCCGTCGGCGTGGGTGTAGGTGAGGTGCACCTGGTAGCGGTTGTCGATGGGGCGGATCTCGTCGATGACGCAGTCGAGTACGGAGTGCAGGGTCTTGAACTGGTAGCTGTCGAGGACGGCGCCGTGGTGGCCGCGGACGTCTCCGGGGTGTTTGGTGTTCCAGGCCAGGCGTAGTGGGCGGGGGCTGGCGAGGTGGATCATGGCGGCGTGGCCGAGGATCGCGGAGGCGGTTTCGAACGCGGAGTTGCCCTTGCCGAGGATGAGGACGCGTTGGCCGGCGTAGTGGGCGGGGTCGGTGTGCATGTCCTCGTAGCCGGTGGCGTGTTCGATGCCGCGGATGTCGGGGATGTTGGGGCGGCCCCAGCCGGTGGCGACGATGAGGCAGTGGCAGTGCAGGACGCGGTCGGGGGTGTGGACGAGGAAGCCGTCGTCGAGGCGTTCGATCCGGTGGGCGGGGGTGTCGAAGCGTACGGCGAGCTGGTGGTAGCGCTGGAAGTCGGTGAGGTAGCGCACCATGTCGTCGGCGTGGGGGAAGTATTCGCTGCTGTACTTGGCGAAGGGCAGGTCGGCGGGTTCGTGTAGCAGGGAGTTCCAGTCCCAGCGCAGGCGGATCTCGGGGTCGGTGCTGGTGGTGTGGACCTTGTTGAGGGAGATGAGCCGGCGGTGGCGGGGGAAGTGGCGGAAGAATTCGGCGGGTGCGGGTGCGCGTTCGAGGGTGACGTAGTCGCAGCCGGCCTGTTGGAGGTAGTAGCTGAGTTGGATGCCGGCTGGTCCGGCTCCGATGATGACGTACCGGTGGTGTTCGGTGGTGGGGTCGTGGTGGCTCGTCGGGCCTGGGGTGGGTGCCGTCACGCCAGAGACCTTCGCCGATGTGGCGGGCTGGTGTCAACGCTGGGTGGGGTGACGGTGACGCGACTGCTGGTGAGGGGTGTCGTCTCCCCCGCCGGGTGTGCGGTCAGCCGAGGTCGACCAGGAGGGGGCGGTGGTCGGAGATGGTGGACAGGGGAGTGTGTACGGCGGTGACGGGTGGCAGCTGGTCGAGGCCGTGGCGGTCGGCGAGGATGTGGTCGAGTTGGACGCGGGGTTGCCCGGCGGGGTAGGTGGGGCGGCGGCCGAGGGGGTGCCAGCCGGTGAGGAGTCGGGCGGGGCCGGCGGGCAGGTTGAGGTCGCCGAGGAGGATGCGTGGGGCGGGCAGGGTGCGCAGGGCGCGGACGGTCTGGCGGAGTTGGTGGGCGTTCCAGCCGGGGACGAAGGACAGGTGGGTGGCGGCGACGGTGAGCCGTCCGTGTGGGGTGTCGAGGACGGCGGCGAGGACGACGCGGGGTTCGTCGCGCAGGAGGATGAGTCCGCCGCGGGGGCCGGGGACGTAGACGGGTGAGCGTACGGGGGCGGGGCGCAGTCGGGTGACCTGCCAGGTGTGGACGGGGTGGCGGGTGACGAGGCCGACGCCGTAGCAGGGTTCGCCGTGTCCGTCGTCGTCGTGGGTGAGGGGGCGGAACTGTTCGCCGGGGGTGCCGACGACGGCGGCGGCGAAGCGGTGTTCGCCGGCGTCGAGGGCGCGGGCGGCGATGGCGGTGAGGTCGAGTTTGCCGCTGCGGCTCTGGTCGCGGTCGACTTCCTGCAGGGCGAGGACGTCGGCGTCGAGGGCGGTGACGGCGGCGGTGAGCCGGTCGGGGTCGACGAGTCCGTCGGCGAGGGACCGGCCGTGCAGCAGGTTGAAGGTGGCCAGGCGCACGCTTGCACCCTACGTGGCCGTGGGAGGGTTGCCGGGTGTTGAAGGTGTTGTTGTGCTCGGTGCTGTTGTTCGTGGCGTTGTCGGCGGTGGGTGTGTGGCTGCGTCGGATGCGGGGTCGGTGACCTGGGGTTCTGGTGAGGCTGGCCACAGGCGGCGTCGTGGGGTGGGTGGTGGTGGGCAGAATGGCGGCCCGTGGATGTGGATCCCCTGTCGTTGACGACCCTGCTCGCCGCGGCCGCGATGGCCGGTTGGATCGACGCCGTGGTGGGCGGTGGTGGTCTGCTCCTGTTGCCGGTGTTGATGGTGGCGGCGCCGGGGATGCCGGTGGCGTCGGCGTTGGCCACGAACAAGTTGACGGCGATCGCGGGTACGACGACGGCGGCGGTGACGTACGCGCGGCGTACGAAGATCGACTGGGCGGTGGCGGGGCCGGCGGCGGGGTTGGCGATGTGTTGCGCCGGGGTGGGTGCGGCGTTGGCGGGGGCGGTGCCGGCGTCGGCGTACCGGCCGGTGGTGCTGGTGGTGCTGGTGTCGGTGGCGGCGTTCGTGGTGTTGCGTCCGCGGTTGGGGGTGGTGGCGCAGCCGCATCGGCGTACGCGGGTGCGGGTGGGTGTGGCGGTCGTGGTGGCCGGGGTGGGTATCGCCCTGTACGACGGGCTGGTGGGTCCGGGTACGGGGACGTTCCTGGTGGTGGCGTTCACGGCGCTGGTGGGGGCGGACTTCGTGCACGGCTCGGCGATGGCGAAGGTCGTGAACGTGGGCACGAACCTGGGGGCGTTGGCGGTGTTCGCGGCGACGGGGCACGTGTGGTGGTTGCTGGGGGCGGCGATGGCGGTGTGCAACATCGCGGGGGCGGCGTTGGGAGCGCGGATGGCGTTGCGGCGTGGCTCGGGTTTCGTGCGGGTGGTGTTGTTGGTGGTGGTGCTGGCGTTGGTCGGCAAGTTGGGCTTCGACCAGTGGGTGGCGGCCTGACGGGTCGCCACCCACTGCTCGTCGGTCCCCCGTTGGTGGCGGGGTCAGGCGTGTCGGACGACGTCGGTGTAGTCGAGGCGGGGCAGGCGGGGGAACCAGGCGTTTTCGCCGGGGCGGCCGATGTTGACCACGAGCAGGGTCTTCCAGGTGTTGTCGGCGAAGAACTCACGGTCGACGGCGGCGGCGTCGAAGCCGGCCATGGGGCCGGCGGCGAGGCCGGCGGCGCGGACGGCGAGCAGGAAGTAGCCGATCTGGAGGGTGGCGTTGAAGCGGGCCATGCGCTCGCGGGCCTCGGGCTTGCCGGCGAGGTCGTCGCGCATCTGGGGTCGGATGGGGAAGACCTGCGGGATGAACTCGTGGAAGTCGGTGTCGGCGGCGAGCACGGCGACCATGGGGGCGCTGGCGGTCTTGGCCTTGTTGCCGTCGCTCATGTGGGCGACCAGGCGGGTGCGGGCCTCGCCGGGGCGCACGTAGAGGATGCGCAGGGGCTGGGTGTTGGCGGCGGTGGGTGGGAACTTGGCGAGTTCGAAGATCGCCTGGAGGTGTTCGTCGGTGACCGGCTCGTCGGTGAAGGTGTTGGCGGTGCGGGCGTCGGTGAACAGCAGCGCCTGGGCCTCGGGGTCCAGGTTGATCAGGGGCGAGTGGACGTCGGTCATCGGGGTGTCTCCATCGAATCGGCTGACTTGCTTCGGTAACGGTAGCAGCTAGCTTTTTACTAGTCCCTTGTTCGGGGGATGTCCGCCGTATCCTGGGGTCATGACGGTCAGGCCACAGGTGGGCGACACGCCCCGCACGTGTGACGGGGGCGTCGCCCGGGCCTTCGCGTTTCTCGGCAAGCGGTGGAACGGCATGCTCCTGAGCACCCTCGCCGACGGGCCGGCCGGGTTCGCCGAGCTGGCCCGCGCCCTGCCCGGGATCAGCGAGTCGGTGCTCTCCGACCGGCTGGGCGAGCTCGTGCGGGTCGGGCTGGTCAGCCGCAGCGTCCGGCAGGGTCCCCCGGTGGGGGTGAGCTACGAGCTCACCGGGCCGGGCGCGGCGCTGCTGCCGGTGCTCGACGCGTTGGGCCGGTGGGCGCACGAGAACCTTCCCGCCGAGCCGGAGACGACCACGTCGCCGGGCTGCTGAGGACGCCCGGCGACCGGGCGGAGCACCCCGCGCCGGATGTGTGATCATCGGCGGATGCCGGTACGCGCCGAACACGACCGGACCGTCCTGGCCGCGCTGCTCGGGCGGGACCCGGTGCTGCACGCGTACCAGCTCGGTGACCTGGACGACTTCTTCTGGCCGTACACCTCCTGGTTCCGCCTCGACGAGGAGGTGGCGTTGCTCTACCACGGCGCGGACCCGCCCACGTTGCTGGCGTTCGCGGCCCCACCACGGGTGGAGCGGCTGGCGGCGCTGCTGCGCCAGCTGGCGCCGGTGCTGCCGGCCCGACTGTGGGCGCACCTGTCCCCCGGCCTGGAGCCGGCCCTGGCCGGGGTGTTCCGGATGGACGCGGCCGGCCCGCACCACCGGATGGCGTTGACCGACGCGGCGCGGTTGGACACGGTGGCCCCGGCGGGATCGGTGCTGGACGCCGGCGACCTACCGGCGCTGCGCCGGCTGTACGACGTGGCCTACCCGGGCAACTGGTTCGACCCGCGGATGCTCGACACCGGCCAGTACGTGGGCGTGCGCGACGGCGGTGAGCTGGTGGCGGTCGCCGGGGTGCACGTGTTCTCCCCCGCGTACCGGGTGGCGGCGCTGGGCAACGTGACCACCCATCCCCGGCTGCGCGGGCAGGGGCTGGCCGGTGCGGTGGTGGCCGCGCTCTGCCGGCGACTGCGTGAGCACGTCACGCACGTGACGCTCAACGTGAAGGCGGACAACGCGGCGGCGTTGCGGCTCTACGGACGGCTGGGCTTCACCCGGGTGGCCGACTACGGCGAGTACGCGCTGCGCGCCCACGACGGGTGAGCGCCCACGGTCGGCCGGCCGGGTGCGACGTCCCGGCCGGCGCGCCCCGCGGGCAGGGTCAGCCGCGGCGGCTGGGTGAGTCGAAGCGGCCGGCGCGGATCTCCCGCAGCGCCTTGCGGCGGGTGTCGCCGCGCAGGGTGTCGACGTAGAGGCGGCCCGCGAGGTGGTCGGTCTCGTGTTGCAGGGCCCGGGCGAGGAAGCCACTGCCGGAGATGGTCAGCGGCTCGCCGTGCTGGTCGAAGCCGTGGGCGGTGGCGTGCAGGGCGCGGGTGGTCGGGAAGTAGAGCCCCGGGATGGACAGGCAGCCCTCGTCGTCGTCCTGCAACTCCTCCGACAGCTCCAGCGTCGGGTTGACCAGGTGGCCGCGGTGGCCGTCGGCGTCGTAGACGAACACCTGGGCGTTGACGCCGATCTGGGGGGCGGCGACGCCGGCGCGGCCGGGGGCGCCGAGCAGGGTGTCCATCAGGTCGGTGACCAGGGCGCGCAGTTCGGCGTCGAAGCTGGTGACGGGCTCGCTGGGGGTGCGCAGCACGGGGTCACCGATGATCCTGATGGGGCGCATCGTCATGTCGGCCAGGTTATCGCTCGCCGGTCGTGGCGGTGGCGTCCGGGCGGGTGGCCACGAGGACCTCGATGCCGTCGAGGATGCGGGCCAGGCCGAACTCGAACGCGCCGTGGGGGTCGGCGGCGGCCTGGTACTCCTGGCCGGCGGCGGTGCCGACGCGGGCGGCGAGGGGGTAGCGGCGCGGGTCGAGGGCCTTCTCCAGGTAGGGGGCGTGGGCCTGCCACCACTGCTGCTCGGTCATGCCGGTGCGCGCGGCGGCCTGGGCGGCCTCCACGGCGCTGCGCACGGCGCCGTGGACGTAGCCGGAGACGAGGGTGACGACGGCGTCCATCTCCAGGTCGGTCAGGCCGATGCCGTCGACGGCGCGCAGTTCGTACTCGTAGCGGGCGATGACGTTGGGGCCCAGCGGGGGGCGGGTGGTGGCGACCTGCAGCAGCCAGGGGTGGCGCAGGTAGAGCGCCCAGGTCTCGCGGGCGACGTGGGTGAGCCGCTCCCGCCAGCCGCCGGGCACGTCGTCGGGGCGGGCGGTCTCGCCGTAGACGGTGTCGAGCATGACGTCGAGCAGTTCGCCCTTGCCGGGGACGTAGGTGTAGAGGGACATGGTGCCGACGCCGAGTCGTTCGGCGACGCGGCGCATGGACAGGGCGGCGAGGCCCTCGGCGTCGGCCACCTCGATGGCGGCGCGCACGATGCGGTCCACCGACAGGTCGGGCCGGCCCTTGCGGCTGGTGCGTTCGCGGGTACGCCAGAGCAGGGCGAGGCTGCGCGCGGGGTCGCCGGTGCCGCTGTACTCGGTCGTCATCCCGGCACTGTATCGTCCGCCGTACCGTATGGCGTACGGTACGGCGTACGGGTCGAGTGGGTGGAGGGCGCTGATGCACGACGACGAACCGGCCGTCGAGGCGGAGGGACTGCGCAAGCGCTACGGCGGCACGCAGGCCCTCGCCGGCCTCGACCTGACGGTGCCCGCCGGCACCGTGTGCGGCCTGCTCGGCCCCAACGGCGCGGGCAAGACCACGGCGGTACGGGTGCTGAGCACCCTGCTGCGGCCCGACGCCGGCGCGGCGCGGGTGGCCGGCGCCGACGTGCTGCGTCACCCCGAGCGGGTCCGTGCCCGCATCGGCCTGGTCGGCCAGCACGCCGCGCTCGACGAGGTGCTCAGCGGCCGGCAGAACCTGGTCCTGTTCGGCCGGCTGCACCACCTCGGCGGCGCGCGGGCCCGCGCCCGGGCCACCGACCTGCTCGCCCGCTTCGACCTCACCGACGCCGCCGACCGGCCGGTCGGCACGTACTCCGGCGGGATGCGCCGCCGCCTCGACCTCGCGGCGAGCCTGATCCTCGACCCGCCGGTGCTCTTCCTCGACGAGCCCACCACCGGCCTCGACCCGCGCGCCCGGGCGCAGGTGTGGGACGCGGTGCGCCGGCTCGTCGCCGGCGGCACCACCGTGCTGCTGACCACCCAGTACCTGGAGGAGGTCGACCAGCTCGCGCACACCGTCCGGGTCGTCGACGCCGGGCGGGTCATCGCCGACGGCACCCCGGAGCAGCTGAAGACCGCGCTCGGCGGCGACCGCGTCGACGTCGTGCTGACCCGCGCCGACGACCTGGACCGGGCGGTACGCGTCGTCGGCGCCGCCGTCGCCGCGGCCCCGCTCGTCGACGCGGCGGGCCTGCGCCTCAGCGTCGCCGTCACCGGGCGGGTGGCCGCGCTGGGCGCCGTGCTGCGGGCCCTCGACGACGCCGGCCTCACCGCCGCCGACGTCGCGGTGCGCCGCCCCACCCTCGACGAGGTGTTCCTGCGGCTCACCGACGACTCCCCCACCACCCACCCCGACGAGGACCGGGTGGGCGCGTGAGCACGACGGGGGTACGCCTTGCGCCGCAGCGCCTGCGCTGGGCCGTCGCCGACACCGTCACCCTCACCGGCCGGGCGCTGGCGCACTGGCGGCGCCAACCCGGGCAGTTCGTCGTCGGGCTGCTCTTCCCGGTGCTGATGGTGCTGATGTTCGGCTACCTGTTCGGCGGCGCGATGAGCGTGCCCGGCGGCGGCGACTACCGGGAGTTCCTGCTGCCCGGCATGTTCGCCATGACGATGCTCTTCGGCATCGAGTCGACGTACACGGCCGTGGCCACCGACACCGCGCGCGGCGTCACCGACCGGTTCCGGTCCCTGCCGATGACGCCCTCGGTGGTGCTCACCGGCCGGGCCGCCGCGGACCTGCTGCACTGCGCCGCCGCTCTGGCCGTCATGCTCGCCTGCGGGGTCGCCGTCGGCTGGCAGTGGCGGGCCGGGGCACCGGCGGCGCTGACCGCCGTCGGACTGCTCCTGCTGCTGCGCTTCGCCCTGATCTGGGTCGGCATCCACCTGGCGCTGGTGCTGCGCGCACCCGGGTCGGTGGTGGTGCTGCAGATCCTGGTCTGGCCGGTCGGATTCACCTCCAACGCGTTCGTCTCCCCCGACACCATGCCCGGCTGGCTCGCCGCCGTCGCCGGGTACAACCCGCTGTCGGCGACCGTCGCGGCCTGCCGGGAACTGTTCGGCAACCCCGGCTGGGGCGGCGAGTCGTTCGCCGCGCAGCACGCCGTCGCGCTCGCCGTGGCCTGGCCGCTGCTGCTGACGGCCGTGTTCGGGCCCCTGGCGGTACGCCGGTACCGCAGGCTCGGCCGGTGACGGGCACCCGAGCCGGTGGCGTCACAGCTGCTGGCCGGTCCTGGGGTCGTAGCTCACCTCCACCGCCACCACCTGGTCGGTGGGCAGCACCTCGATCCACTGGTCGAAGACCTCGTACGGGGCCGCCGGGCGGAAGCCGCCGTCGAGCGGGTCGAACCCGGTCTCGAAGACCTTCTCGGCCACGAGGGTGTTGGCGATCTGCGTGTTGTCCTTCTGCAACCTGAGCGCGAGGACGTTCAGGACCTGCCCGACCGTCTTGTTCCGGTACTCCTCGGGATCGCCCTCCTGGAACGGGTAGGTGAGCCCCAGCGCCGCCTGCCCCTCCACGTCGACCTGCTTGAGCCACTCCAGCGCCGCCTGTTCGCGCCCGGGTCGTACCGGCAGGACCGCCTTGGCCCACGCGGCGTTGAGGAACTCGTTGCGGCGCGCGTCGCCGTCGGCCTGGATCAACCAGCCCAGTGAGCTGCCCGAGGGCGCGGGCTGGGTCTGCTCGGTGATGAGGTAGTTGACCCGCCACTCGTCGGAGACCGTGCCGTCCGGATTCATCGCTTTCGTCCAGTCGGTGTGGGAGTACCAGGTGACCACGGTCCGGTCCGCGAGGACGCTCGGGTCCCGCACCGGGTACTTGCCGAGGCTGCTCTGGGTGGGCGGGGAAGGCACCGGCGCAGTGGTGGGCGGCGGGGTGACCTCGCGGGGCCGCCAGTAGTCCGGTGCCACGAAGTACAACATCTCGTCGACGTCGAAGATCTGCCGGAGCAGCTCCGAGCCCAGATACAGGTCCGCGAACAGGTCGAACGGCTTCAGCTTCTGGATCAGGCTCCCGTAGATCGCCTGCCGTTCCTCGGTGCGCAGGTCCTGCGACGGCCGTGGGCGCATGGCGCTGACCAGACCGAGGCGGTCCCGCACGGCCGAGGCGTACGCCGTGCGTTGCAGCTCCGCCACCTGGGCCTGGTAGGCCTTCAACTCCTCGTGGTACCGCTCGTGGGCGTCGTTGGTCTGCGGTGGGTCCCACGTGACGTCGAAGGTCAGGCTGATCGGGCTGAGGTCGCCCGAATGGAAGAACTTCGCGAAGACCGCGAACCCGGTCTGCTCCTGGTTGGTGGGGATCAGGTCGGGCACGAACGCGCGACCCAGGGCGACGGAGACGAGTCGCGCGTCCTTCAGCTTGTAGCCCCGCTCGGGCGGCGACGGAGTGAAGTCGATGCGGGCCACCGCGTGGATGGCGTTGTCGTGGTCGGTGATCCCCTCGGCGTCCGGGGCGGTGTGGTGCACGAATTCCATGTTCGCCTCCGGCGGGTCCTGGGTGGCCCGCACCTTGCGGATGGGGAACGTCCCGGTGAACGGGGTCGTCCTGGCCACGAGCGGCGGTGGCGGCTCCGGCTTCCGCAGGGCGGTGAGGTCCGGCGCCGCGACGAGGTGCACCAGATCCCCCGTCGGCCGGTGCCCGTCAGGACAAATTGCCGACATCGGGCGCGGAGCTGGCACGCGGGGCCTGCGGGTGGGTCGGCCGCCGTCGGTGTGGTGCGGCCGGCGGCGGGCCCGGGGAGGGCGGCAGGCCCGCGTCGGCGATGCGTTGGCGCAGCGGCCGTCGGCGCACCGCGGCGAGGACCTCGTGCAGCACGTCGGCCAGCGGGACCGTCAGTTCCGCGTCCAGTTCGCGTATCGCGGCGGTCGTCGCAGCCCACTCCGCCTCGATCAGTGGAAGCAGCTCGCGGGCCCGGTCGCTGAGGTGCACGATGCGCTGCCGGGCGTCCGCCCCCGCGGTCAGCTCGACCAGGCCGGCGCGGGCCATCTGCGCGACGGTCTGGCTGGCCGCCGAGTGGGTGACCCCGACCCGGCGGGCCAGGTCGCGGATGGGCAGCGGCCCGTCGGCGACCAGCACCCGCAGCGGTGGCGAGAACCGGGGCCGGTAGTCGGGCAGGCCCCGTTCGGCGTAGACCGTGGCGACGTCGCCGTCGAGCACGTCGAGCACGTGCCGAAGCAGCGTGCCCAGGGCCTTGCGTTCAGGTACGGCTGTCACTCCGCTAATGTAACAGCGCTGTTGTATCGATGATCACGAAGGGGACGACGATGGCGCAGCGGTACCCCCCGATCGAGCCGTACGCGCACGGGATGCTCGACGTCGGCGACGGGCAGCTCGTGCACTGGGAGACCTGCGGCAACCCGGACGGCAAGCCCGCCGTGGTGCTGCACGGCGGGCCCGGCTCCGGCTGCACGCCCGGCTGGCGGACCCTGTTCGACCCGGCCCGCTACCGGGTGGTCCTGTTCGACCAGCGGGGCTGCGGCCGCAGCACCCCGCACGCCGCCGACCCGGACGTGGACCTGTCCACCAACACCACCGACCACCTGATCGCAGACATCGAACTGCTGCGTGAACACCTCGGCGTGGACCGCTGGCTGGTGCTCGGCGCCTCCTGGGGCGCCTCCCTCGCCCTGGCATACGCGCAGCGGCACCCGCGACAGGTCAGCGAGCTGGTGCTGTTCAGCGTGACCGCCGGCACCCGACGGGAGATCGAGTGGCTCACCCGGGAGATGGGGCGGATCTTCCCGGCCGAGTGGGCGCGTTTCCGCGACGGCGTGCCGCCGGCCGAGCGCGACGGCGACCTGGCCGACGCGTACGCCCGGCTGCTGGCCGACCCGGACCCGGCGGTGCGCGAACGGGCGGCGCGGCAGTGGTGCGACTGGGAGGACACCCACGTCGCCACCGCCCCCGGTCACCGGCCCGACCCCCGCTACGACGACCCGGTGTTCCGGATGCTGCAGGCCCGGCTGGTCACCCACTACTGGCGCAACGGATGCTTCCTGCCGGAGGGGCAACTGCTGCGCGAGGCGGGGCGGCTGGCCGGCATCCCCGGCGTGCTGCTGCACGGCAGGCTCGACATCAGCAGCCCGCCGGAGGTGGCGTGGCAGCTGGCCCAGGCCTGGCCCGACGCCCGGCTGGAACTGCTGGAGACCGCCGGACACGGATCCGCCAACGGCATGGCGGAGCGGGTCGTGGCGGCGCTGGACGACTTCGCCGAGCGTCGCTGACGAAGCACCGCGCACCTGACGACGAGCCGCCACTGTCCGGACGCGAAGCGCCCAAGGCGCCGGCTACGGCACCATCCAGGACAGCAGGGGCGTCGCCTGCAGCCCGACCAGCACACACATCAGGGCGAGCAACAGCACGCTCGGGCCGAACATCCGCCGGAACAGGTCGCCCTCGCGGCCGGTGAGTCCGACCGCCGCGGCGGCGATCGTGAGGTTCTGCAGGCTGATCATCTTGCCGAGGGTGCCGCCGGAGGCGTTGGCCGCGGCCAGCAGGACCGGATCGAGGCCGGCCCACTGCGCCGCGGCCACCTGCAGCGCGCCGAACAGGGAGTTGGACGACGTGTCCGAGCCGGTCAGGGCGACGCCGAGCCAGCCGAGGACCGGCGCCAGCACGGCGAAGAGGCCACCCGCGCCGGCCATCCAGACGCCCAGCGTGGCGACCTGCCCGGAGGCGTTCATGGTGAACGACAGTGCCAGCAGCCCGACCACCGTCAGCACGGCCCACCGCAGCTCGAACAGGGTGCGCCCGTAGAGCCCGACGGCCTCGCGCGGCGGCACCCGCAGCAGCGCCACCGTGATCAGGCCGGCCACCAGCAGCAGCGATCCGGGGGCCGCGAGCCAGGCGAACCGGAACGTCGTCAGGGGTGACGGGTCACCGGAGGCGGTGACGACGTGCAGTCCGGGCCAGGAGAATGCGAGCGTGCCGGCCTCGAGCAGCCGCTTGACGGCCGGCACCTGGGAGACGGCGAAGACCGCCACGATCGTCGCGTACGGGGCGTACGCCCGCCAGCGCGAGCCTGCCGGCGCCGGCACGTCGGGCTCCGACGGCCCTGTGGCGTCAGGCTCCGACAATCCACCACCGGCGCGCTCCGGCAGCCCGCCGCCGACCGGCACGGCGACCGTCCGCCGCACCGCGCCACGGCGGACGACGAGCAGCAGGACGCCCGCCCCCGCGAACGCGGCGGTGATGTCGGCGAGGGCGGCCGTCAGCCAGTTCGCCGTGACGAACTGGGCCACCGCGAACGCGCCGCCGCACGCCAGCGCCGGACGCCACAGCTCGCGTACGCCCCGGCGGCCGTCGGCGACGACGAGCAGGACCAGCGGGACGACGACCGCGACCACCGGGACCTGCCGGCCGGCCATCATGCCCAGTTCCGTGGCGGGCAGCCCGGTCACGCCGGCGAGGGTGGTGATCGGCAGGCCGAGAGGTCCGAAGGCGGCCGGCACCGTGTTGCCGACCAGCGCCACGGCGGCCGCCCGCAGCGGGGTGAAGCCGAGGGCCAGCAGCATGACCGTGGTCACGGCGACCGGCGTGCCCTGCCCGGCCAGGGCCTCGAGCAGCGACCCGAAGCAGAACGCGATCACCAGGGCCTGCACGCGGCGGTCGTCGCTGATCCGGGCGAAGCCCTGCCGCAGCGTGTCGAAGTGCCCCGTGTGCACGGTCAGGCGGTGGATCCAGATCGCCGTACCGAACGTCCAGACGAGCGGGAAGAGGGCGAAGGTGGCGCCCTGACCGGCGGCCAGCAGCGTCTGCGGCAGCGGCATCCCCCACAGCCACCAGGCCAGCACGACCGCCACGCCCAGCGCGCCGAACGCCGCCACCCACGCCCGCGTACGCACGACTCCGAGCAGCACGAACAGGGTGAGCAGGGGCAGCGCGGCGCAGGCGGCGCTCAGCGCGAGCGACCCACCGACGGGTTGCAGGGGTTGCTGGTACATCGGGACCGCCTCGGCTGCGCACGCCCCTGGCCCGGGTGGCGTGGAGTACGGCCCATCTCACCGGACGCGGCTGGCGCGGCGCCTCTTCCAACGTGCGCAGCCCGGCGGCTGCGCACACCGGCTGGCCGGGGGCCGCGCCGCTCAGCCGCCGGCGAGCGCGGCGCGCACCGGGGCGGCCTTCGCGGCGGCCTCGGCGACCTCGGCGTCGGGGTCGCTGCCCCACGTGATGCCCCCGCCCGCCCACACGTGCACCCGCTCGGCGTCCACGGCGGCGGTGCGGATGGTCAGGCCCAGGTCGATGCGACCCGGGGCGACCCAGCCGAGCGCGCCCATGCTGGCACCCCGGCCGACCGGCTCCAGCGCGGCGACGTGGTCGAGGGCGGCGCGCTTCGGAGCGCCGGTGACGGAGCCGCCGGGGCAGACCGCGCGCAGCAGGTCCGCCAGGCCGAGCCCGTCGGCGACCGCCGCGGAGACCGTCGACTCCGCCTGCCACAGGTCGCACCACCGGCGTACGGCGAACAGTTCGTCGACGCGCACGCTGCCGGTGCGGGCGACGCGGGCCAGGTCGTTGCGCTCCAGGTCGACGATCATCACGTGCTCGGCGCGTTCCTTGGCGGAGGCGAGCAGCTCGGCGCGGCCGGCGGCGGTGGCCGGTCGGGTGCCCTTGATCGGCCTGGTGATCAAGCGTCCGTCGGTCAGCTCCACCAGGGTCTCGGGGCTGGCGCAGCCGATCGCCCAGCCCGCTCCGGCGAGGGTGCCGCCGTAGCGGGCGCCGGGCAGCGCGGCCAGCCGGCTCAGGGCCGGCAGGGGGTCGCCGGTGTAGCGGGCGGCGGCGTGGCCGACGACGTTGACCTGGTAGACGTCGCCGCGGCCGATCGCCGCGCGGACCGCGCTCACGGCGTCGGCGTGCTGGCGGGGCGTCCAGCTCTCCGCGAAGGTGCCGCGCCACCAGGGGGTGGCGGGGCTGGCGGCGTCTGCGCCGGGCGGCGTGCCCGGGCCGTGGCCGTAGACGACCACGGCGACCTCGGGCAGCCCGGTCACGGGGTTGGCGGCGCCGGCCGGCGCGCCGACCAGGGCGGCGCCGGCGGCCGCGGAGACGTAGAGAGCGGCCCCGCACGCCCCGGCCGGGTCGTGGCGGCTGGCGGGGCGGGCCAGGTCGTGCAGCGGCAGGCCGTGCGCGGCGAGGAACTCCTCGGCCCGCGCCGCCGGGTCTCCGCCGTCGGCGGGTCGCCACTGCCAGCGGGCCCGCTCGACGAGGGTACGGCGGCAGCCGGTCGGTGCTCCCGGCGCGCCGACCGTCAACCCTGGGAGCGTGTCCACGCCGTCCGGCCCATCCTGCCTCATCCGTTCAGTGGATTTCGGAAAAACGACGCGCATACCTGCTCGATGCCGGCCACTTTCGCTTGGTACTGTGCGTCACTGGTCATGTGAACCATGACACAGTGCCCCCACAGTCCGGAGATCCCGATGTGCCAGCACCAACCCACCTGCCCCTCCGCCGAAGCGACCGACCGGGACGCCGCCCGAGTCCTCGCCTGCTTCCCTGAGCAGGGCTGGAGCCTGCTCTGCAACGGTGTCATCGTCTTCGAGGACACCGGCGAGCTCCTCCCCGACGGCAGCAGCATCGCCCCCCACCGCGGCCCCGCCCGACACGCCCTCGTCGCCTGACCCCTGTCACGCTGCGTCACTCCTTTTACACTCGTCGATCTCAGCGGGTCCCCCGGCCGGAACCCAGGTCGACGCACCCGCCGGGGCGGCACCACGACCGCCCCGGCGTCACGCGACGTCAGTCCTCGAACGCCTCCGGCGCCGGGCAGGAACACACCAGGTTCCGGTCGCCGTACGCGCCGTCGACGCGCCGCACCGGCGGCCAGTACTTCCCGGCCCGCTCCACCCCGGCCGGGTACGCGCCCACCGACCGCGGGTACGGGTGCGGCCACTCGTCGCCCGACACCATCGCCGCAGTGTGCGGGGCGTTGGCGAGAGGGTTGTCGCCGGCCGGCCACTGCCCCGAGGCCACCCGGTCGATCTCCGCCCGGATGGCGATCATCGCGTCGCAGAACCGGTCCAGCTCGGCCAGGTCCTCGCTCTCGGTGGGCTCCACCATCAGCGTCCCCGCCACCGGGAACGACATCGTCGGCGCGTGGAACCCGTAGTCGATCAGCCGCTTCGCCACGTCGTCCACGCTCACCCCGGTCGCCTTCGTCACCGGCCGCAGGTCCAGGATGCACTCGTGCGCCACCAGGCCCTTGTTGCCCGCGTACAGCACCGGGAAGTGCCCGCGCAGCCGCGCCGCCACGTAGTTCGCCGCCAGCACCGCCACGCCGGTGGCCCGCACCAGCCCCGCCGCACCCATCATCCGCAGGTACGCCCACGGGATCGGCAGGATCCCCGCCGACCCGTACCGCGCCGCCGAGATCGCCGGCCGGCCGTCGACGTGCACGCCCAGCGGATCGCCCGGCAGGAACGGCGCCAGGTGCGCCCGCACCGCGACCGGCCCCACCCCGGGACCGCCGCCGCCGTGCGGAATGCAGAACGTCTTGTGCAGGTTCAGGTGCGACACGTCCGCCCCGAACTTCCCCGGCTTGGCGAACCCGACCAGCGCGTTGAGGTTCGCCCCGTCGACGTACACCTGACCGCCGGCGTCGTGGACCTTCGCGCACAGCGACGCGATGCCCGTCTCGTACACCCCGTGCGTCGACGGATACGTCACCATGATCGCCGCGAGGGCGTCCCGATGCTTGTCGATCTTCGCGTCGAGGTCCACCAGGTCGATGTTGCCGCCGTCGTCGCAGCCCACCACGACGACCCGCATGCCCGCCATCACGGCGCTGGCGGCGTTGGTGCCGTGCGCCGACGACGGGATCAGACACACGTCCCGGTGCCCCTCGCCCCGGTCTCGGTGGTAGGCCCGGATCGCCAGCAGGCCCGCCAGCTCACCCTGCGAACCGGCGTTGGGCTGCACGCTGACCGCGTCGTAGCCGGTCACCTCCGCCAGCCACCCCTCCAACTGGGAGATCATCTCCCGGTAGCCGGTGGTCTGCGCGTCCGGCGCCAACGGGTGGATGTGGGCGAAGTCCGGCCAGCTCACCGGCTCCATCTCGGTGGTGGCGTTGAGCTTCATCGTGCACGACCCGAGCGGGATCATCCCCCGGTCCAGGGCGTAGTCGAAGTCCGACAGCCGCCGCAGGTAGCGCAGCATCGCCGTCTCCGAGTGGTGGCTGCGGAACACCGCGTGGGTGAGGAAGTCCGACGTGCGGGCCAGCGCCGCCGGCAACGCGCCCTCGGCCGGCGCGTCCGCCACGGCCACCGGCCGCCCGGCCACGACGGCCCCGAACGCGTCGCACACCTTCCGCAGGTGCGCGGGGGTGGTCGTCTCGTCGCAGGACACCCCCACGTGGTCGGCGTCGACCAGCCGCAGGTTAACCCCCCGGGCCGCGGCGTCGGCGACCACCGCCTCGGCGCCGCCGGGCACGCGCACCAGGACGGTGTCGAAGAACGCCTCGTGCACCACCTCGACGCCGTCGACACCCCGCAGCGACGCCGCCAACCGCACCGCCATGTCATGGGTACGGCCGGCGATGCGCCGCAGCCCCTCCGGGCCGTGGTAGACGGCGTACATGCCGGCCATCACCGCCAGCAGCACCTGCGCGGTGCAGATGTTGCTGGTCGCCTTCTCCCGCCGGATGTGCTGCTCCCGGGTCTGCAACGCCAGCCGGTACGCCGGGTTGCCGTCGGCGTCACGCGACACCCCCACCAGCCGGCCCGGCAGCATCCGCTCCAGCCCCGCCCGCACCGCCAGGTAGCCGGCGTGCGGCCCGCCGAAGCCCATCGGCACGCCGAAACGCTGGGTGGTGCCGGCCGCGATGTCGGCGCCGATCTCCCCCGGCGCGCGCAGCAGCGTCAGGGCCAGCAGGTCCGCCGCCACGGTCACCAACGCCCCGACCGCGTGCGCCGCCTCGACCAGAGCCGCCTGGTCACGCACCGCCCCCGACGCCCCCGGGTACTGCAGGTGCAGCCCGAAGAACTCCGCCGGCAACTCGTCGCGCCCGGTGTCGACGATCCGCACGTCGATGCCGAGGGGCTCGGCCCGGCTGGTGATCACCGCGATGGTCTGCGGCAGGGTGTCGGCGTCGACCACGTACACCGGGCTCCTGCTCTTCGACGCGCGGCGCGCGAGCGTCATCGCCTCGGCCGCGGCGGTGGCCTCGTCGAGCATCGACGCGTTCGCGGTGGCCAGCCCCGTCAGGTCCGTGACCATGGTCTGGAAGTTCAGCAGCGCCTCCAGCCGCCCCTGGCTGATCTCCGGCTGATACGGCGTGTACGCCGTGTACCAGGCCGGGTCCTCCAGCACGTTGCGGCGGATGACCGCCGGGGTGTGCGTGCCGTGGTAGCCCAGACCGATCATCGACACGACCACCGTGTTGCGGGCCGCCAGGGCCCGCAACTCCGCGAGGGCGTCGTGTTCGCTGGCCGGCTCCGGCAGGTCCAGGGTGCCGTGCCAGCGGATCACCTCGGGAATCGCCGCGTCCATCAGCTCTTCGACCGAGCCGTAGCCGACGGCCTCCAGCATCCGGCGCTCGTCGTCCGGATCGGGGCCGATGTGACGGGCGGCGAACTGCTCTGTGGTCATGGGCGGCGCTCCCGGGGGCGAGGTCGACAGGTCGGCCTCCCCCTCTGTCGCGCCCGCGAGGCGCTCCACAGTGCCTGCCCACGAGGTCCTTTTGCCTGAGAGGTTCCGGGGAGGATTTGCCCCTTCGGCGCCGCCCGGGATGCTGCTGGGCGGTCTCTCCCACGTGGGTGCTGCCGGCATGGTCAACGCTACCAGCGCCGCACCGCCCACCGGAGGTCGTACCCCCACCGGCGACGACCGTCGATGACCGGCCGGCCCCACGGCCCCCGGCGGGCCGCTACCGGCCGACGCCCGCCAGCCCCACGGCGTCGCCGGCCGTCCGGTCGGCCAGCGCCGGCAGCAGCCGCCCCAGCGGCGCGTCGACGGTCAACACCGCATACCCGTCGCCCCGGGTCGGGCCCTGGTTGACGATCACCACCGGAATGCCCAGCTTCGCCGCGCGCACCACGAACCGGCGACCCGACATCACCGTCAACGACGAACCCAGCACCAGTAGCAGCCGCGCCCGCGCCACCAGCTCGAAACAGCGGGACACCCGGGCCGCCGGCACCGTCTCCCCGAAGAACACCACGTCCGGCTTCAGCATGCCGCCCCGGCAGAACGTGCAGTCGACCGTACGGAACCGGGCCACCTCGTCGTCGGCGAGATCCACGTCACCGTCCGGGTTGACCGCCGCGGCCCGCGCGTCGAAGCCCGGGTTCACCTCCCGCAGCCGCCGGTCCAACTCCTCCCGCGACGTCCGGTTGCCGCAGCCCAGGCACACCACCTCGTCGAGGCGGCCGTGCAGCTCCACCACCCGCGGGCTGCCCGCGGCGGTGTGCAGCCCGTCCACGTTCTGCGTGATGATCCCCTCGACCAGGCCGCCGGCCTGCAGCCGCGCCACCGCCCGGTGCCCCTCGTTCGGGGCCGCCCGCGCGATCACCCGCCACCCCAGGTGGCTGCGCGCCCAGTAGCGCCGCCGCGCCTGCGCGTCGCGCGTGAACACCTGGTACGTCATCGGGGTGTGCCGCCGCGCCGCGCCGCTGGGCCCCCGGTAGTCCGGGATGCCCGACTCGGTGGACAGGCCCGCCCCGCTCAACACCACGACACCACCGCCGGCCACCAGCCCGGCCAGCGCGTCGATTGTCTCCGTCACCCGTCCATGCTGCCTCAGGCGACCACCCCGCGGCGAACACCCGGACACCGCCGCCGCCCGCGGAGGAACTCGTGAAGATCACCGCCGGTGACCCGCACCGCCGCGCCGGGCCCGGGCCCCGCCGACCGGCCACGTCGTGGCGGGACGGCGGCTAGGTTGGCGGTATGCGCGTCGTCATCGCCGGAGGACACGGCAAGATCGCCCAGCTGACCCACCGCGAACTCGCCGGACGCGGCGACACCGCCGTCGGGCTGATCCGCAACCCCGACCACTCCGCCGCCCTGCGTGCCGCCGGCGCCCAGCCCGTCGTCGCCGACCTCGAACACGTCGGCGTCGACGAACTCGCCGCGCACCTCGAGGGCGCCGACGCCGTCATCTTCGCCGCCGGCGCCGGCCCCGGCAGCGGCGCCGCCCGCAAGGACACCGTCGACCGGGCGGGCGCCGTCCTGCTCGCCGACGCCGCCCGAGGCGCCGGCGTCCGCCGCTACCTGCTGCTGTCCTCGATGGGGGTGGAAGGCGAACCACCCACCGGCACCGACGAGGTGTTCGCGGCGTACCTGCGCGCCAAGAAGGCCGCCGAGGACGACCTGACCGACCGCGACCTCGACTGGACGATCCTGCGCCCCGGCCGCCTCACCGACGATGCGCCCACCGGGCGGATCACCCTCGCCCGACACGCCCCCTCGGGCGCCGTGACCCGCACCGACGTCGCCCGGGTCCTGGTCGCCCTGCTCCACCACCCGCACAGCGCCGGCGCGATCCTGGAACTCGTCGGCGGCAACACCCCCATCGCCGACGCCGTCGCCGCCGTCGACCGGCACTGACCCGCCTCCCGGCGGGCAGGCGACGCCGCTACTCGCCGAGCACGGCACGCAGCTGCGCGCCGACCGCCCCGGCCGCCTCCGCGTCGGACCGCAACTGCTCCGACTGCTCCGACAGGTACGCCTGCCACCGGCCCAGGTGCTGCTGCGCCGCCGCCACCGCCGCCACCAACGCCGCCTGCCGGCCCTCCAACTCCCGCACCTGCCGCAGCAGCCCCTGGTCCCCCGCCAGGCCGGCAACCTCCCCGGCCATCCCATGCGCCTCCGCGATGATCTCCTCGGCCTGCCGCCGCGCGTCGGCGATGATTTCCGCGCCCTCCGCGCTGGCCTCACTGATCGTCCGGTCCGCCTCGTCCTGGGCCCGCACCGCCAACTCGATCACCATCGGATCCGGGCCCTGCGGGGCGGTGCTGGGCAACGCGCCGTGGCGCAACATCTCCACCTGCCGCGCCAGCGCCTCGTTCTCCCGCCGCAGCCGCTCCACCTCACCACCCAGCAACGCCACCCGCTCGTCCGCCGACCGGGCCAGGCCGGCGACCTCGTCTGCCGACAGCCACCGGCTGCCCCGGAACCGGCGCGCCTCCAACGCGGCCACGGACCGGGTCAGCTCACCGTGCGGATCGGCGACCACCCGGTCACCGTGATCGATGCTCATCGCGCACCTGTCCAACTCAAGTCGCGTGGTGCGGCGGGAGCCGCACCGGTCCGAGTCGCATCGGACGGTACGCCGGCAGCCGCGCTCGCCAAGGGTGGGTAGAGGGAGTGATCGTAACTTTCGGTCAGGATCCGCTCCGGTGTCACCCCCACCGCGGCCAGGCTGCTGATCGTCTCCCGGGTCATCTCCGGGCTGCCGCACACGAGCACCTCGGCGTCACGCCACGGACCCAACCGCGCCGCGGTGTGACCGGCCGTACCGACCGCCCCCTGCCACTGCCAGCCCCTCTCGACCGTCGGCACGTACCGGAGCCACCCACCGATTTCACCGGATCGCGCCGCCAACTCCCGCAACGCCCGGTCGTCATACAGGTCGTCCGGCGTCTTACCGCCCACCACCAGCGTCGTCGGACGCCCCGGTCCCCGCTGCAACGCCTCCACCACCGCCCGCAACGGCGCCAGCCCCGTGCCCCCGGCCACCAGCAGCAGCGGCAGGTGCGGTGACCGGTCGTACGACGCCAACGCCTCCCCCACCGGCAACCCCAACAACAACTGGTCGCCCTCGCGCACCCTGCGCACCAGATGGGTGGAGAACCGTCCCGTGGCGCGGACGTGGAACTCGATCGTCCCGTCCGCACGCGGCGCGTTCGCCGGCGACAGATAGCGCCACGTCCGCAACTGCGGCACCTGCACCGGCAACGACTGCCCCGGCAGGTACTCGCACAGATAGTTCGGGCGGACCGTGAACACACACACGTCGGACCGCCGCCGCTGCACCCGCAGCACCTGCGCCTCCCAGTACGGTGGCGACGCCCGCACCGCCTCCGCCGCGCCGGTCAGCATCAACCGCGCCACCAACTCGTACGCCGCAGCCCACTCCGCACGCAGCGCCGGCGTCCACCGTGGCCCGAGGAACCGCTCCAACGTCAACAGCAACGCCTGCCCGACCTGGCTGTAGTGCCACTCCGCCATCGGCACCGGCCGGCCCTGCCGGTCCTCCCCCCGGAACCGGCGGTGGTCAGCCCCCAACCGCTGCGCGAACGACGTCACCACCCGCTCGTCGTCGATGTGGGTGATGACATGCCCCAACGCCGCGAGCAGCTTGTCCTGCTGATACTCCATGTTCGTCGGGAACATCATGCGAACCTCGGGCGCGATCACGAACAGCGTCGCGTAGAAGTGCTTCGCCGCCTCCGGACCGGCCACACAGAACTGGGCCCAACTCTGGCGTAACGCCGCGACATCCATGCCTCAGCCCTCCTGCCGGCGAGCGAGATCGTGACGCTGCCGCAGGGTCGGCTGCGACACGCCCGACGCCTCGTACGCACGGTCCCCCTGCCACAGGTTCGGGTTCGGGACCCTCTCGTCGTAGTAGCGGTGGTGTACGGCATGCAACGCCGCCCACCCCACACTGCCGTTGAGCCACGACCAGTCACCATGCACCGGCCGACCCGCCCGCTCCTCGAACTCGCAGAACCTCATGAACTGCTCCGACTCGGTGTGCGGATCCGACACCCGCACACCGGCCAGCCGGAACGAGTGCAACACCGCCTGGTTGATCACCAACACGGCGTGCTCGCGCCACAGATTGTCCTCGCGGGAGGTGTCCAACCCCAGCCCCCGGGCCACCGGCAGCAACTGGTCGTAGCGGTCCCGGTCACCCATGTTGCGGGTACCGATCTCGTCACTCAGGTAGTGGCCGTTGAAGGGGGCACAGCCGTAGTCCACCCCACCGATCCGCAAGCGCATGTTGCTGATCACCGGCAGGGCGTGCCAGCGCAGCCGCAGATCCTCGAACCACGGATACTCCGGATGCACCAGAGCGACCTCCCGGACGAGATCCCGGGACACCTCCACCACCGTCGGATCCTCATACGCCGTCTCGATCACCCACGGCAACAGGTCGAACCGACCCGGCACCGCCGGCGGACGCCACCCCAGACGCCGCGCCGCCTCGGTCATCGCCACCTGCGCCGGATCACCCCGCACCGACCCGTCGTCCGTTCGATGCCCGCAGTACCGGATCAGCTGGTCGTTCCAGATCCGCGCCCGCGGACCCACCCCCGGCCGGTCGGGCGGGAACACCGTCATCACCGACTGGATCCGCCCACCGTTGTCCGCCACCGCCAGGTGCTGCGCCAACTCCCGCGCGATGCCTGCCACCGTCGTCACCCCGCGCCGGTCCCGGACCTTCAGCCCGGCCCACCGGACCCGCCCCACACAACGCGCAGACTGCCGCCACGCGACCTTCGCCCCGTACGTCAACTCCTCCGTGGTGTGCCGGTAGGTGCCGGTCAGGGCGATCTCCTCCCGGACCTGCGCGATCCGCCCGATCACGCCCGGCAGCCGTCGCTCCGCGTGGTAAAGCTGCAAGAACTCGACCGCCTCCGCCGCGACGTCCTCCACCAGGGACTCCTGCGGCCGGGAGGCACGAGCCACCGGACAGCCCGACGCGTCGCCGTCCGCGGCACGCTCACCGGCATCGAAGACCATTGCGTCGACGTGATAGTCAGTCTGCACTCTCGTTCAAATCCGATCCTCGGGCAGGCGTCGCCATCGCCTTCTACGTGGTCCGTACGGGTTCGCCGACCGCCCCGGCACATCACCAGGGGTGATATGCACGCAGAAGATCGTGAACGCCGCACACAGGATTCACGGTGACGCAATGACTGTCAACAAGGCGACTCATGCCCAAGACGTCCACTGCGGACATTTGCCGCTGGAGATGCCAGATTGGACATCCCCGCAACGGCCTCTGATCCCCCGGGCGCCATCAAAGAGCCAACCCGGTCAGCCTCTGGAGATCAACCAGCCCGGCGCCGCGCCCGACGCGCCGCCAACTCGTCACCCACCGGCTCCGCCGCCACCTGCGGCTCCACCGACGTCGCCGGCTCAGACGGCAGGTGCGACAGGGACCCCTGGATCTCCTTGAACGCCCCACCGATCGCGATACCGAACACACCCTGGCCACCCTGCAACAGGTCGACCACCTCCTCCGGCGACCGGCACTCATACACGGTCGTGCCATCGGAGATCAACGTGATGCCCGCCAGGTCCGCCACCCCACGGGAACGCAGCGCCTCGATCGCCTTGCGGATGTTCTGCAACGACACCCCGGCGTCCAGCAGCCGCTTCACCACCTTCAGGACCACCAGGTCCCGGAACGAATACAACCGCTGCGTGCCCGAACCCGAAGCGTCACGCACACTCGGCACCACCAACCCGGTGCGGGCCCAGTAGTCCAACTGCCGGTAGCTGATCCCCACCGCATGGCAGGCCGTCACACCCCGGTAGCCCACGGCACCGTCACCCTCGGTCGCCCACCCCGGCGGCGCCACACCCGGCTCGTCCAGCTCCGTACCCGGATCGGGATCTCGCGGCTCGTGCATCCGGACAACCTCCCCGCCAGTGCGGTGACACGTCGCTTCCGGGACGTGCACCCCTCGACACGGCAACCCTATAGCCGCCTTCAGGAATTGCCCCGCAGAAGCCGCCGCGACACGCCGCGACACGCCGCGACACGACAACGAAGATCACCCACAGCACCGGGGCGTCACCGAACGTGACATCCCGAAGAAGACCGGACTCAGCCGGCGAAGTCCTCCGGACGCACCTGGTCCAGGAACTCGCGGAACTTCTCCACCTCGTCCTCCTGCTCGTCCGGGATCACGATCCCCGCCTCGCTGAGGACCTCCTCCGCACAACGAATCGGCGCACCGACCCGCAACGCCAGAGCGATGGAATCACTCGGCCGGGCCGACACCCGCACCCCGTCCCCGAGCAACAGATCGGCGTAGAAGACGTTCTCCTTCAACTCGGTGATCTCCACCGCCTGCAACGGCGCCTTCAACGCCGTCAACACGTCCCGCAGAAGATCGTGGGTCAGCGGCCGGGCCGGCTTGACCCCCTGCTGCTCGTAGGCGATCGCCGTCGCCTCGACCGCACCGATCCAGATCGGCAGATAGCGGTCCCCGTCGACCTCCCTGAGCAGGACGATCGGCTGGTTGCTGGGCAGCTCCACCCGAACTCCGACCACGCTCAGCTCGCGCACCGCCGCCTCCGTGTCGTTGTCACCTACGCCGCACCGCGCCCTTCCCTGCACGGTACACGGACCGCGACACGGCCGTCCCATGCGCTACCCGCACACGCCCGCGCCAGAAAGGGGTTACCCCGGCAAGCCTACGGCACGCTTCCCGGGGAAGATCTTTCCGCACGGCCCCCGCCGGATCACCGACCCAACGTCGACCGCAACCCCACCCGCACCAACGCCGCATGCAACTGCTGCGACAGCGCCACCAACTCCCGCGCCGTCTCCGCCGCCCGCGCCCGCGCCGCCGGATCACTCTGCCGCGCCAACGGCGTCAACAACTGCGCGAACAGACCAGCCTCCCGATCCGCCGCCGTACGGAACGCCCGCAGATGCCGCGGCTCCAACCCGTACGCCGCCAGACCCGCCACCGCCCGCGCGATGATCAACGCGTCGTCGTCGTACCAACCCGGCGGATCCGACACCACCACACCGAGGCGCTCCAACTCGCCCAGCGTCGACTCGTCGATCCCGCTGCGCGCCACCAGATCCAGCCGGCCGAGCCGCACCTGCGGCGACCCGACCGGCTCCTCCGGCACCCGCCCCGGAACCTCACCGTCCGGACCCACCGCCACCAACGTCGGCCGCTGCCGACCCGGCGACTCCCCGGACGCGTCCCACTGCGCCAACTGATCACGGATCACCCGCAACGGCAGATACTGGTCCCGTTGCGCGGTCAGCACGAACCGCAACCGCGCCACATCGTCCCAGCTGTACTTCCGGTAACCCGCCGCCGTCCGCTGCGGCTCCACCAGACCCTCGGCCTCGAGGAACCGCAACTTCGAGATGGTCACGTCCGGGAAATCGACCCGCAGCTGACCCAGCACCTCACCGATACTCATCAGCGGGCGCGCACGGGCCGCCTCGGGCGGCGTGGAGGCCGCAGGCTCGTTCACCCCCGGCCGGCCCCCTCCTCGGGACGCGGACCGGCGATGAACACCACCCGGAACTTGCCGATCTGCACCTCGTCACCATTGCTCAACGTGGCCGCCTCGACCCGCTCCCGGTTCACGTACGTGCCGTTCAGGCTCCCCACGTCCCGCACCGTGAACGTCCCACCGTCACGGTGGAACTCGGCGTGCCGCCGCGACACCGTCACGTCGTCGAGGAAGATGTCACTGTCCGGGTGACGGCCACTGGTCGTCACATCGTGATCCAGCAGGAACCGGGCACCCGCATTCGGACCCCGGCGAACCACCAGCAGCGCCATACCCGGCGGCAACGAACCGGACATCCGGCTCGGCACCACATCGGTGTCCGGCCCCTCCAGCACTTCGTCGAGCGAACCGAGATTGAGCGTCGAAGTGACGTCGAGTGGGGGGAACTCGTCGTCTGGGCGCGTCATGGGACCACCTCACGGATCTGTTCGGTCGGCGTCGGGTAATGGCGGGTCTGGCCGCCGGGCAGTGCAACACCCGGCGGCTGGCTCCCCGTGCCCGGAAAGGCAATTCCGCAACGCTGAACTATTGGTTCTCGGTCGACTGGGCGAGCCTAGCCAGCGCCGAAATGCAGGGCAACCGGACGCGCGGAACACCCGCCACGCCCGAAGGGGACGCACTCAGCTCTCGGTGAGCTCACGATACGCGTCCGCGGACAGCAGACCATCGACCGCCGCCGGATCGTCCGGGGTGATCTCCAACAACCAACCCGCACCGTACGGATCAGTGTTGATCACCTCAGGGGTGTCGCCGAGCGCCTCGTTGCGCGCCGCCACCGTACCGCCGAGCGGGGCATAGATCTCCGACACGCTCTTCGTCGACTCGATCTCACCCAACGACTCACCGGCCGCCACCACCACACCCGCATCAGGCAGCTGGACATACACGATGTCACCCAGGGCGTCCTGCGCGAAGTGCGTGATGCCGACCCGGACAGTGCCGCCGCCGTCACCCGCCACCCACTCGTGCTCGGCGGTATACCGCAGATCCTCAGGAATCACCAGACGCGTCCTTCATCCATCGGCGCACCGGAAACCCGGTGCGGGCCGCGCCGGTCAGGAGACCGGACGGGCGTGTTCCAGCTTGATCGGCGCGTGCAGCGCCGAAACCTCGGCAGCCTCACGATCCTCGACGATCAACTTACCGCCGTCACCCGTCACCGACGCCACCACCCCGCCGGGAATGTTCAAGGCCGTACGCATCGTCGCCGGATCACCGATCACCGTGATCGTGAACGGACCCGTCAACCGACGCCCGTCCACCACCAACGACCCGCCCTCCCCGTCCAGGAAGAACGTCGACGCGATGATCCGCACCGTCGCCCGGTCACCACCGGAGATCTGCATCGCCTCCGCGCCCGCGCCCCGCAGCTCCTGCACCGCGTCCAACACCCGCGACGCCGAGATCGGCTTCTCACCCGCCTCGAACCGCACCGACAACCCCGGCCCCGTCGCCGGCAACGTCCCCGCCAGGATCCCCAGCTCGTCGGCCCGCCGCGTCGCCTCCTCCAACGCCGCCTGCCGCCCCTGCTGACCCGAACGCAACTGCCGCTGACTCTCCTCCAGCGTCGCGATGTCCTGCCGCAGCCGAACCTCCCGCGAGTTCAGGTCGTACAGGATCCGCACCAGATCCTCCTGCCGCGTCACCGCCACCGTCGGATCCGTCGACGTCGACTTGAACTGCACCACCAGGGTGAACCCCAGCAACGCCAGCAGCGCCGCGATCATCACCCCGGCCGAACTCACCCGCCGCCGCGGCGTCCCGCCACCCCCGGCCGCCACCGCTGGCGCGGGTGGGCTGGCGCCGGCGCCGGCGGCGGCCCGGCCCAACTCCACCGTCGCGCCGTCGTCGGGCTCCACCACCGCCGGCTCCTGCACGGGCGGCTCCACCGGCGGCGCCGACCGCTCCGGCGCCAACGGGCTCAACTCGTCCGGATCCGGCGCGTCCGGCCGCGGATCGGGCGCCCCCGCCGGACCCGACGGCCGCCCCGGACCCGCCGGCTGCGGCCAACCCGTGCCCGTCTCGGTGTGCTCGTCGCTGCTCATCGCCACCAACCTACGCCCGGAACAGGTGCCGACGGATCGCCGCCACGTTCCCGAAGATGCGCACCCCGAGCACGACCACCACGCCGGTGGAGAGCTGACCGCCCACCCCCAACTGGTCACCCAGATACACGATCAGACCCGCCACCAGCACGTTCGAAATGAACGACACCACGAACTGCTTGTCGTCGAAGATCCGGTCGAGCTTCGCCCGCACCCCGCCGAACACCGCGTCCAACGCGGCCACCACCGCGATCGGCAGGTACGGCTGCAACGCCGTGGGAACCGTGGGGTCGAGCCACACACCGAGGACCACACCGGCGAGCAACGCCAGCACCGCGATCATCGACCACCTCCGGAGGGGCTGGGAGACGTCCTCGAACCGGTCGGCCCAGGACTGACGGAACGGTCGGCCCCCGACGGCGACGGCGTCGGGCTCACCGAGGGCTGCGCGTAGCGTAGCCGCGGGTCCGGAGCGGCCGGCAGGGTGAGGTCCTCCGCCTCACGCACCCCGAACGACAACCCGGTGTCCTCGGCCACCTTCCGCATCGTCAACGCGCTGCGGCTGTCCTCGTACCGGTCCCGCATCGACCCCGGACCGATCGCCGACACCTCGTACGGGCCCGTCACCGGCCGGAAGTCCACCAGGATCGCCTGCCCCGCCGAACGGATCGTCGACATCGCAGTCAACCGCTGACCGTTGATCGCGATCGCCTCAGCCCCCGCCGCCCACAGGTCGTTGGCCACACCCTGCAGATCGCTGTAGATCACCCGGGACGGCCCCACGTCCGCGCCCGTCACCGCGTCCTGGTTCTGCGGCGCGTCCGCCAGGCGCACCACCACGCCGTCACCGCGCACCCGCCCCAGGCCGGTGCCCGCCTCCAGGTTGTGCAACCGCGCCGCCTCCGAGCCGCCCAGCGCCGCCGCCCGCTGCCGCGCCACCTCCGCCCGCAGCGCGTCGGCCCGCACCGACAACCGGTCCGTCTCGGTCTCCCGCTGCTTGATCTGCTCGACCAGGCCGGACCGGGCCTGGCTGCGCCCCGGCTCGGCCTCCAGCGTCTGCCGGTACGCCACCGCGAACAGGAAACCCAGCAGCAGCGCCACCACCACGGTGACGGAACGCGCCGACCACCGCCGCCACCTCGGCGACGGCGTCTGCCGCTCCCGACGCCGGGCCGCCGCGTCGGCGTAGCCGGGATCCAGCGGATTGCGGAACAGCTCGGTGAGGAAGTCCGGGGCGTACACCCGGTCGCCGCGGCCCCGGCCGTCGCCCGGCGTGCCCGTCATGCCGGCGCTCCCCCGGCCCGAACCGCCCTGACCAGCCGGCCGGCCTGCACGACGTAGAGCGCGCCGGCCACCCAGTAGAGCACCAGACCCCACCAGGCCAGGCCCCAGCCGATCGCCCCGGCCACGGTCGCCGCACCCGGCACCGCCGCGGCGAGCAGCAGGACCGGGAAGGCGGCCAGCAGCAGGAAGGTCGCGGTCTTGCCCACGTAGTGCACCGGCGGCGGGCCGTACCCGTGCCGGCGCAGCACCGCCAGCGAACCGAGCAGGAGCAACTCCCGGGCCAGCAGCGCCGCGGTGAACTGCCAGGGCACCACGTCGCGGGCGGTGAACCCGAGCAGGGTGGCGAGGATGTAGAGCCGGTCGGCGAGCGGGTCGAGCAGCTCGCCCAGCCGGCTGACCTGGCGCATCCGGCGCGCGATCCAGCCGTCCACCCAGTCCGTGGTGCCGCCGATGGCCAGCACCACGACCGCGGCCACGTCGGCGTGCGCGACGAGCAGCAGGTAGAGGAAGAGCGGCACGCCGAGCAACCGGACGAAGCTGATGACGTTCGGCAGCGTGAGGATCCGGTCGCCCACGGCCGATCCGCTCGTGCCGGCGGTGGCCCCAGGGTGCTCTTCCCGAGCCGGCGGACGCGACACCGAACCTCCTCCGCGGCACGCTCCGCCGCCCGGCCGAGGACCGGCGGCGCGGAGAACGTGGGCGCTGTCGGGCCGGCTGCCGCCGGCGTCCCCTGCGGTCCCCCGTATACGGGACCTTCGCCTGACATCGGCCCGCGATCGTGACGATCACGGGCCGGCTGCGCTGCCACTATATCGGGCCCTCGGCGCCTCCTCCGGCCTCAGGCTTCCGGCCTCGTTGACGACGGTGTCGTCAAGTGTGCTGCGTCACCATCCGTAGCGCATCCTAGGACACTAGTGGAGCAGGTGGAGAAGACGCGGACAGGGAGAACGAGCCGTCAGGCGGTGCGGGCCTGGGAGTCCGCCGGCGACTCGGTCGGGGCGGCAGTGGCCGCGCGCTCGAAGGCCATCAACGCCAGCAGCAGCTCGTGCTGCGCCCGACCGGGCATCCGGTCCAGCACGGCCTGCACCGCCCGGTGCCGGCGCTCCTGCAGCTCGCGCAGCAGCGTCTCGGCGGCGGCCGTCGGCATCAGCCGCACCTCCCGCCGGTCGCGGGGATCGGGCACCCGGCGCAGCAGCCCGGTGGCCTCCAACCGGTCGCAGAGCCGGCTCGCCGAGGACGGCACCACGTCCAGCAACTCCGCCAGGCCGTTGACGTTGGTCTCCGGCCGGCCGCTGATCAGCGACAGCACCCGCAGCTGCGTCGGAGAGACGGCCATCTGGTGCCGGGGCACCGCCGAGTCGAGCACACCGACGAGCGCCTCGGCGGCGGCGTCGATCGCCGCGGCGAGATTCGGAGGTCGCTCCACCCGGTGTCCCCTGCGATCGTCCCGCTCGTGCCCTGCCGGTGCGACGACGGCTCTCACCCGTCGCCCCGCCCGGCGGAACCACGCCAGTCCAGGCAGACGACGACCGCGTCGTCGCGCAAATCGGCGTCCGCGTGCCAGGCGTGCAGTTCGCGCATCACCGTACCAACTGCTTCCGCCGGCGGTTGCAGCCGCGTGGACCGCATCGCCCGCGCCATCGTCCGCTCGCCGTACGCCCCGCGGTCACCGGGGTCGGCGGCCCACACCCCGTCGCTGACCACGAACAGCCGGTCACCCGGTTCCAGCGCGAACTCCTGGACGTCGTAGCGGGCCTCGGCGAACATGCCCAGCGGCAGCTGCTGCTCCAGGTCGATGGGCGTCACCGTGCCACCGCGCACCCGCAGCAGGTGCGGGGAGCCGGCGTCCACCGCCCGCACCCGCCCGGTGACGGTGTCCAGTTCGAGAAGCAGCGTGGCCACGTACCGGCGACCGCGGTGCTGGTAGAAGACGGTGTCGGAGGCCAACTCGGCCTGCTCGACGAGGCTGCCTCCGGAGCGCCGGGCGTTGCGCAGCGCGTTCACGGTGACGGCGGTCAGCAGCGACGCCGACAGCCCGATGCCGGCGCCGTTGAGCACCGTCACGGTGAGCCGGTCGTCGTCCACGGACCAGTCGAAGTGGTCCCCGCCGACCGTGTACGCCGGTTCCAGCTGGCCGGCGAGTTCGAACGCCGCGTGGCTCACGCCGCGTCCCGGCAGCAGTTCCCACTGCATCTCGGCGGCCATGCTGAGTCGCTCCCGCCGGCGGACCCGGCGGTACCGGTCGGTCTCCCGGTCCGCCGCGCGCAGCACGACGGCCAACTCACCGGCGATGTCCGCAGCCCGCTCGACGACGTCCGGGTCGGGCGGGCCGGGCAGCTCGACCAGGAGCACGCCCAGCCGCTCCCCCCACACCGACAGCGGCAGGTAGAGCCGGCACCGGCCCTCGTCGTCGGTGTCGGTCATCGGCTGCTGGCTGCTGTAGCAGCGCTGCGCCGCGTCGTGGCAGGCGAGGAAGCTGCCGCCGGAGAGGTCCGCGTCGAGCACCGGCCAGAGCCCGGTGATCCGGTAGTCGGCGATGAACACGTCCGTTCGCGAGGCGCCCAGGGCGGACCGGATGGCCCGGTCCGCCGCCTCCACCACCTGGTCGGGCGGGGCCGAACGAAGCGCACGCGAGACCTGGCCCGGTGCCTCCAACATGATCATCCTCCGGAAGCTTGCCGTAGGGCAAGCATCATACGGAGCCCTCTCCCCCGCCCTCCAAGCGGGCGGGCGCACGGCGGGTGCCAGCCGCCGTGCCCCCGCACACGGGTGGGGCACGGCGCGCGGCGCCCACGTCGCCTCGGCCGGCGGGTGCAGCCGCACGCACCGACCACGGCCAGGTTGCTGCGGCAGCGGGCGGCGATCGGTGTTCAGGCGACCGGTGTCCAGGCGGCGATCCGGGTGCCGCGGTGACGGCCGGTCAGGACGGTAGGCCGCACACGCGTACCTCGCCGTCCGAAGGCGTCAGCACGCCGGGGAGTGGACGGCGACCCCGCCGTGGAAGGCGTCGGGAACCTGCGCGGGCGGGCCGTCCGGCCGCCACCGGGCGATCGGGACGATGCCGTCCCCGGTGGGTGTCCAGCGGCCCAGCAGCGGCACGAATGCGGCCGGCGGGCGCATCCGGAACGCCGGGCCCATCATCGCGAGGGCCGCCGGAAAGCCGGCCAGTTCCTCCGTGTCGAAGTCGACGGCGAGCAGGCTGCCCGGCGCGGTGGCCTCGTAGAGCTCGTCGAGGGTGCGGGCAAGCGTCTCGTCGTCGAGGAACGCGGCCAGACCGAGGAAGACCACGCCGACCGGTCTCCTCCCCCACCCCGGCACGAACCGGTGCAGCTGGGCACGGTCGACCGTGCCGATGTCGGTGGCGTCGCCGTAGCCGTAGCCGGCCCGGTCGCTGCCGGCCAGCAGGCGCTGACCGAGCCGGATGGTGACCGGGTCGACGTCGGTGTAGAGGACGGTGGCGTCCGGGGCGGCCTCGTGCACGTTGCCCATGGTGGGCACCCCGGCGCCGAAGACGAGGAAGCTGTCGACCCCCCGCGCGGCCATCGCCCGGACCGCCCGGCCGAGAAACGCGCGCAACTCACGGAAGACCGGCTCGCACGGCCCGTACGCCTGCTCGAAGTCGCGGGCGGCCGCCACGTCGACCGGGAAGTGGTGCTCCCCGCCGAGCCAGAAATCGATCATCCGCGCGGTGCTCGGCTGGTCCGGCTCAACCATCGACGACGCTCCCTCCCCCGGTGGGCGTGGACAGCGTACCCACCGGTCGGCCTGCGCGGTATCGGCCCGCCGACGGGTTCCCGGCCGCGATACTGGCCGGGAAGCGGCGGGAGGTGGGGCGGTGAACTCGGCGAACGGCGCGGCGGTGGTCGTCGGCGCGGACGGCTCGGACTCGTCGCTGCGCGCCGTGCGGCTCGCCGCCGTCGAGGCGGCCCGCCGGCACCGGCCACTGCGGATCGTGCACGCCTTCATCTGGCCCCTGCTGCGCGTGCCGGTCGACGCCCCCGCCGCCGGCCCACCCGGCGCCGGCCTGCGGCACCAGGCGGAGCAGGTCGTCGCCGCCGCCACGGACGAGGCCGAGGCGACGGTGCCCGGGTTGCGGATCTCCGGCGAGATCATCGACGGCGAGGCCGCCGCGGTGCTGCTCGGCGAGTCGCCGGCCGCCGCGATGATCGTGCTCGGCGACCGGGGGCTCGGCGGCTTCTCCGCCCTGGTGGTGGGCTCCGTCGCGGTGCAGGTCGCCGCCTACGCCGACTGTCCCGTGCTGGTCGCCCGGGGCACCGACCACCCCGACGGGGCCGTCGTCGTCGGCGTGGACGGCTCCGAGACGGCCCGGCTCGCCGCGGAGTTCGCCATGGAGGAGGCGTCGGTGCGCGGCGCGGCGCTGGTCGCGTTGCACGCCTACCGGCATCCGACCTCCACCGGCCCCGGGGACATGCGACCACTGGTGTACGACGACGCCGAGCTGCGTTCCGAGGAGGAGCGGGTGGTCGCCGAGTCTCTGGCGGGGCTCACGGAGCGCTGGCCGGACGTGCCGGTCAGCCGGGAGACCACGCGGGGCCGCCCCACCACCGTGCTCGCCGAGGCGTCCCGGCGGGCCCAGCTGCTGGTGGTCGGCCGGCAGGGACGCGGCGAGCTGACCGGGCTGCTGCTGGGCTCGGTGAGCCAGTCGCTGCTGCACCACGCCGACTGCCCGGTCGCGGTGATCCGCGCACCGCGCTGAGCCGGCCGCCGTCCCCGGGCGCCGCGCCGGACCGGTCGCGGGGTTGGTCCCCGCGCAGGCGGGTAGACGAGCGCGGTACGCCAACGGCGACGACGACCGGAGGAGGCAGTGATGCCAGGACCACGGCCGGGCAGCAACGCGTACGACAAGCAGCGGGCGCGCATCCGGAACGCGATCGACGATTCGGGACGACGGGTGCCGGACGACAAGGCCAACGACGTGGCCAACCGGATCCTGCAGTCCGACCGGGGACAGCGGGGGGTCGTCCGCGGCGAGCGGGTCTACGGCCCGAAGGGCGAGCGCGAACCGGGCGACCCAAGGTGAGGGTCATGAGCCTGGCCGACGGGGCGATCGCCGGCGCGGTCGGCAGCGCCGCCCTGAACATGGTCAGCTACCTCGACATGGTGCTGAGGGCGCGGCCGGCGAGCAGCACCCCGGAGGAGAGCGCCGGGCGGGTGGCCCAGGTGGCACACGTCGACCTGGGGCCCGAGGACCGGGCGGCCAACCGCCGCTCGGGCCTCGGGCCCCTGCTCGGCTACGGGATCGGCGTAGCGGCTGGCATCGGGTACGCCCTGCTCGCCCGGGGCCGCCGGATGCCGCTGCCACTCGCCGCCGCGGTGCTCGGCGGCACCGTCATGACGATGTCCGACGGGTCGATGACCGTGCTGGGCGTGACCGATCCGCGCACGTGGCGACGGTCGGACTGGCTGGCCGACATCGTGCCGCACCTCGCGTACGGCGTGGCGGCCGCAGCCACCTGGAACCGGCTGCGGCCGCCCGTCGCGGGCCGGAGCTGCTAGCCCCGGGCGCTCTCGTCGTCGGCGACCGGCTCCGTGGCCGGGCCGTACGGCGACACCTGCCCCCGGGGCACCGGGCGACCCTCGTCGCCGTGCGACGAGCCGCGGTTGCGCGGGTGCCCCGCGGGGTTGGGGCCCTTGCTGTCCTGGCTGGTGGCGCCCTTGTTGTTGCGGCGGAACTCCTCCTGCTGCGGATTCACCACGGGTTTCTCCTTCCGGGGTCCGGCCGTGTCCGACGTCGGTTACCCGTCCGCCCCGGCGGCATACCCGCCGGGGCGGACGGCCGCAGGGGTGGCCGGGCGCAGGGCGGGTACACCCCGAGGATGGGCGACGACCGGAGGGTGACGCGGGTCCTGCTGGAGCGGCGGGGCCGCACGTACGCCGAGGAGGCGGGCATCACGCTCGCCGACCGGCCCGCCCCGCTCTACCAGCTGCTGGTGCTCGCCACGCTGCTGAGCACCCGGATCCGGGCCCGGGTGGCCGTGGCGGCCGCCCGCGAACTCTTCGCCGCCGGCTACCGGACCCCGCAGGCGATGGAGGCGGCGAGCTGGCAGGACCGGGTCGACGCGCTGGGCCGGGGCCACTACCGCCGCTACGACGAGCGGACCTCGACGATGCTCGGCACCGGCGCCCGGTTGTGCCTGGACCGCTGGCGGGGCGACCTGCGCCGGCTGCACCGCGACGGCGGCGGTGAACCGGCCGGGCTGCGCCGGCTGCTGACCGAGTTCCCCGGCATCGGCCCCACCGGCGCCGACATCTTCCTGCGCGAGGCGCAGGTGGCCTGGACCGACCTGCGCCCGTACGCCGACCAGCGGGCCCTGGCCGGCGCGAAACGCCTCGGCCTGCCCGGCTCGGCGGACCGGCTGGCCGGGCTGGTCGACCCGGGCGACTTCGGCCGGCTCGCCTCGGCGCTGGTCCGGGTGGCCCTCGGCGAGGAGTCCGCCGGGGAGGTCACCCGCGCCGCCGCCGCGTGAGCGGGCTACTTGGCCGTCTTGTCGCCCGGCTTCGTCAGGTGCCACACCAGCAGCGCCGCCAGCAGCGCGAGCACGACGAGGCCGCCGGAGACGCCCCGGCCGTCCTCCTCGCTGCGGCCGGTGGTGCCGAAGTAGATCACCGCGAGCCCGGCCAGCACGGTGACGAACGTCCGCATCCCTCGGTCCTTCACGTACCGGACGGTACGTCCCAATCCGCGTCGTTCGTGGCGGTTCCCGCCGCCGTCACCCGACCGGGTCGGGGCCGGCGGAGAAGCCGCGCAGCCGGACCCGGCGGATCGTGCGGCCGGCCACCTCCACCACCTCGACGGTCAGCCCCGGCAGGTGCACGGTCTCCCCCGGTCCGGTCGGCAGGTGCCCCAGCCCGGCCAGTACCAGCCCGGCCACCGTCGTGTACTCCCGCGACGGCCGGAAGTGCAGGCGGACACCGACGTCGGCCAGGTCGTGCAGCGGGAAGTCGCCGGGCATCAGCAGCGAGCCGTCCGGTTCCCGGGTCACCCCGGTCACGTCCCGGTCGGTCTCGTCGTACAGCTCCCCGACGACCTCCGCCAGCAGGTCCTCCATGGTGATCATGCCGTCGACCCCGCCGTGCTCGTCGACGACCAGGGCGAGCTGCTGGTGGCACAGCCGCAGCTCGCGCAGCGCGTCGGCGACGGGCAGGGTGCCGGGCAGCAGCAGCGGCGGACGGGCCCGGTCGGCGACCGTCGCCACGTCCGCTCCGACGAGTTCGCGGATGTGCACCACGCCCCGCACCGCGTCGAGCCCACCCGGCCCCACGACCGGGGCGCGGGAGCGGCCGGCGGCGGCGAGCCGGCGCAGCCCGTCGGCCGCGGGCATCGTCTCGGGCAGCACCGTCACGTCCAGCCGGGGCACCAGGATGTCCCGCAGCGTCCGGCCGGCGATGTCGAACGCGCCGGTGAGGATCTCGCGCTGCTGTGCGGACAGGCCCCGCTGGCTGACCAGGATCTCCCGCAGCTCGTCCTCGCTCATCTCCGTACGGCTGGCGCGCGGGTCCCCGCCGGCGAGCCGCACCACCACGTCGGTGGCCTTGCTGAGCAGCCAGACCGCCGGCCGGGACAGCCGGGCCAGCAGGTCCAGCGGCCCGGCGCTGACCAGTCCCCAGCGTTCCGCGCGCTGCATCGCCAGCCGCTTGGGGGCCAGTTCGCCGACGACCAGGGTGACGAACGTCAGCAGCACGGTGACCAGGACGACCGCCGCCCCGCGCGCGGCCCCGCCGAGGAAGCCCAGCGGCCCGACCAGCGGCTCGGCCAGGGACACCGCGGCGGCGGCGGAGGCGAGGAACCCGGCGAGGGTGATGCCGAGCTGGATGGTCGCCAGGTACCGGTTGGGGTCGCGGACCAGCCGGGCCAGCCGCTCCCCGGACCGGCTGCGCCGGCCCAACTGCCGCACCTGCCCCTCGCGCAGCGTCACCAGCGCCATCTCGCTGCCCGACAGGGCCGCGTTGATGAGCACCAGCACCGCCACGAGCGCGAGCTGACCGAGCTGCGCCCCCATGTCAGTCGACCTCCAGGTCGTCGAGGGAGATCTTGTGCGTCATCAGCCACCGGGCCAGCGCCGACATCCCGAACAGCCACAGCGGCGCGGACTCGGTGGTGCCGTTGGTGGCGAAGATCGCGAAACGCAGGTCCGGCGCCCGGTACGCCTCGATCCGCCACTTGTGCTGCCGGTCCCGCCAGACCGCGGAAGGGTCCATGGCGTCACGCTAGGCGACCGCCGACACCGCCGGGGCGGCTTCAGGACCGGGCCGTCACCACGACCCGGGCGTCGTCGGGCAGCCGGCGGGTGGCGCCGCGACGGTCCAGCAGCTCCAGCAGCGGCACCGCGACCCGGCGGGTGGTGTCCAACGCCCGCCGCGCGGCGCTGAGCGTGAACGGCTGGGGCAGCCCGGCCAGCACCCGCACGGCGTCGTCGGCCGCGCCGGGCAGCAGCACCACGTTCTCGGCGAGGCGCAGCAGCGCCCCCGCGCGTACGGCCGCGCCGATCTCCCGGGGGCCCAGCCCCAGGTCGGCGAGGTGCTCGGCCTCGGGGGCGCGGAACGGGCGGTCGGCGTACTCGGCGCGGACCCGGGCCACCGCCCGGGCCACCGGTTCCGGCAGCGCGTCGACCGCCGACGCGGTGACCCGACCGGCGCGCAGCCGCAGCGGCGGCCGGACCAGCGCCTCGACCAGCGCCCGCTCGGGCAGGTCGAGGCGCTGGCGCAGCAGCTCGACCGGCGCGCCCGCCTCCAGCGGATGTTCCCGCGAGTGCCGGGCGACCTCCTCGACCAGCCGGGCGCCGAGGCCCCGCCAGTGCTCCGGGTCGGCCAGCCAGTCGCCGGCGACCGGCCGGCCGGCGACCTCGACGCCCATGCGGATCAGGTCGGCGGCCCGGGCCAGCCGCCGCCGGCGCAGCTCGCCGGCCAGCTCGGGGCGGCCGTCCACCGTCGCCAGCACCGCCGCGCGGGCGACCGCCGCGCCCCGACGGGTCAGCGGCGGCGGCGCCACGTCCAGCACGGTCACCCCGCCCGCGACGTGGTGCCGACCCGGGTCGCGCAGCAGCGCCCGGTCCCCGACCAGCAGCGGCAACGGCCGGGCCAGCCGCAGCCGGGCCGTGTCCGGGCCGAGCGGCCGGACCCGGGCCGGCACCGCCGCCGCGCCGATGTGCAGGGTCAGGGTGGCCGGCAGCTCCCCGGTCGGGTCGCCGGCCAGCCGCACGTCCAGCAGGTCCGTGCGGTGGAACCGGCCGGGGGTGAGCAGCGCGTCGCCGCGCCCCAGCCGGTCCCGGGGCGTGCCGCGCAGGTTCACCGCCACCCGGGCGACCGGGCCGACCTCGGGCCGGGCCACGCCGAGGGAGTGCAGGCCGCGTACCCGCACCGCCTCCGCGCTGCCGGCCAGCTCCAGCTCGTCGCCCACCCGCAGCCGACCTGCGCCGAGCGTGCCGGTCACCACCGTGCCGGCGCCGCGGACGGTGAAGGCGCGGTCCACCCACAGCCGCACCGGGGCGTCGGCACGCGGGGCGGGCAGCCGGGCGGCGAGCCGGTCCAGCGCCGCGCGCAGCTGCGGCAGGCCGGCGCCGGTCGCCGCGCTCACCGCCACCGCGTCGACCGCGCCGAGGGACGTGGCGGCCAGCTCCGCCCGGGCGCGGGCCGTCGCCGGCCCCGGATCCGCCAGGTCCGCGCGGGTCACCACCAGCAGGCCGTACGACACCCCGAGCGCGTCCAGTGCCGCCAGGTGCTCGGCCGACTGCGGCATCCAGCCCTCGTCGGCGGCGACGACGACCAGCGCGGCGGGCACCGGGCCGACGCCGGCGAGCATGTTCGGCACGAACCGCTCGTGCCCCGGCACGTCGACGAACGCCACCGTCGCGCCCGAGGGCAGCGTGCTCCAGGCGAAGCCGAGGTCGATGGTCATGCCCCGGCGGCGTTCCTCGGCCCACCGGTCGGGTTCCATCCCGGTCAGGGCCCGGACCAGTGTCGACTTGCCGTGGTCGACGTGCCCGGCGGTGGCCACCACGAACACGCCTCAGTCCTCCCCGGGCACGCGCAGCACGGCGGCGCGCAGCGCCGCGTCGGCGTCGGCGGGCACGCAGCGCAGGTCCAGCAGCAGCCGCCCGCGTACCACCCGGCCCAGCACCGGCGGGTCGCCGACGCGCAGTGGCTGCGCGTACCGCTCGGGCAGGGCGAGCGCCCACGAGGGCAGCTCGACGCCGGGGGCGCCACCGCCGCCGACGACCGCCCCGGCGGGCACCACCTGCGCCTCGCACCCGTCGGCGGCGAGCGCGGCGCACAGCCGCTCGGTGCGCGCCCGCAGCGCGCCCGGGTCGGCGTGCAGCGCGGCCCGGGTGGGGGTGGCCGGATCGGCGAGGGTGGCGGCGAGCGCGGCGAGGGTCAGCTTGTCCACCCGCAACGCCCGGGCGAGGGGGTGCCGGCGCAGCCGCTCGACCAGGTCGGCGGCACCGAGCAGCAGCCCGGCCTGCGGGCCGCCGAGCAGCTTGTCGCCGCTGGCGGTGACCAGCGCCGCCCCGGCCCGCAGGGTGCTGGCGGCGTCCGGCTCGGCGGGCAGCAACGGGTCGGGCGCGAGCAGCCCGGAGCCGATGTCGGCGACCACGGGGACGCCGAGGGTGGCCAGCGCGCGTACGGGCACGGCGGAGGTGAAGCCGGTGACCTGGAAGTTCGACGGGTGCACCTTGAGCACGAAGCCGGTCCGGGGACCGATCGCGGCGGCGTAGTCGTCGAGTGTGGTGCGGTTGGTGGTGCCGACCTCGCGCAGCCGGGCGCCGGTGCTCTCCAGCAGGTCGGGCAGGCGGAACCCGTCGCCGATCTCCACCAGCTCGCCCCGGCTGACGACGATCTCGGCGTCGGCGGCCAGCGCGGTCGCGGCGAGCACCAGCGCGGCGGCGCCGTTGTTGACCACGTGCACCGCGCCCGCGTCCGGCACCGCGGCCGCGAGGGCGTCGAGGGCGTCGCGTCCGCGCCGGGCCCGCCGCCCGGTGCGCAGGTCCAACTCGACGTCGGTGTGCCCGGTGGCGGCGGCGACCGCCGCGACGGCGGCGGGCGACAGCGCGGCGCGACCCAGGTTGGTGTGCAGCACCACACCGGTGGCGTTGAGCACCGCCCGGGGCGCCGGCGCCGGCAGGGCGGCCAGCGCGGCGTCGCGTACCGCCTCGGGGGTGATCTCGCCCCGGCGGGCGCGCTCCTGGGCGCGGTGGACGGCGGCCTTGACCCGCTCCCGACCCAGGGTGCCCGCCGCGGCGGCCAGCCGGGGGTCGGCGAGCACCGCGTCGGTGCGCGGCACCCGCCGGCGCGGATCGGCCGCGACGTCCCCCATGATCCCCACTTCCGCAGCATGGCGGAGACGGACGGGAATCGAACCCGCCTGGCCCGGATCCCGGACCACACCGGTTTTGAAGACCGGGAGGGGCACCAGCCGCCTGAACGCCTCCACGCAGCAGTGAACCACAGGCCCGGTGGACGTGTGCGGGGAGGCGTCAGCCCTCGGCGGCGCGCCGCCGCTCGAGGCGCTCCCGCTGCGGCAGCACCGTGTACTTCGGATCCTTCGCCGAGGCCACGCCGCCCTCGAAGATGCCGAACCGGGTCGCCACCGAGGCGCCCAGCAGCGCCACCCCGGACAGCGCGGAGAGCGTGCGGCTGCGCCGACCCAGCAACGCGCCAGCCACCCCCGCGGCGGTCAGGGCCCGCCCCACGCGCAGCAGGCGACCGGGCCGGCCGGTGCGGTAGGGCTCGCTGAGCAGCCCGAGCCGGGTCTCCACCCGGTGCGCGCCGTACAGCTCCAGGGCCGCGCCCGCCACCGCCATCCGCCGGGCGGGACCGGTCTGCGCGCAGGGCGCGGCGATCAGCCCCACTCCCGCGCCGCTGGCCAGGGCGCTGCCCGCGAAGATGACCGGCAGTTCCGGGTACGCCTCGTGCCACGACGGCACGGCCGTGTCGGCCAGCAGCACCCCCGTGTACGTCGCCAGCGCCGGCGCGGTCGCCGCGGCGGCCAGCCCGGCGGCGTGCCCCACCGGCGGCAGCACCCGGCGGGCGAGGCCGGGCAGCCCCCGCTCGGGCAGCCAGGCCGCGCCCTCGGCGACCGCCGCGAGCCCGGCGGCCGGGCCGAAGGCGCCGAGGATCCAGGTGCCCACGGACATGGGCGAGGTGGGCTTGGCCACCCGCAGCATGTGGTGGAACCGGGCGGGCCGCCCCAGGTCCTTGATCAGGAAGACGGTGCTGGCGGTGACCGCCGCCAGCGAGGCGACCCGGCCGGCGCGGCGCAGCGCGGGGCGCCCGGTGAGCTGCCCGCCCGCCGCGAGCAGCGACGAGCCGGCGGCCAGCCCGCCGGTGAACAGGTACGCGGCGATGTCCCACTTCCAGACCGGCGCCTTGAGGATCGGCCGGCCGTAGTAGGAGGTGAACTCGGCCTCCGGGACCCTCAGCTCCTCGCCGCCGCGCCGCCTGCGCCCACCGCGCTCCGGACTCATGAGGAACCTCCCACGAACGCGGCCACGGCCGCCGCCGCCATCGCCAGCGCGGCCAGGCCGGCGCGCCTCCACATCTTCGGCAGGTCCCGTGTGGTGACCACCGGGTCCGGGGGCAGCCCGTACACCTCGGGCTCGTCGAGCAGCAGGAAGAACGCGCCGTCGCCGCCGACCCCGTCGCCGGGGTCGTGCCCGTAGAGCCGCGCCTCGGGCACGCCCCGCTCGTGCAGCGTCGCCACCCGGACCGCGGCCCGCTCCCGTAGCTCGTCGAGGGGGCCGTACTGGATGGACTCGGTCGGGCACGCCTGCGCGCAGGCCGGAGTACTGCCCGCGCCGATCCGGTCGTAGCACAGCGTGCACTTCCACGCGCGGCCGTCGCCCTTGCGCTGGTCGATGACGCCGTAGGGGCAGGCGGAGATGCAGTAGCCGCAGCCGTTGCAGATGTCCTCCTGCACCACCACCGTGCCGAACTCGGTGCGGAACAGCGAGCCGGTGGGGCAGACGTCGAGGCAGGCCGCGTGGGTGCAGTGCTTGCACACGTCGGACATCATCAGCCAGCGGAAGTCGGTGCGCCCCTCCGCGCCCCCGGCGCGCCCCGGCGGCTGTGCCCCGGGCATCCCCAGGAACTCCGGCCCGCCGGTCCGGCCGGCCGTGCTCGTGCCGGCGGGGCCCGTGCCCGCGCCGGCGCCGGTCCCCGGGCCGGCCCCGGTGCCGGCGGCCATCCGCGCGGCCGCGTCCGCCGCGCCCGGCGGCACCCCCGGCTCGGTGCCGGTCGGGTTGCCGACGCCGGCGGCCACGGCCGCCGACGAGGCGCTGACCGAGCCGCCCGTCGGCGTGCCGGCGAACGGCGGGCTGCGGTGCCCCGCCGGGCGGGGCTGCTCGACGAACGCGACGTGCCGCCACGAGTTCGCGGTCAGCGCGCCGGTGTTGTCGTACGACATGCCGAGCAGGTCCAGCCCCGAGCCGGGGACGTCGTTCCACTCCTTGCACGCCACCTCGCACGCCTTGCAGCCGATGCAGACGCTCGTGTCGGTGAAGAAGCCCATCCGGGGCGGGGCGTCGGTCCAGCCGGCCTCCGGAGCCGGGTCCAGCGGCCCGGACAGGCTGTGCGGGTCAGGAAGCATCGGTGCCCTCCCCGGCGCCGTCGGCGGGCTCCGGCGGGGCGAGCGCCCCCGGGGTGAGCGTCGGGGCCGGCTGCCCGGGGACGATGCCCGCCCGCCGCTGGTAGTCGGCCACCAGGTCCAGCAGGGCCGGGCCGGTGGGCCGCCGACCGGGCCGTACGTCACAGGTACCGATCTTGCTCTCCTGGATCAGCACGTTCGGGTCGAGGGTGATCCCGAACAGGTCGTTGGCCGAGTCGCCCGTCACCAGGCCCTCGAACCCGAAGTGGTACGGCAGCCACACCTGGTGGATCACCCGACCGTCCACGCGCAGCGGGCTGAGCCGGTCGGTGACCAGCACCTTCGCCTCGATGACCGCCCGCCCGCTGACCAGGTGCGCCCAGCCCAGGTGCGCCAGGCCCACCTCCGCGGCCAACTCCGGGGACACCTCGACGAACATCTCCGGTTGCAGCTCCGCCAGGGGCCGCACCGTACGGCTCATCCCGCCCGCCGTGTGGTGCTCGGTGAGCCGGCTGACCGTGAACACGTACGGGAAGACCTGACTGTGCTCCTGCGGCGGGCTCGGGTTCACCGAGTTCACCGGGTGCGCGTACACCTTGCGGGTGGGGTTGGCCTGCTGCCGGTAGAACGGGTTGCGCACCGGCGACTCGGCCGGCTCGTAGTGCGTCGGCAGCGGCCCGTCCAGCACGCCGCTGGGCGCGTACAGCCAGCCCTTGCCGTCGCCCTGCATGACGAACGGGTCGTCGCCGGCGATGCCCTCCGGGCCGGACGCGCCCGCCGGCGGCCGGTACGTCGGCGGCTTGGTCCGCTCGAAGTCCGGCACGTCGTAGCCGGTCCACTCCCCGGCGTCCGGGTCCCACCAGACGTAGCGCTTGCGCTCGCTCCACGGTCGGCCCTGCGGGTCCGCCGAGGCCCGGTTGTAGAGGGTGCGCCGGTTCGCCGGCCACGCCCAGCCCCACTCGGCGGCCACCCAGTCCTGCTCGTGGCGGGACCTGCGCCGGGCCGCCTGGTTGACGCCGTCGGCGTACACCCCGGAGTAGATCCAGCAGCCCACGGCGGTGGAACCGTCGTCACGGGCCTCGGCGAAGGCGGACAGCGGGCGGCCGGTCGCCACCTCGTACCCGTTGATCTCGCGCAGCACCGCCTCGGCGCTCGGCTCGGCGTGCGGACCGTGCGTGGGATAGTCCCAGGCCAGGTCGAGCAGCGCCCGGTCGCGCGGCAGGTCGGAGCCGGCCAGCTTCTCCCGCAGCCGGCGCCCGAGGTGGTAGAAGAACCACAACTCGGAGCGGGCGTCGCCCGGCGGTTCGACGGCCTTCTCCCGCCACTGCAGCAGCCGCTGGGTCTGGGTGAAGGTGCCCTCCTTCTCCACGTGCGAGGCGGCCGGCAGGAAGAACACCTCCGTCCTGCACTGCTCCGGCACGATCTCGCCGGTGGCGACCTCGGGGCTGTTCCGCCAGAACGTGGCGCTCTCGATCATGAAGAGGTCGCGGACCACCAGCCAGTCGAGGTTGGCCATGCCGAGGCGCTGCGCCCGGCCGTGCGCCGAGCCGACCGCCGGATTCTGGCCGAGCAGGAAGTAGCCCCGCACCTTCCCGTCGATCATGTTCAGCACCTGCTGGTACGTCCCGTGGTCGCCGGTCATCCGGGGCAGGTACCCGTAGCAGAAGTCGTTCTCCGGCGTCGCCGCGTCCCCCCAGTACGCCTTGAGCAGGCTCGCCGCGTAGGCGCGGGCGTTGCCCCAGAAGCCCTTCTGGCCCGGGTGGCGGATGCTGTCCACCCACTCGTCGAAGGTGGGGTGGTCGGCGTGGTGCGGCATCGGCAGGTAGCCGGGGAGCAGGTTGAACAGCGTCGGGATGTCGGTGGAGCCCTGGATGCTGGCGTGCCCGCGCAGGGCCAGGATGCCCCCGCCGGGGCGGCCCATGTTGCCCAGCAACAGCTGGATGATCGCGCCGGTACGGATGTACTGCACGCCGACGCTGTGCTGCGTCCACCCCACCGAGTAGATCAGCACGCCGGTGCGCTCCCGGCCCGAGTTGGCCGTCCACGCCTGCGCCAGCTCCAGGAACTTCTCCCGGGGGATGCCGCAGACCCGCTCCACCATCTCCGGGGTGTAGCGGGCGAAGTGCCGCCTGAGGATCTGGTAGACGCAGCGGGGGTGCTGCAACGTCTCGTCCCGCTCCACCTGCCCGCCCACGTCGGCGCCGTGCGACTCGTGGCGCAGCCCGGCGGCGGTGTCCCGCTCCTTCGCGGTGTGCCCGCTGCCGGAGTCGGACTCGTGGCCCGCGTACTGCCAGGAGTCCTGGACGTAGCTGCCCGTCTCCGGGTCGAAGCCGGAGAAGAAACCGTCGCCGTCCTCGGTGTCGACGAAGCGCTCGCTGACGATCGTCGCGGCGTTGGTGTAGGCCAGCACGTACTCCCGGAAGTCCAGCTCGTTCTCCAGGATGTGGCGCACCACGCCACCGAGCAGCGCGATGTCGGAGCCCGCGCGGATCGGCAGGTACGTGTCGGCCACCGCGCTGGTGCGGGTGAACCGCGGATCGACGTGGAACACCTTGGCGCCGCGCCGCTTGGCCTCCATCACCCACTGGAAGCCCACCGGATGGGCCTCGGCCATGTTCGAGCCCTGGATGACGATGACGTCAGCGTTGGCGACGTCCTGCTGGAAGTCCGTCGCGCCACCGCGACCGAAGCTGGCCCCCAGACCGGGGACGGTGGCGGAGTGTCAAATGCGCGCCTGGTTCTCGATCTGGAGCGCCCCCATCGCCGTGAAAAGCTTCTTGATGAGGTAGTTCTCCTCGTTGTCCAGCGTCGCCCCACCCAGGCTGGAGATGCCCAGCGTGCGGTTGAGCGGCCGGCCCTGCGCGTCGACGTCCTCCCAGGTCTCCGCCCGCGCGGCGAGGATCCGATCGGCGATCATGTCGAGCGCGACGTCGAGCTCCAGATCCTCCCACTCGGTGGCGTAGGGCCGCCGGTAGCGGACCTTCGTCTGCCGCAGAGGGCTGGTGACGAGGCTCTTGCTGGCCGACCCCTTCGGGCACAGCCGGCCCCGCGAGATCGGGCTGTCCGGGTCGCCCTCGATCTGGGTGACCGCGCCGTCCTTGACGAACACACGCTGGCCGCAGCCGACCGCGCAGTAGGGACAGACCGACCGCGCCACGCTGTCGGCGGTCTCCGTGCGGGCGGTCAGCTCCGCCGAGCGGCCCGACTGCGCCGCGGCGCCCCGGCCCAGCGGATCGGTGCCGGTGAGCTGCCGGTATACCGGCCAGCCCTGGATGAAGGTCCGCAGGCCCACGCGCGACACCCCTCCCGGCCGTCCGACACCGCCAACATGAACATAGGCCAGGCCGCCCGGGACCGCGACCCGTGCCGCCGGATCACCACCCCGACGGTCACCGCCCGCTTCCCGCGGCGTCGCCATGGCCGTACGCGACCGGCTCGGGGCTGCCACTGCCCGCGGGCTCGCCGGCCGGGAGCCGCTTGCGGTACGCGGACGGCGGGCGGGACGTCGCACGTGGTACCCGGCCGGCGCGGGCGGCGGGCGGGTACCACGCACGCGGTACCCGGCCGGCGCGGGCGGCGGGCGGGACGTCGCACGCGGTACCCGGCCGGCGCGGGCGGCGGGCGGGACGTCGCACGCGGTACCCGCCGGCGCGGGCGGCGGGCGGGACGTCGCACGCGGTACCCGGCCGACGCGGGCGGCGGGCGGCGGGCGGCGGGCGGCGGGCGGCGGGCGGCGGGCGGCGCGATGCTGGCTTCGGGGCATGGCCGCTCGCGACCCGGTGTCCGGGCGGTGGTCGGCTCGATTTCGACCGCACCGATGTTCGCGCAGTGATCGGCTTCGGCTGCGGGGCGGCGAAGACAGCGCCGCCCCCGGGCCCGGAGGCTCGGGGGCGGCGCCGGTGTCGGTGTGCAGGTCGCCTCTCGGCGAGTGGCGCGACGCGGCTCCAGCCGGACGGTATTCCGCGAAGGCAATTTAGGTGAGGCCCGGGGACACTGAACACACCGACACCTCATTCAACCAGCCGACGGCCTGCGATGTTCCACCGGCGCGGGATGTGCCGCTGGCCGGCACCCCGTGTTCGGGTGCCGGCCAGCGATCCCCCTTGTGGTGGAAAGTCTGTGTCAGCTGTTCCAGTGCTCGGCCACCAGGTCGGCGGCCTGCTGCTCCCACTGGGCGTAGTGGTCGGGGTAGGCCGACACCTGCACGGTCTGGGCGGCCTTGGTCAGGGGCATGTCCTGCCATCCGTCGACCTGCTTGAGGCCCTTGAGGAACG